>JAHDFD010000029.1 GCA_020628375.1 Chitinophagales bacterium | reverse complement strand
TATAATGCTTCTCGTTTTCTTAATTATACTAATTCAAAAGTTACCGAACTATTGAGATATATACTTTTGATTTTCTAAGATAATCATCAGGAATACTTAGCCCTGAAATACTTTCATAGTTTCGCTTAAAATCCTCTAAGTCATTTGGGTGGTTGATCTCTTGCATAAATTTTCTATTTCTATTACCACTAATTCAAATGTTCATCATTATTAGCTAAATGCTTTTTCATTTCTAAGCTCAAAAATCAATTGCTTGATCGCTGTTTTATCCGACATATCCAAATGCAATAGATTTACCTTTTCGTTATCTAAATCTGAATATTTAAAAGCGGGTATATCAACTATTTTACAACCTAACTTTGATATATAATAGCTTCCAACACCAGGAACGGGAGCTGTTGTCATTGCTGAAATGATACCGTTGTTTATTTCGTATTCTATGCCGAAAGCCCATAAAACATTTATTGCTATCGTTCCTCTGTAAGGTTTTAAGATTGCTAATCTACTTGCTTCTATTGTTTTTGGTTCATTTGAAATTTCATACGGAACTGTAACATAATTCTCGATATCGAACAATCCGTTTAATCTATGGGTAGTACGTCCACATCCAACCATATTATCGCCATTGTAAACACCAATCCAATTTGATACTTCGCTATAATTATCCTCTAAATAATATTCTCCACACGATGACTCTTCTATTCTAATTCCAGAAGGATTATTTTCAGTGATTTTCCAATTAATCTCTTCAATGTAAACTTTATAGAGTAATCGTTTTGCAACCAATAGCTCTTCATTAGTTTCTAAAATTTTTGCTTTGAACATCTTTTCAAATTTATCTTGTGTAGTAATTTAATTACACCTCTAAATAACACACTTATATAACTGAAAACACCCCCTATTTTTAGGGGGATTTCTTTTTAAAAAAGGCGTAAAATTTTGACTTACACTTCTATATCTTGAGTAAAATGGAAAGCGTTACCTGATTTTGGATTTTTTTATTTTTTTGTCAGTTCGACAAGCTCACTGACCGCATAAATTCGGTTGCTGCGTCTCTACTATAGGATTTTCTTTGATAAGTTAAAGTCAACATCACCATACATCTGATATTTAAAAACTGTTTTTGGGCTTGGAAAATAGAGTTAGCGGTGGGGCAATGCCTTGTCGCTACTGCTCAAATGGTATTGAATGTATAGTGGTCTGACATAAACCTTATTTCACTTCAAAATTAAGCATTTGAGGGCTTGCCTTGTCGGCTTGTATAATAAGTGAATATTTCCCTGTTGGAAAACCTTTCAGCGAAAGTGTATAGGTTTCGTTATGATCGAAGATATTATTCAGCTCTTTTTTAAAGTTGCCACTTTTAGTACCTATTAATAGTTTTACCCCATTAACTTTCTTATTTAACTGAATTTTCATGTTTGAACCACTTTTGTAAATTTGGTTTGTTTCGGGTAATAAAATTTCAAGTGGCTTATTAGAGGTAGTCGTGTTGTTTTTATCTTCTGTAAAGCCCAATTCGTTAGGGTTTTTAATTGACCCATTATTGGTTTGAAAATATTGAACACTGAACACTGCAAATATTAAGCATGCGGCTAACAGGGTGGGAATATATACTTTTTTGCTTGTCAAAGTTGACAGTAATTCCTGAAAGCTGAAGGTTTCTTTTTTTCTTACGTCTATATCTATTTCAAATGTTGTTGTTTCCTCGTTTGTAAACAAATCATCTCCTATATTTTCTGTAAGTGCTTTTGCATGAGCAATGCCTGCCTCAGATCTATAAGTTTCTAAACCCTCATTTATCAGCTTTTCCAACATAACGCTTTTTCTTAGATCGGCGTTATCGACCATTTCTTTTTCAAATGATATTTTCTCGTTTTCATCCATCGAATTGGATAAATATCTATGTATGCGTTCTTCCATTCGGTTTAGTCTTAGTAACCAATAAATTTTCGAATGAGTTTTTCATCTTTAAACTCTTTAAATAGTGGGCTTAATTTAATTTTATCTTTCAGGTCTTTCCTGCAATCGGTTAGTCGTTTTCTTGAAGCTATAATACTGATTCCAATTTCGTCGGCTATTTCTTTATGGGCTTTTTCCTCTAAGGCATTTAATCGGAATATTTCTTTGCACTTCTCAGATAGTTTACCAATACATTCAACTACAAAGGTTTCTAGTTCTCTTAAAGCACTATTTTCAGCATGGGCATTGGTTTTGTCTTCAAAATCGAAGGTTATAATATTATTGCTTTGCTCATCTTTTACAAGCGGAAAAGAAATCTCCAAATCAGATCTGTTTCTTTTTTTCAACATATCTAGCCAGGTATATCTGCAAATACCATACATATACTTTGTGAAGTCAATAGGCTTCTTCTCTTTATCAAATAATGAGAAGTTAGGCTTCAAACAATTTTTTCTAAACTTTTCCAATCCTGCCCAGGTTAACTCTTTAGCATCTTCGATAGTACCGGAATTGGCTAAAACATATTTTTTCACTATTGGAAAAACATGCTTAAACACATTGATAATTATTGTACTATCTCCATTTTTAAAGCCCTTTATAATTTGAACGTTACTCTCCATTTACCTCCAATCCTATGTAGCAAATTTCACATAAAACTTCTTTGCAGGAAGCAATAAATGAAATATACCTACATTATTATATCTTCTTAAAGAAGAAAGTTGTTACAAAATTGGAAGTATTTTTATGGGTTAAGTAGTCGGAAAAAGTTTCTTAATAGTTCTTTTGGATATTTTTTTGATTTACTTCGTCAAGAAATACTCAAATATTTCACTATTCTCTGTATTTCTTTCCTTGTCTATCTAAAAAATCTCTCAACAAAACATTATAAAGGAATTTCTACACGCCTACTTAATTATTCCATTAGTAAAAAAGCTGCCCAATAATATGGGTTTTTATACTTATTTCTCATATAGCTTTGAGCAGTTGTAAATGACTCATAAGCGGTCTTTTTCTTTTTAAGCCAATTGGTATAAAATTGGGTCATAAATTCCTGTGTAGCTTTATCATCTACTTTCCATAAACTCATTATCAGTTTATCTACACCAGCCAATTTGAATGCTCTTTGTAAACCATACACGCCCTCTGTTCCTTCAATATCACCTGTGGCTGTTTCGCAGGCTGAAAGTACCGCTAAATCTACATGCTGAAGATTCAGATTGGCAATTTCATAGGCTGTAAGAATACCGTCATTTACATTTTTATGGTTCTTTTGATCGATTGCGGTATTGGCTCCCGAAAGTGCTAAACCACTGCGCATTAAGGCATTCTCTAAAACCATAAAATAAGGATAACTTTCTAAGGTATCTTGTCCCAATTGCTGATAGAAAAAACCATGAGTAGCTATGTGTAAAACCGATGGTTTTGTTGTTTCTGATAAGGTTTTAAAGTTGCTTTCTGTTGCCTCGTTCTGTTCTTTCAGGATATAATTATGTTTTCTTTTCGCTAAGTTAGCTATTGCCTTTACTTCTTGCTGTGTGCCAGGAAGTTCTTTCAGATTCAGGCTCATTGAACGTACTGCTTCAGCATAAGGATCGTGATCGATAGAAATACTATTTGTATCTTTCACCGCTATTGACTTTTCTAATTGCGAATTTTCTCCGAATGCAATATTACCATAAAGTAACAGATTTTCTTTTTGGGCTTTATTGGTTTTATAATTGAGTAATTGTCGAGTACTACCTAGTAAGTGAAAGTTATATTTTTCTGCTAAGACATTATCCGATTCATTGGTAATAGCTGCTAAATTCACTTTGTGTAGTAAACCTGATGGTGCGTAATAAATGGTATTTACATTTGTTAGCATACTATCTAATGGTTGCCATAATAATTCGTGCAATGATTTGTCTGTACCTGTAAACAGTGGCTTTGCATCTTCCTCTTCATTACTGATACCTCTAGAAGCATAAATAGCAGTAATTTGTTCGTTGAGTTGTTGTTTTTGCTGATTCAGTTGTCTTAATAAATCTGTTTCTTTACACAAAGGAATATATTGAGGCGAACCCGAAGAACGCAAAACAATAGCAGCATATAATTGCTCGTTTTCTTCATTGTTTTCATGCTGATTTTCAAAATCGATAAACTCTATAGCTATTTCATTCGATTTTAGTTTTTGTTGTATATCTTTCCAGGTCGCGGTTTGTGTTTTTCTTAAATTTGAAAATTCTGCCGATCGAAGGGCAAGGTTTTCTTCCATTTTATCTGAAAGCTTTTGCAGACTATCAACATCGTATATTCTTCTTTTGAGGGATAGGGTACTCTGATAACCAATAATTTCATTGATCGATTGCCATTCGGTGTATTGATTTGTCAAAGTAGTGTCTTTGCTTGCTTTTATTTGCTCAGAAAATTGTTGCTGATTAGAAAGTAACAGACCTTTCCAAAGTAGCTCATTATCGTACAATATTTCATTCAATTCAGAATAGTTATTGGGGCTTTGGTGTTGGTAGGAAGCAGTGAAATCCAAAAAATCGCTTTGTGTTTTCAGGTAGCTTTGCTGTCCTTTTTTTGATGTAAAAGAAAGAATTTGGAGTAGGTTATTTCGTCTGATCTGGTTGCTTTGTGTAAGGTAAGCAATTCCATCATTATAATTTTCTGACGATTTGTAAAACGAAGATATACGCTGTAAGAATTCACTATATTCAGGATGTTGCTCACCTAAGATTTCTTCAACTATCTCTATACCTTTACTATAAAGGGGGAATGCCTTTTCAAAATTATTTGTTTCCTGATGTAATTTTGCTAAACCAAATAAACAAGTTGCGTATAATAGATGCTTTTTTCCTACACTGTTCTCTATATTTTCTTGAGCTAAAACATAGGTAGATAATGCTTTATCATAGTTTTTGATAGACTTATGAAAATCAGCATTATTGTTTAGAAATACTCCGTAATAAAAATGTTGTTTTCCTAAATAATTACCTAAGTTTTCTGAAGCCTTAGGATATAGCTCTGCAGCGGCATCATAATTATCCATCAACTCATATAATGTTGCTAAATTCATTAAATTAATACCGTATTCGTAATGCTCTCTACTTTTGTTGAGTTCAATTGCCTTTTTATAAAGTGGTAATGCATTATTATATGCTCCCATATCAACTAATAGTCGTGCAAAATCATTCAGTACAATTGTATGAGCAAAGTTGTAGGTTTCAAGATCGTTTTCAATTGTAATCAGCGACTCTTTGAATATTGGAAAAGCAGCTTCATAATTCCCCATCGAAAAATACAATTTAGCTAAGTTAACGGAAGCCACTAAATAAGAAGGGTGCTCTTTTCCTAAATTATTTCCAACACTTTCAACGGCTTCTAAATTGTACTTTAATGCTTTACCATATTTTCCTATTTCTTTGTATAGTATCGCTAAATTATTCAGTGCTTCTCCATAATTTTTATGGTGTACGCCAAATTCAATTTCAGCTTTTTCTAGAGCTTGCTCTCCGTAATTTATTGATTTATTGTAGTTCCTACCGTTTTTATTGTAGTACTCGGCAATAGACATTGCGAAATAATATTCAAAATCTAAAACAGGCTCTCCATTTTTATCCCATTTATTCAATTTACCATCTTCTCCCTGAGTGTAACTCACTTCTTTGCTTTTCTCTCCATTTTTATGATACCAGGTAACTATTCCATCTTCTACTTCTCTACCTTTTAGTAAAATCATATTCGCTTTTCGGTATAGCTCACCTGTTTTATAGTAATCTCTTATGGTATCTTGTGGAGCATCATTATCGTATTCAGCAATTCTGTAATAGCTTATCGAGTCTTCTATAATAGTTTCCTCCATCTCTTCACTGAAATAAAAGATCCATTTACCTTGCTTAGTACTGTCGGCGTTAAGTACATTAGGTGCTTGAGGCAGCTTCTGTGCAGATAAGGTTAAACAAAATGATGTGAGAAGGAAAAGTGAGTAAAAAAGGTAATTCATAAAGTCTTTTTTTTCAATAGGTTATTTATGGTCTATCAAAAATATAAAACTTTATGTAAATAGGAACTTCTTCTAAGGAAAAGGTTTTTTTATCGACTATAAGATTCGTAGATCGTCCATGATTCAACTTTTTGTTTGGCGTTAACAAAGAAGGTAACTCCATCTTTATCATAACAATAAAGAAACCCTGTTCGGTGAGGCATGCTAATATTTGCTTCACCATATTTTTCTATCAGTGTTTTTATAGAGTCGCCAATTTTAATGCCTTTTCCAGAAGTATTTTTATAATTTTCACTAATTGAAATAAAGGTTTTCAGCTTATTTTCATTTGCCACAATTTTAAGTTGATTTTCAGAAATGCCTGTTTTTTCATTGGCTTCAGACAAATAGATATATTGCCCCTCATTAACTGATACTTCTGTTAAACCCTTAGTTGTTGAATAATTTTTAACAATGTCTTTAATTTGATTGGCTTGTCCATTAAGTTTTATTTTTTCACAGCTTACTGGTTCGCCGACATCATTTTTATTTTTTTCAAAACCTTTGTTCAATAAATGCTGATTCTTCTTAATGAAGGTATTTTGTTCGTTAATTTTTTTTGCTTTTGTAAAAATTTCCTCCGCCTTCTTTATATCTCCATTTCTATGATAATTTATAAATAATAGTAGGTTATAATTAATTTCTAGGTCCGCACTATTTTTAATGTCTGCCAACTCCTTTATTGTATTAAGTGCTGTTTTAAAAGCATCGTCATTAGTAATCTCCATTAAAACCGCCTCATTAATGTACGTCTGAATATAAGTGGGATCTAAAGATTTGGCCTTTTTTAAAAACATTTTGGCTTTTCTAATATAATTAATACTCTTTTGAGAAAATCTATTTAAGCCATAATTAGGGGTATTTCTTGTAGTGATAAGATTTGAACGTAAATCAATTTCCAGAGGATATACATAATTTTTAAGTTCATCATACAACTCATTATTCTGATCGTTTAATACCGCAGCAATCATACAAGCTGCAGCATTACTATACATTTCACGACTTGGAAATTTATTTATCAATTGTTCATAAATATTAATAGCATCATCATATTCCCCCCATACGAATAATTGGTATGCTGTTTCAAAGCTTGGGATTAGCTTACTCAATTCTTTTTCTGCATTATTAATATGTAATAACCTATCTTGAAGGTTTGGATAATTTGGAGAATTATCATTCAATTTGAAATCTTCATATATTTTTCTTATCACATCAGCTCGTATATTTTCACTATTATACCCGGCAAGATAAGCATATATAACTCCTTCTATATCGGCAGAAGACTCTATTGTTTTGAATATTTCATTCTCAAATTCACTCTTTTTATCTGATGTATTTGAAAATCCATATACTTGGCAGGTGGTGCCTAATTTGTTATGAGAATTATAATAATGGGCTAATTCATGTCCTAAAATAAACGCAAGAGCATCCTCTTTTTGATTACCAAAGCTTTTACATATATAATATGCTTTTTGACTAAAAGTAATGGTGCTATTATTAAAATTGATCTTAGAAACTAATGCCTCACTCTCTGAAATTTCAATTTGAGGTGGTAGCTTAGCATTTCCTACAACATCAGCAATTTTATCTCTTATTTCTTCTAGTTCTTGTAATATTTCAAGATTTGTTTGTCCCAAACAATTAAAGTGAAAAAATAAAAGTAAAACTAGTTTTGGATATAAGTATTGGCATTTTTTCATTCAAAGTGGTTTGTCTTAAATGAATATTGAGTTCGATTTTCACCTTAAAATTACTATAAAAAAAGAAATAACTTATTGGGTATTTTTTATTTACAGTCCTTCAAGAATTAGATACTCCCATTTTAAAACAGATACACCCAATCCTTTTAGGTCTTTGTAAAACCATATCTTTGAATAAGATTAGAAAATATGATGAATCCCAAAACAGTTGTTCAATATTCTGCTCTGATATTTTTCATCTCTACTCTATTGGTAGCCTGTTCAAAAGATGATAATACAAATCCCCCTCAGAATAATTCATCCAATATTGAAAGAAAGGTAGAGGTTTGGAAATCGGATAAAAGTGGAGTGGTTAAATTATTAAAAGAAGAACAGAACCTTGCCTATCAATTCACACCTGATTTTGATGTGAATGTTAATATCAATGAAACAATAGAATATCAGGAAATGACCGGCTTCGGAGCAGCATTAACAGGGTCATCTGCTTATATCATTCAAAACTATTTAAACAATTCAGAGCGAAACGAATTACTACAATCGCTATTCAGTTCAGAAAATGGAATTGGTATTTCTTGCCTTCGTTTAACAATAGGCGCTTCTGACTTTTCCCTTTCAAATTACACCTACAATGATCTAGAACCGAATCAAGTTGATTCATTACAAACAAACTTCGATCTTTCCATTGAAGACGAACATCTGATTCCGCTTTTACAACAAATACTAGCCATTAATCCCGAGATAAAGATCATTGCTTCCCCTTGGTCGGCTCCTGCCTGGATGAAAACAAATACTTCGCTTACCAATGGTGGTAATTTACAACAAACTTACTTTGCCAGCTATGCGAATTATTTTGTAAAATACATAGAGGCAATGAATAGCAGAAATATTCCAATATATGCGATTACGATTCAGAATGAACCCTTACACAATGCACCTTATATGAGCATGCAAATGACCGCCGAAGATCAAAAGATATTCATAAGAGATTACATAGGACCTGAATTTGATGAAAATGGAATTGAAACTAAGATCATTATTTACGATCATAATTGGGATAATATCACTTTTCCATTGAGTATTCTCAACGATGAAACAGCCAAGAGTTATATTGATGGAATTGCCTTCCATTGTTATGCAGGTGATGTTTCAGCTATGAGCAATGTGCATCAATCTCACCCCAATAAAGGTATTTATTTTACAGAATGTTCCGGCGGTGATTTTGCACCTGACTATGGGTTCAATTTAGCTTGGAATATCGATAACCTTATTGTCGGTGCTTCACGAAATTGGTCGAAAACAATTTTATTCTGGAATCTGGCACTCAACGAAAATAATGGCCCCAAGAACGGTGGTTGTCAGGATTGCAGAGGAGTTGTAACGATCAATTCTTCAAGTAAAGTAATTACACAAAACGAAGAGTTTGTATTACTCGGGCATATTTCAAAATTCGTTCAGCCCAAAGCAAAACGCATCGAAACGATGGATACACGCAGTCAGGGAATAGCTCAGGTTGCTTTTAAAAATCCTGATAACACGCTAGCTATTATTGCTTTTAATCATAATGATGAAAGTAGAAAAGTTCAGTTTCAATACAATGAAAAAGCCTTTAGTTACGATATTGAAAATGGGATGATAATTACATTCTTGGTGAATAATTAATAACTTGTGGAACCAATAGATTTACCGGAAAATATCATAACGATTTTAGAAAGTCTTGATGCTCCCAAACGATTGAGCAATCATTTACAAATAGTTCATACTACGGCATTTGAACTTCTAAATAAACTTAAAGAAAATTGGTCTTTGCTTGATGTAGATGATGAATTGGTTTTATTTGGCGCAGCAACCCACGATATTGGTAAAACGTTGATTAAAGAAGAAATATATGCTTCTGGTAAAGAACATGAAATACTTGGCAAAAACCTTTTGATTCGTTTGGGTTATTCAGAAGAACTTGCAAGATTTGCTTATACACATGGAAATTGGAAAGAGGATGATCTGAAATTAGAAGACTTGCTTGTAAGTTTGGCAGATAAGATCTGGAAAGGGAAAAGGGTGAACGAATTGGAAGAAAGAGTAGTGAAAATGATAGCTGAGAATATATCAGTTGACTATTGGGAAACATATACTCAGTTAGATGAAATTCTATCAGAACTATCTTTGAATGCTGATGAACGAATAAATTGGCAAAATAGATTAGACAAATAGCTTATGAAACGATATTTTATTTTATGCCTCATAATCCTGTTTTTAATTTCCTGCTCGAAAAACGACGATAATGATGTGGTTATTGAACCAGTCGAAATTTCTTTTATTTCTGGTGTGGATATTTCTCGTTTTCCTGAAATAGCGGAATATGATCCTACATTTTTTGATGCTGCCGGAGAAACCGATGATTTTATAAATATACTCAAAAACAATGGTGTAAATACCATTCGCTTACGGCTATGGGTAAACCCCGATAACGAACATTCGGGTTTTGAAGAGGTTAAAACTTTTGCTCAGTCGCTGAAAGAACAAGGATTCAAAATCTGGATCTGTCCACACTTTTCCGATACATGGGCAGACCCCGGACATCAGAAAATACCAACGGCATGGGAGAACGATAACTTCGAGCAGTTAAAAGAACGCGTTGTTAATCATACTGAAAAAATCATTACCGAAATTGAACCCGATTTTATTCAAATTGGAAACGAGATCAATAATGGTTTTTTATTTCCTTTGGGAAATTTACATACAAACCCATCACAATTCATAGACTTACTTAAGAGTTCAGCAGAAACCGTTAGAGCAAATAGTGAAAGATGTAAAATCATCCTTCATTATGCTGGCATAGATTACGCCGAAGATTTCTTTAGTCAACTTAATACCGTTGATTACGATATTATCGGACTTTCGTTTTATCCGATTTGGCATGGTAAATCTTTATCAGCACTGAAACAAAAACTGAATACATTATCAACAAGTTTTAATAAAGAAGTTCTTATTGCGGAAACAGCCTATCCATTTACACTTGGCTGGAACGACTGGACAAACAATATAGTAGGTTTACAGGAACAGTTGATCTTATCGGATTTCCCGGCAACACCTGAAGGACAAAGCGCATTTATATCCAATATTAAATCGATAGTAAGCGAAACCGAACAAGGTATAGGTTTTTGTTATTGGGGTGCAGAACTGATCGCCTGGAAAGGAACTACATCAGCGAGTGCATCGCCCTGGGAAAATCAGGCACTATTCGATTTTAATAATAAAGCCTTGCCGGTTCTAAGAGAATTTAAGGTAGAGTAAAATAGTCCGATGAGTTAAGTTTTTTCAAAAGAACTATAAAGAAATTCTTACATGATTACTTAAAAACTTGAAACCCCAAACCAATACCAAACCAATAAGGAATAATTCTACTATTTGTAAAATCATTTCTATAGTTGATATTAACAACGGGCGACCAAAGCAATTGGAACATGAATCCTGTTTCTTTATTTTGTAAACGATAACCTGTGTTCAAATATCCTAAAAATAACATTTTATGTTCGCGCCTCAGGCTGTTATATTGAGTATATTCTTGATATTTATAAGAATACATTGAAGTCAGCCCCAATTCCACAATAAAAAGATGTTTTTTCTTACCAATAAAATTATTAATGCCAATAGGTAGTAATACGTTATATGATCGACGTTCAGAAAATCGTGAGTAGGTATATTCATTGTACTGTCCAATACCAATTCTAAAACCCCAACCATTGAATTTTGTTTTACCTAATCTAAAATCAACATTTAAACTTTGTAACACACCCGCACCACCAAGTTCAAAATAAATATTTTTAACTCGTTTATTGTTCGTGGAATTTATGTTTTCAGAAGCATCTGTTTGTCCTAAACTGCTTATATTAAAGAAAATAAGCGTAACAATGAATAGTGAAAAAACTTTCATGGTAATGAATTAATTTTATGCTAAGTTAGTTATTTCTGAAGATACACATTATTCAAACTTAAACATTCTCTTATTCTCATTCAATGAAAATTACATACCATAGCGATATTATCTGGACAATAGATGATTTTTTGAGTACAGAACAATGTGAAACGCTAATTCTGTTTAGTGAACAAAAAGGATATGAAGAAGCGAAAGTAAGTCTTTCTTCAGGAGCAAAGATGATGAGAGGGATACGAAACAATTTTAGGCTAATCTACCACGATACATCACTTGCTCAAAAGTATTGGGAAATTTTAAAGCCTTATTGTCCATTAGAAATTGATGATTCAAAAGCAATAGGCTTGAATGAACAGTTCAGATTCTATAAATATGAGTCAAAACAAAGATTCAAAAGACATATTGATGGAAGGTTCAAGAGAAACGACAAAGAAGAAAGTAGAATTACTTTTATGATTTATCTCAATGAAGACTTTTCTGGTGGAGAAACAAAATTTAATAATATCGATATAAATCCTAAAACAGGTACAGCCTTATGTTTTATTCATGAACAAAAACACGAAGGAAACCCTGTTTTATCAGGAACAAAGTATGTGCTTAGGTCGGATATAATGTATCGTAAGCCTTAAGTTGAGCTTTAGTTTTTTGATTTTACTATATAATTTATGTTACGGTGTTTAATGAAATTTTAAAATTAGTCCACAGAACACAGAACACAAAATAATACCTTTTAAGTGGGTAGAAAGACCACTATACATTTAATACAATTGAGCGTTAGCGACGAGGCAGTGCCTCGTCGCTAACTTCTATTTTCCAACTCAAAAAATAGTTTTAAATGCCAGATGTATGGCGATGTGTTGAGTAAATATACTTCTTTGTGGACAGTGGACTATTAAACCATTGACAGCTTCGATGAATTACGACTTAAATCATATACATCCCGTCCTTCCACCATCGACCGGTAAGCTGACTCCGTTAATGTATGCTGCTGCTGGTGAAGCTAAGAATGCGACTGCATTGGCAATTTCTTCAGCACCACCAAAGCGACCTGCCGGTACACTCGATTTCATTTTATCAGCCGATGCTTCTTCAGAAATATTTGCTTTTTCAGCTCTTTTTTGAATAATTGCCGTTAATCGGGCTGTACTTGTAAATCCGGGTAAAACATTATTTACAGTTATCCCGAATTTCCCTAATTCATTAGCCATAGTTTTTGCCCAGCTCGCAACCGCACCACGTGTTGTATTTGAAACACCCAAGCCAGCAATTGGTATTTTCACTGAAGTAGAAATGATATTAATGATGCGTCCATAGCCTTCATTTTTCATTCCATTCACTAAAGTCTGTACCAATATATGATTTGAAATAAGATGATTATTCATTGCTTGCAGAAAAGCTTCAGTGTCGGCATCAATAATCGGACCTGCAGGTGGTCCTCCGGTATTATTTATCAATATATGAATCGGATTTTTATAGGCCGCTAAAAAATTGGTAAGCTTATCCTTCAATCCCGAAGCATCTGAAAAATCGTGTACAAGATAACTGTGTTGCTGTCCTGTGTCTGTTGCCAAGGCTTCTGCTACTGCTTTTAACTTTTCTTCATTACGCGCAAGTAAAATAACATTAGCTCCTAGTGCTGCCAAGGCTTCTGCACTTGCTTTTCCAATTCCCTGTGTACTTCCACATACCAGCGCATTTTTTCCATCTAAACGAATATTCATGCTTCAAAAATAATGAGTGTTATTTCAACACTTAAACTCAGTTGGTGTATTTTTAATATTTTGATTCAGAATCGATCATTTTCTATGAAAATAAGGATAAAAGGCAACAGTATTCGTTTCAGATTGACCAAAACGGAAGTACAACAATACATTGAAAAAGGATTTGTAGAGGAAAAAACACAAATTGCTGAGCAGTTATTTTCGTATGGTTTGACTTCAACAGCAACTTCCGAACGAATGTATGCTAGCATTCAAAATAATAAGATCACTATATTTTTACCACTTTCTTTTGCTGAAGAATGGGCTTCAGACGATAAAATTGGCTTTTATGATACTATTGAACAAAGCAATGGATCGAAGCTTAGCTTAACAGTAGAAAAGGATTTTGTTTGTCTGGATGATCGGGATGAAGACGAATCTGATAATTATCCGAACCCTAAAGCAGGATTACTAAAGTCATAAAATGAGTAAGCGCAAAAAACACGATTCAGAAACTTCAGAAAAGTTAACCGGAATAAAACTGGGAAAAGCACAAGAGGTTGCTGGTGGTTTAAAAGCTGTTGGTATTGCCCTCAAGCATGTAAACAATGAAATGCCGATTGCTAAAGGCTTAAAGGTATTGAATAAACTGAATCAGAAAAAGGGAATAGATTGTCCTGGTTGTGCCTGGCCCGATCCCGATGATGAAAGAAGCAGTTTGGGAGAATATTGTGAAAATGGCGTAAAAGCCATCGCAGAAGAAGCAACAGCAAAAGCACTTTATCCCGAATTTTTTAAACAAAATAGTATTCAACAATTAGCGGTGCTCTCAGATTTTGAAATAGGAAAAAAAGGAAGGATAGCGCAGCCGATGTATTTGAAAGAAGGCAACGAAAACTATGAAGAAATTTCATGGGACGCTGCTTTTTCATTAATCGCTCAACATCTGAATAATCTTGCTGATCCCGATGAGGCTATTTTCTATACTTCCGGAAGAACAAGTAATGAAGCCGCTTTTCTGTATCAGCTTTTTGTTCGGGAATTTGGAACGAATAACTTACCCGATTGCAGTAATATGTGCCACGAAAGTAGCGGAAAAGCATTAGGGCAAACTTTAGGTATTGGAAAAGGTTCGGTAAAGCTCGAAGACTTTGAAAAAGCCGAAGTGATTATGGTAATGGGACAAAATCCCGGAACGAATCACCCGCGTATGCTCAACGCATTGAAAAAAGCAAAGCGCAACGGTGCTACGATCATTTCGGTCAATCCTGTTAAGGAAGCAGGGCTCGTTAGTTTTAACGACCCTCAGGAACTGAAAACCATTATCGGTGGAAAAACGAAATTAAGTGATTATTATTTACAGGTAAAGTTAAATGGCGATCAGGCTTTACTTCAGATCATCAATCATTTGTTGGTAAAACAAGATGCACTGGATCATGCTTTCATTCAGAACAAAACTATTGGTTTTGAACAGTACCAACAACATATTAGCCATATTGATGTCGAAACCTTGCTACCGATCTGTGGTATTCCACTTTCAGAAATTGAAAAGATCGTAGCCTTACTCGCTAAAAAATCGAAGATCATTGTTTGTTGGGCAATGGGTTTAACACAGCATTATAATGCAGTTGACACCATTAAAGAAGTGGTAAATCTTCTGCTTTTAAAAGGAAGTATTGCCAAAGCCGGCGCTGGTACTTGTCCGGTGCGTGGACATAGTAATGTTCAGGGTGACAGAACGGTTGGAATAGTTGAACGACCACCAAAAGCTCTTGCCGATAATATTCGTAAAAACTTTGGATTTGAAGTTCCTGAAAAACATGGCTATGATGTTGTAAATAGCATTAAGGCAATGTATGAAGGCAAGGCAAAGGTATTTTTTGCTATGGGTGGCAATTTTCTTTCTGCAACACCCGATACTTTATATACAGCAAAAGCATTGGAACAATGTACGCTCACCGTTCATGTATCAACCAAATTGAACAGAAGTCATTTGGTACATGGTAAAGAAGCCTTGATCCTTCCTTGTTTGGGGCGAACAGATCAAGATGTGGTGAATGGTAAAGATCAATTTGTAACGGTTGAGAATTCTATGGGGTTTGTACATAGCTCTCAGGGCGTTCTACCTCCTTTTTCTGATAAACTACTAAGCGAGCCTGCTATTGTTTGTCGTTTGGCGAAAGCTACTATTCCTGATTCAAAAGTAAACTGGGATAAATACCTCGAAAGTTACGACCATATTCGTGATGAAATAGAACATAATATCAAAGGGTTCGATAACTATAATAAAAGAGTTAGTGCAGAAAATGGTTTTTATTTACCAAATGTTGCCCGATCAGGGAACTTTATAGATGGAAAAGCATATTTCACTGCTGCTCATTGTGAAGCTTTGAACGTAAACGATGAAGATTTTGTAATGATGACATTACGGAGCCACGATCAGTTCAATACTACTATCTACGGTCTGGATGATCGTTATCGGGGCATTTATAATGAAAGACGTGTCATTCTGATGAATAAGAAAGATATGCAGCGCTTGAACCTTAAAGCTCAAGACAAGGTGAACATTTACAACGATCACGGAGGTATTGAACGTTTAGCTCCTAACTTCGTAGTGGTTCCTTATGATATTCCGGTGGGTTGTGTTGGCACCTATTTTCCAGAAGCGAATGTATTGGTACCGATCGATGCTACCGCCTTACAAAGTAACACGCCTACTTCCAAGTCGGTTATTGTAAGGGTTGTTGTTGTGGAAGAATCAGAATAAATTTTCTTTATCCTTAGAGAAATGCTCAATTCTAGTGATCTTCCTCCTAAAGTAGAAGCCAAGAATGGCGTGTTGATGTAGGAGAATGTTTTGGGAATTTGAATGGTTTTTGAAAATATGCATTGCTGGTTGCTGAATCGATTGATGGTAGTGAGTTGCCTGTTGGTCAGCGACCAACAAGGGGATGAGTATAACATCCTTACTTTTTTAGTTTATATCATCATTAATCCACACCTTTCCAATTCCACTTCTGAAGCTTGTTACTTAGCTTTTGATCTACAATTTCCAATGTAAAATCTTCTTCTCCTCTTTTCTCTAATATGAGCATACAGGCTTCTGGTAAAATACCCGTTCTATCGAATTTTAATTCTTTGATCTTGCAGCTTTGGGTTATACCATTTACATCTTCAATTATATTGAATGCTTCTCCGGTATGCCCGTAGAAATGATATTGAAAAATAACATTATCGAGTACTTTTCTAATCTCTGTCATTCCATAACCACGTTCGCTTGAATCATCTTTATCGTGTGTAATGAGTATATCGAAATGCTCTTTGGTTTTCAGTAGTTTTTGAATCTGCCGCTTTTCATATTCCTGAATGAACTGCTCGTGTGTTCTTCCTTTCCTGTCCCCTATTCTACCAATTCCAACAAAGGTCAGGCATTCATCATTTTTAATGAATTGTTGTTTTACACCCGACTTACAAACCCAAACCTGTTTATAGGCATCAATACTGAATCTGGTTTGGTCGGCTGCTTCTTGTTCTAGTTCATTTAGGAATAAATGATCTTCGTGGTTACCTCTCACACAGATCATATCTATATTCAAACGCTCTAAAAAATCTTTAATTTGTAAATCAGCTTTTATAAAACGATCATGAAAACCTAATTCATCGCGATCTTTTTCGGCATGTCGGATCGTGGCTTTATCTAAATTCTTCAGATTAGGAAAAGCGCCCATATCTCCACACTGAAGTATCAGATCAACGGGCTTGCCTGTTTCTTGTTGATACAGATGTACCAATTTGAAAGGTAAAAGGAATTTGCCATGTATGTCGGCGAATAATGCAACTCTCATTGTAAATGCTTTTGGGATTTCGATTTAAAAGCAAGTACAATTCAATAAGCCTTCAAAAAGTTCCCGCTAGTGTTTAAAATGACGTTTTGAAGTTGTTACCATTGTCAAATCGTTGGCATCGCAATAATCAATACTCAACTGATCGTTTTTAGAACCACCTGGCTGAATCACAGCAATAATCCCTGCTTTATGTGCCTCCTCCACACAGTCTGGGAATGGAAAAAAAGCATCGGAAGCCATAACAGCTCCATTCAGGTCAAACCCTAAACGATTGGCTTTTTCTATTGCTTGCTTCAAGGCATCGATGCGCGACGTTTGTCCACAGCCCATACCTAGTAGTTGCTTATTTTTTGCCAGAACTATGGTATTTGATTTCAAGTGTTTTGCGGCAATATTAGCGAATAATAAGTCTTCTATCTGCTCAGCTTCAGGTGCTTTTTGCGTAACACAGACTAAGTCGTCTTTCGTTTGAATATTGCTGTCTTTATCTTGTTCAAGAATTCCATTTAAAACGGTTTTCACTAATTTCTCAGGCAGCTCAACAGGTTTTTGTTTCAGTATAATTCTGTTTTTCTTTCCTTTTAGAAGATCCAGTGCTGCCGGTTCATAATCCGGTGCTATTAAAACTTCACAGAATAGTTTGTGTATTTCTTCGGCTGTTTGAAGATCGATGGTTCTGTTGGTACATAAAATTCCACCAAAAGCGGAAACAGGATCGCCTGCCAATGCCATTTTATATGCTTCGGTAAGGTTTTCATGAACAGCAAGACCACACGAATTCGTATGTTTCAAAATAGCAAAACAAGTATCTTCAAATTCTGCTACTAATTGCACAGCTCCATCTATATCTACTAGGTTATTATAAGAAAGTGCTTTTCCATTCAATTGATCGAACATAGCATCAAGATTTCCATGAAAAACGCCTGCCTGATGCGGATTTTCACCATATCGCAACACACGACCTGCATTGAAATTACTTAATTTCAAATGATGCTTTGGCATTTCATCTTCAGCTGGTGTAACTTGTGTATCAAACCAATTGAATATTGCCGAATCATAATGCGATGAAGTATGAAAAGCTTCTAAAGCAAACTGTTTACGTTGTTCATTGCTAGTACTACCATTTTGATCCAACAGTATTTCGAGCAATTTCATGTATTGCCCCTGATGAGAAATAATTAGCGTTTCTTTATAATTCTTTGCAGCTGCTCTTATCAAAGCAATTCCACCTATATCTATCTTTTCAATTATTTGTGAAACATCATCGGTATTGGCAATAGTTTCTTCAAATGGATAAAGATCAACGATCACAAGATCGACAACCGGAATTTCATATTCTGCAACTTCAGATAAATCACCTTCATCATCTCTGCGTGCTAAAATACCGCCAAACACCTTTGGGTGTAGTGTTTTTACCCTTCCCCCTAATATCGAAGGATAACCGGTTACCGATTCAACAGACATTACATCAACATTCAGCGATTCAATGTGTTTTTGTGTTCCTCCTGTTGAATAAATGGTAACATTTAAACGGTCAAGTAAAGCAATGAGCGGTTCAAGATTTTCTTTGTGATAAACAGAGATCAGCGCTGATTGTATGCGTTTCATTTTAGTTTTTTTTGAAAGAGATTACAAAGGTAGGAATGATTGCGCTATGTGCTATATTGAGGTAGTAGTTTTTCAGCATAAACTATGGAAGTGTTACTTTACGAGTGATTTTAAAAATTAAAAGGACATTACAAATAGATATTATCTGATGATCCTTTACTTACTTCTTCATATCGAAAACAATCTACAACATGATCGTTTACCATACCTACTGCCTGCATAAAGGCATAACATATTGTTGAACCAATAAATTTGAATCCTCTTTTTTTAAGTGCTTTGCTAATTTTATCTGATAGTTCAGTTTTCGCCGGAACATCTTCCCTTTTTGTCCATTTATTCTGTATTGGTTTTCCATCTACAAACTCCCATATAAATTTTGAAAAACTCCCGAATTCCTGCTGAACAAGTATAAATGCCTTGGCGTTGGTTACTACCGAATTTATCTTTAGTTTATTTCTTACAATTCCAGCGTTCGATAATAATGCTGCAATTTTGTCTTCTTGGTATGCTGCAATTTTATTTATGTCAAAATTGTCCAGCGCTTTGCGATAGTTTTCTCTTTTCGCCAGAATTGTTGACCAACTAAGTCCGGCTTGTGCTCCTTCTAATATTAATAACTCGAATAATGTCTGATCGTCGTAAACTGGTACGCCCCACTCTTTATCATGATAAATTTGCTCTGCTTCGTTTTTGCAAGCCCACTGACATCGTGTTTTCATAATCATGAAATATATTCAAGAATTGTTTAACACACCAAGTAATTCTTTTATTAATTCTTCTTCGAGTGGTTTATTCATATACTTTCTTACTTGTTTATATTTCTTACTTATTTCTTTATCTAATGGGTTAAGGCTTGTCGTTAAAATGATTACTTCAGGCAAATTTTCTTTTAATGTTTTATATATATCGAGAAAATCCCAACCAGACAGACCAGGCATGTGTAAGTCCAAAAATATTAATTCAGGTAGTTCTTTATTGTTCTCTATTAAATCTTTAATATGTGCTAATGCTTCTTGAGAATCTTCAAAAAACTTGTATTCATTACATAGGTCAGCCACTTCCAATATTACTTCATGGTAAATATTGGTTGGTACATCATCATCAATAAAAATTAAATAATTAAATTTATTACTCATTATTATTTATTTATATAAATGGTATGGTGAAATTGACACTTGTTCCTTGCCCCAATTCAGATTCTATCCATATTTCTCCATCGTGTTTTTCGATAATTTTTTTACAGAGTGCCAAGCCAATTCCCGAACCTTTAATCTTCGACTTGTTATGTAATCTTTTGAATATCCCCAGTACAGCATCGAGTTTATCTTCCGGAATACCAACACCATTATCTTTTACACAAAATAAATGCTTATTTTCTTTTACTTTGCCTATCAGTTCAATAAACGGTTTTCTATTTTCATCTCTGAATTTAATAGAATTGGAAATTAAATTAATTAAAACCTGTTTAATTAATACTTTATCCATAATTACCCTGTCTTGTTCAAAAGAAAAATTTAAGATAACATTTTGTTCATTTAATTCCAATTGAACGACTTCTAAAACTTCATCCATAAGTTCAGTAAGTAATATATTGGACTTATTCAGTTCTGAATTACCAATTACAGAAAAGTTTAGCAGTTCGTTTATAAGTGTTTGCATTTGTTTTGCTCCACTTCTTATAAAGTCTAAATATTTTTCTTCTTTATCGTTGAGTTTAGTTCTTGTGAAACGATCCAATAAGCTCGAAAAGTTGATTATATTTTGCAGGGGAGTTTGTAAATCGTGTGAAGCATAATAGGCAAAATTCTCCAATTGTAAATTACTTTCGATATATTCTTCCAGCTTTTTTTTCTGATCTAAAATTTCATCATTTTTCTTAAGTACTTCACTATAATCTCTGATGAATGCTACGAAAAAATCCAGTGCTCCATCTTTTACATGGCTCAACTTAAGTTGTATTGGAATCTGTTTACCACTTTTATGTTTTGCATTGATCTCTATTACTTTTTCGAGAATATTTGATTTTTTGGTTTGCATATACCTATTGAAACCAAAATTATGTTTGTCAACAAATTCATCAGGAATGATCAATTCGGCAATATCTTCTCCCATCACTTCATTAATAGTATAACCAAACAATTCACTAGCTTTCACATTCCAGAAAATCACTCTACTTTCATCATTCAAAACCACCAATGCATCCATTGACAGATTTAAAATACTATTTTTAATAAGATCCTGTGTCATAAATGGTTTATATGTACAAAAATTCAGAGAGGGCTTTCAAAGTTAGATAGTATGGTAACATTTAACTTTTTAATATAACAGAATCTTTTAGATAAAAAAAGGGTTAGAATTTCATTTCAAAGCGTCAGATTTCACATCGATTTGTAAGATCTTACGCTTGATTTTTAGAATTTCAGAAAAAGAAAACATTAAAATAAAACAGCTATTTCAGAAAAATAAGCGCCTTATTTCTCACAAGAGAGAAAGGTTTGAATCTTTATTCGTTGATTTTCTTCCAAGGTTTAGCCTCCTCTAGCTGTAAAGCTAATTCCAACAATAATCTTTCTTGTCCGAAACCGGCACCGAACATCATTCCTATCGGAAGGTTTTTTTCTTTATAATGCTGTAAAGGCAAGGTGAGTGACGGCGATCCTGTAGCATTTGCAAAAGGAGTAAAGCATGCCCACTTAGCCATTCTGGAAAATATTGTTTCAAAATCAAGATGCGTTCCAATATAGCCTAATTCCGGAGTTAAATGTGCTAGTGTTGGTGTTAGTAAAACATCAATTTTATTTTCTTCCAGAAATTGTTTGTAAGTTTCACCTGAATGTTTCAAAGCTTTAATAAAAGTTGGGGTTTTACGCATATTTGCCCAATAATATTTAGCCAGACCATTACTTAATTTTGTTAGTTTTTTAGGATTGAAATCTTTGAATAATACCTTCCCAAACTTTTTCACGATGAAGGCATTCATTGCCCACAGGTATTTAAAATAATCAACCATTTCATCGCTAACCGGCATTTGAACCAGTTTAACTGTATGTCCTAACTGTTCTAATAGTTTTGTCGTTTCATCTAAAGCTTCTATGCTCGCCTTATCTGCCACAATATTCTGACCTGCAATATGTGTGAATCCTATGTTTAATTTTTTTTCTAGTGGTCGATTTACCAAACCAATAGATGGAAGCTTTTTGTTGTGGTAATATTTTTCTGCTTCTGCATAAAAATGAGCAGTATCACGTACTGACCGGGAAACAATTCCATCAATACAGATCTCAATAATTTGGCGAGCAAAAATATCGGATAGTTTTATTCTACCTCTACTGGCTTTTAGCCCCACAAGTCCACAACATGCAGCAGGAATTCGGGTAGAACCACCACCATCTGCTGAGTGCGCTAGTGGAACAACACCAGCTGCCACCAAAGCACCAGCACCCCCCGAAGAACCTCCAACACTATATTCCAGATTCCAAGGGTTTTTAGTATTTGTAAGGTCAGGATATTCGGTTGAACAGGTAAAACCAAATTCAGGCATAGTACTCATTCCTAAATTGATAAAACCCATCGAAAATATTTGTTTGGCTATCGGGTCTGATTTTTTCGATGGCTTAACATTGGCAAATGCTTCCGATCCATGATAAGTTGGTAAGCCTTCAATATTTGTGAGATCTTTAAAGAATATAGGGATTCCTGCAAAAAAGCCATTATTATTTTTTTCTGCCTTATCCAAAGCTCTTTTAAAATCTTTGGTCATAATGGCATTTATATGTGGGTTTACTTTTTCAGCCCTATTAATAGTTGCTTCCAGAACTTCTTTAACCGATACATACTTATTCTTTATCAGAGTTGCAATGGCGACTGCATCTAAATTACCTAGTATATCGTCTGTAAAACTGTGAACCTTGTTTATCATGTTTCTATTAGAAAATCTATATTCCAAAGAAGCTTTAATAAGGTGTGTTTTTTGTTGATAAAAATCAACATAAAAAAATACCTTCAAGGTTTATCAAACATTGAAGGTATTTTAAATAGTATAGAATTGAAATATTACGCCAATTCTACATTTGCTTCTTCCAGAATAGTTAAACTATCCGGGTGCATCAAGCTTTCCTTCAAACTATTGATCTTCGGCAATTCGTACTTATAGAAAAACTTCATAGTATGAATTTTGCTTTCATAAAAAGCAGTATCGTAAGTATTATTACCTGTAATCATAGCTGTTTTAGCAGTCGTTGCCAGCTTTAACCATTGCCATGCAATAACAACATTACTCATCATTTCCATAAATAAAGTAGCATCAGCGATATAGCGCTCATGATCTCCTTTCATTGCATATCCCAACAAGTGCATAATAGTTGCTTCTAGTGTTTTAGAAGCTGTTTTTAATTGTTCTGCATAAGGCTTAAGATCATCATAATTACTTGCAGCTTTAATGGCACCGATCACTTCAGCAGTTAATTGCTTCATTGCCTCACCATTCTTCATCACAACTTTTCTACCCAATAAATCTAAAGATTGGATACCCGTAGTTCCTTCATAAATAGCTGTGATACGAACATCGCGATAATATTGCTCTAATGGGAATTCAGTACAGAAACCATATCCGCCCAGAACCTGTAAACCATTGCTTATAGAAACCCGTCCCATTTCAGAAGGATAAGTTTTTACAATTGGTGTTAATAATTCAAGCAAATTGTGGTTACGTTCACGATCTTCTTCCGGTCCGGCAGTTGAAAGATCGTGATAATGAGCTGCCTGAAAGATTAATGCTGTTGCACCTTCTGTTACTGCTTTCTGCAGGAATAACATTCTACGTACATCAGGGTGATTGATAATAGTTGTTTGGTCTTTATCTACATTTTTATTTCCACCAGACTGAATACGTCTTCCCTGCGGGCGCTCTTTGGCATATTGCAAAGAAGCATAATAAGCTGCTGTTGCAATCGAAGCGCCTGTAATTCCAACATCAATACGCGCACCGTTCATCATTTGGAACATGTATTTCAAGCCTTTGTTTGGTGCTCCAACTAACCAACCTTTACAATCTCCTTTTTCTCCGAACGACAAATGAGTTGTACAGCTTCCTCTTTGTCCCATTTTCTGGAAATCACCTGCAGTAATTACATCGTTTGAGATCAAATTTCCATTATCGCCACTACGTTTTTTGGGAACAACGAATAAAGAAATACCTTTTGTTCCTAAAGGAGCTCCTTCAATTCGTGCCAATACAAGATGTGCAATATTTTCAACGTATTCGTGATCGCCTGCTGTAATAAATATTTTTTGTCCTGTGATATTATAAGAACCATCTTCATTCGGAACAGCAGCTGTAGTAATATCCGATAACGAACTTCCAGCTTGTGGCTCTGTCAGACACATGGTTCCCCCCCATTTACCTGAAAGCATATTCGGTACATAATAGTCAATAAGCTCCTGACTTCCAAAAGTGGTAATAAGGTGCGCAGAACCTTCTGTTAAACCTGAGTAAGGCGGCAAATGATTGTTGGCAGCCTGCATAATAAATGAATTAGCTGCATGTATGGTATAAGGTAATTGCATTCCTCCATGTTCATAATCAAATGAAATACCGATCCAACCATTTTCACCAGATGTTTTCATTTGTTCTCCAACAACCGGATGAACAATAATTTTTCCATCTTCATAACGAGCCGGATCACTGTCCATTTCTTTTAATGTTGGATGCATCACCTGATCGCCAAATGTTTTGATAGAATCGAGCAATAAATCGAAACTATCTTTGTCATAGTCTTTAAAACGAGGTAATTCACATAACTGCTCAACCTGTAACATTTCATGTAACACAAATCGAATCGTGTCCATGCACATATACTTAGCCATGTTTTTGTTTAGATTTTATATTTTAGTTAAAAGCAAATAAATATAAGTGATTTTCAAGGAATGATGAATATTGTTTCAGATGAGAACATAAAAAGCAATATTACCGTAAACACAAATGAATATAATAACTATTTATTGCTTATTGTAAAGGCGATCTCTTTTGTTAATGATTTGAACTTACATATAAAGTTTTTGTTAAGTTCGCTAATCATTGAGCATTAAGTATTGAAATGTTAATTCGCTATGTAATACTTTTGAGAACTTTCTATATTTATTGAATACTCACATGAATAATATTATACTAGAAAATGAGGGCTTGGGATATATATATGTTGATCTTGTGAGAAAACATGTTTCCTATAGTGAAAACTTTTGTAACACACTTGGTTACAAGGTAGAAGAAATCAGTGACAGTACCGATGATTGGCTCGACATTGTTCATCCTGATGATATTTCCCTTATTGAAGAAACTTTTAATGAACACATAGTTAGTAAAGGAAAAGTCCCTTTTAAAAATGAAATTAGATATATTTCCAAAGACGGTAAAAGTATTTGGCATTTGATTACAGCAAATATCATTGAGTGGACTGAAGATGGTACTGCTGCCAAGATCGAGTGTATTTTATTCAATATTCAAAAAAAGAAACAAAAGGAAAAAGCAACTTCTGAGATCAATAATGAGCTGTTAAATGATATAACTACTATTAACCAAAAGCAAAAAGTTTTCAATGAACGTTTATTAAAACTTCTTGAAATTAATAATAAACAATTTGAAAGTTTTGAATCGAATTTGAATGCTTATGTAGAATATGGTATTAAAGTTCTTGAATTTGAGAATGGGATAATCAGTTTTATTGAAGGTGATGATTACAAAATATTTAAAGCCAATACTAAACAGCATAAATTACAGAAAGGTGATACTTTTCAATTATGTGATACGATTTGTAAAGAAGTTTATGACAATAAAACGACTATTTTCTACTCTACACTGAAAGGAAAGGAACAATATGAACTTCTTGCCAGAAAACAATTGGATGTTGAATCTTTTCTGGGAACACCTATTTTTATTGATGGTCGGATCTTTGGAACACTTACCTTTTATTCAACAAAGGAAAAAAATAATACTTTAGTCGAAAATGAAATCACTATTATAGAATTGATCAGTTCTCAAATTGCCAAGTTGATTCAGAATTATGAGTATAAAATAAAGCTCGAAGATGAGAGAAACTTACTGCGTTTAGGTGAAGAATTCCTTCAAATGGCAACTTATAAGCGATATATAGAAGAAGATCGGGTTGAGTTTTCAGAAAACTGTTTAAAGCTTTTTGGTCTTACCGAAAAAGATGGGGTCGTTCAGGATAATGCGTTAGAAGTTGCCTTCGAACATATTCATCCGGAAGATCGTAAAAAGGCCTTTAAATTGGTTGAAGATTCGAGGAATCCGGAAATCAAGCGTATTAAGCCACAGGAATATCGCATAACTCAACCAAACGGCATAACTCGTTGGTTCAGACATAAAATTATTAAGTTTGATGATAACCCATTTATATATGGTGTGATCAGAGATATTACTTACGATAAGAAGATCCAATTGGATCATAAAAGGCAAGCCAATAAACTACAGGTAAATAACAGAGAACTGGAACAATTCAATTATGTAACAGCACATGATCTGAAACAACCATTGCGAACAATTTCGGGCTTTGGTAAAAAGCTAAAAGAAATTGAAGCTGAAAACCTTTCAGAAAAAGGAAATCAGTTTATTGGTCTTATGGTTGATGCGGCCGACAGAATGACCAAGCAGATTGATGGTATTTTAACACATTCTCGAATTGGACAACAAACCAATAAAGAAAGCTTTGATCTTCAGGAAATTATTGATATTGTCAAACTCGACCTTCAACAACAGATCGAAGAAAGCTCAGCAGTGATTGTTATTGATAGTTTACCCAAGATGTATGCTTATAAAACAGAAATAAAATTACTCTTTCAGAATTTATTATCCAATGCTATTAAATATAGAAAAGATAACGAGCCTGTTGAAATCCACATCAACTTTCAGGAAGATAAGGAATTCTGGTATTTTAGTGTAAGCGATAATGGTATAGGTATTCCTGATGATAAGAAAAGTAAGATTTTCGATCTATTCGTCACTTTACATCCCAGATCGAAGTACGATAGCATAGGCATTGGTCTTAGTCATTGTCGAAAGATCGTTTATTTACATCAGGGAAATATAAGAGCAGTTAATAATATGAGAGGGGGTACCACTTTTAAGTTCAGCATTATTAAAGAGCTTATCTAATAACTAGCTGCTTAATAGGCTATTATGAACAAAAATCACTCGAATTGAGCCTTTTTGTTTAACTTTGTGAAGTATTTAAGCTAGTAAAGCACAGTATTTTGCTAGTAATACATAAATCAAAACCAAAACACAAACTACTAATTATCAGCCATTTACAAAAATCACGACTATTATTTCCATGAAATTAAGGGTAGTAATTGCCTGAAAAATGAAGTTTTTTGCGGGTAAGTAATCATGATAAATTTGACTTGTTGTTTTGATCGAAACATTTAATTTATTATTTCTAAACTTTTAATATTTCAGTTATGTTTAAGAAAATTTCCAGCTTATTATTATTTTCTATTTTAGTTATTTTCACTGCCTGTGAAAAAGAAGCATTGATCTCGGAAGTGGATGGGGCACGAGAACTTGCATCACCTCCTGTTATTGGCGGTGGTTCTGGTTGTACCCTACCAACTAATGTTGAGGGAACTATTGTTTACGATCCTTACATTAATTCTTTCGCTTACGTACCTAATCCAAATTTCTTTGGCTTTCACGATAACGAGAATCCAAATATTGTATTAGAAGTTTTTACTGATGTCAACTGTAATGGTCAAGTAGATCCAGGAGAAGAAAATCAATATAATTTCAGCAACTGTGTAAGTCCTTCTATTCCTATGGGTTCATGTTCTGACTATACTGTTGAAGTAATTTTCACTTTAAATTACAGAGGAACTAGATTCAATTCCGGACAGATTGATGTTATTTCACTCACCTTATCTTCTGGAGGAAGTGCTTCACCATCAATAGGATATGGTTCTATCGTCGATTCTCCTTGTGCTGCCACTGTAATCTGTGAGGATGGAAGTCCATTTCCAATTACTATAGGTGGTGGAGGTCCTGGTGGAACATCTCATCTAGCTGTCACTCCTTAAAATTATATCTGTATTTAATACAAATTAGAAAATCTCAGAATCTGAGATTTTCTAATTTTTCTGTTAACCATGAAAGATAAATGATATCTTCACAATCAATTATTGCTTTCTTTAATTTATCAATATCTTCTTTTTTATTCTTTTTACTTTTAAGATGATTGAGTTTTTTAGAAAAGCTAATAAAGTTCTTACAAGCGTTCTTTTGTTCTTTTGATAAATTTTTATTTCTGATTAAGAATAAACTGAAAGACTTTGTTAAACTAAAATACAATTCTTCATATCCCTCTAATTCATAACAAGCCATAATCTGCATACACCTTGACCAGTAATTCATAATATCATCTCCTATTTTAGCTACTGAAAGCACTTCCAGTACTTTTTCATAAGCTTGCTTCTTTAAATAAACCGAAGCTTTTGCAATTGGTATTATATTCTCTCGAGATTCTTTACTTAAATATATTTTATGTTCTTCTATAAAATTATCTGCCCATTCAACCTCTTGCGCTGCACAGGCAATATTAACAATAGATTGAAACTTATGTAAATCCAAATCTTCTTCACTAATAATCATTTTTTCTTCGACAATAAACTTTATGACACTAAAAAAATCATGAATAATTTCTAAGTTACCTGAATTATACTCAATGATATAAATCAATTTCATATAATTAGAAATATCGAACTTTTCATCATCAGAATAATAAACAATACTTTCAAAAAAATCAGCCTTAACGTTTGTTAGTGTATCTTGACTATTACTATCGTTATTCAGTATTTCATATAAACGACTGATAAAAGTCATACCTTTACTATGGTATGCCTTTTTCCCAATAAACTTATGAATGACATCTATTGGAATTAGACCATCTAGTTCTTTCTTTTTAATAAAATTGTTAGATATAGAGAAAGCAATTTCATTGTGATATTTAACCAATAAATAATAGTTTTCAAACTCTTTTAGTAAATCAATAATATTATTTGCTTTATTAACTTTTTCTTTATAGTTCGAATGTTGAGTTCTATATTTTTTTAATAAATACAGATCATGGAAATGCTTGGCACCTATTCCTTTCTCATCTGCCCACTCCTTTTCCAAATCATCAACTTTCTTAAAGAAAAATTTATCGATTCTTCTTCTTTTCATCGCCTCCAAAAGCAAAAATTCCTTATCACGTTTTTGGTACTCAAGTTCTTTAAAAGCCAGAAAATCTTCTAAAATTCCCCAGAATTTATAGATCAGGTTATCAAACTTTTTAATGTAGTTTTTATCTTTCGGATATAGCTTCAGCGCTATTTTTTCTTTATCTATTCTAGCTTCCTCGAAAGTGGGATGATATTGATAAAGTATCTCAAAAAACTGAGTGGATGCCGGTGATTTCTTTGCTGAACTGGCTTCGATAAAACGCCCCCACTCTCTCATTTCGGCAGCTGATAGAGTTTCTAAGAAAACAATAAGTTTACTGTTTTTCATAAATTAAAATAGTAGTAATAATAACACGAGTGTGGTGCCAAATTTAAGGGATATTTTCTTTCAATGGCTAGCTATGTTCTTATTCTACTTAAGGTGATACATTAAAAAAGACAAATGCTATTTGAACATTATTTCGCATCAAATCTGAAAATCTTCCCTCTTCTTCCTTCAGAACTAATATACAAATTACCATCATCATCGAAGGAAAGCCCTTCTGGTTGTGGAATTTTATATTCATTCAAAAAAACAATATTCTTAATTTCTTTTTCTTTGTCGTAAATGAGTAAACTACTTCCACGCGCCGAACACACATAAATATCTTTTGTTTCGGGATGACGGACAATAGCAGATGGAGCAAACTTTTCTATTCGGCTAAAAGTGGTAAAATCGGGCTTATTCGCTTTCATAAACTTTTTCAGATCTTTAATATCGATCTTCAGATAAGGTTTTGTTTTCAAACTATCTGCTTCAAGATCATAAGCATACACAGCTCTTTCATACTTTTTACCCTTTTTTAATACCTTTCCCTTACAAGCCAATAATAATCTTTCTTTTTTCTTATCATAGAATAAACCCTCAACATCATTCGCTTGTGATAATATAGTAGGGACTTCCCTGGTTCTTCTTCTATCAGGATCATAAAAAAATAAAGCTCCACTGCTGTTAACCATCACTATTTGATCATTAACAATTTCAATACCTTCGTAATCGCCGGCATCTCCAAAGCTTATTTTAGAAACGATCTTTCCTTTCTCTTTATGAATTTTGTAGATCTTACCTCGTTCATCGTTGACTGCCAGTAAAACATCATTTTTACTATCATAGTCTAAACCCGAAATTTCAGATAAAGCGAATGGTAGTGTTAATGTTTTACTCGGTTGATTGAAATTTATAATATTAGATGAATCGACAATGACGGTATCGTAAAATGAAACAGAAGCATCATTGTACATTAAGTAATTGAAAACACCTAATACGGTTGTCACTGCAATCAATACTACAGGCATAACTATTTTAAGAAAAACCAGTTTCACTTTACGAAGGTAATAAACCATATTAATTTTATACTATATTGATTTTGATTCGTTTGTTATATATACCTATTTGATATCATAGGAAGATAATTTTATATTATATCTTTACGCTACAAACTATTACACCCAAAACAATTAAACGAATGTACAAGTTAATACTTACCATCTTTTGTGCGCTGATATGTGGTCAGTCGTATGCACAAAATAATATTGATGAAGACCTGAAAAGCGAATTTTTCAATTGGCATAACGAAGAATATGTAAAAAAGAAAGTCGTAGGTGTTAATGTAGATAAGGCTTATAATACTTTATTGAAAAATGAAAAAACCAAAAAAACAGTTGTTGTTGCTGTAATTGATAGTGGTTTAGAAGTTGAACATGAAGACCTGAAAGATAATATCTGGATAAATGAAGACGAGATTCCCGAAAATGGGATTGACGATGATAATAATGGGTACATTGATGATATACATGGTTGGAATTTTATTGGAAACGATAAGAATGAAAACATGTATTATGATACTTATGAAGCTACAAGAATCTTCAGAGAAAAAGCCACTGATTACCCCTTATACGATGAAGCGGTAAAAATGCACAAAAAGAGATTGAAAGAAGCTGAGGAAATGCTTGAAAACCTTGAAGTCTTTGATGATTATATAAATAAAGCCAAAGCCTATCTGGAAAGAGAAACGGGTGTATCTATAAATTCAAAAGCTGATCTCGAAGCTATAAAAGCGAATAGTGAAGGAGTAAGGGAAGTTAAGCAATTTATGATGGAACGTTATAATGATGGTTATACAGAAGAAGGATTCCAACAGTTTTTAAATCAAACACGAGGACAAGTTAATTACCAGTTCAATGTAGATTTTTATCCAAGGAAACTGATTATTGGCGATGATGTAAAAGACATTAACGATACTGGATATGGAAACCCCAATATTCATGCTAACAGGGCGGTTCATGGAACAGCAGTTTCGGGTATAATAGGTGCAGGCCGTAATAACAATATTGGAATTAAAGGAATTGCCAGTGATGTAAAAATCATGGGCATACGAGCTGTACCAAGTGGCGATGAAAGAGATAAAGACATAGCACTGGCAATTAGATATGCTGTTGATAATGGAGCTGATATAGTGAATATGAGTTTCGGGAAACAGTTTTCTCCGGAAAAAGAGTTTGTAGATGACGCTGTTCGTTATGCAGCAGAAAAAGGGGTTTTATTGGTTCATGGTTCTGGTAACGATGCTAAAAATATTGACAAAGTGATATTCTACCCGAATAACACTTATTTAGATGGAACAAAGGCAAGTAATTTCCTGACTATAGGCGCTTGTAGTAAAACACATGATACAGATATTGCCGCAAGTTTTTCAAACTATGGTAAAGAAAATGTCGATCTGTTTGCGCCCGGTGTGCAGATCGTAACAACCGATACTTCCGGAACTTATAATATTTTCGACGGAACAAGCTTTGCTGCTCCCGTAGTAAGCGGCGTAGCTGCACTTATTTTATCGTATTATCCCAATCTTACTCCCGAAGAATTAATCGATATACTTAAAACGACAAGTACGAAAATCAAGAAGCCGAAAAAAATATATCTGCCTTCAGAAGATGGAAAAAAGAAAAAAGTAAAATTTGCCGACTTGTCAGCAAGTGGTGGAATAGTAAATGCTTATGCCGCTTTAATTGAAGCTAAAAAAAGGCATGCAGCAAAAGGACAGTAAGAAAAAACTTGGTTTGGAAAATATTAACTTAGTGTATTTTTACATTTAAAAAATCATGTTTGATAAAGAATTTAAGTTGGCAATAAGCAATCTTCCTTCTAAGGAAAAAGACAAACTAATTCTAAGATTGTTGAAGAAGGATTTATATTTAGCCAATCGACTTTATTTTGAGCTTGTAAGCACCGATAGCATTGATGAGCGAAGAATTGAAATAGAAGAATATATTAAACGTAGGGCAATCAGAATGACTGAATCTTTCTATTCCCCAGGGACATTAATGATGGATATGCGTGAATTAAGTGGAAGAATCACGGATCATGTAAAAATTACTAAGGATAAATATGGAGAAGCAAGCCTGAATCTTTTATTGATAAATGAAACCTTAAAAGGCAGTATCGAAAAAATTGAAAAATCAAGTACGCAAAGAGCCAGAAAATTTTGCATTTACATCATCGCAAAGATCTTCAAAATTTTAATAATGATTAACTCATTCCATGAAGATTTGCGTATAGATTTCTCAGATGCTTTAACAGAACTTCAGGAACGATTTGCCAAAAGTGAACGTTTAATGGATACAGCTATTTATCATGGACTCGACATGAATTGGGCTAGATACGATGAAATACCCGAAAACATAAAAGACATTCATAAAGATCTAAGAGAACGTGGTTATCTGAAATAGATTACAGACCTTCAAAAACACACCATCTACTCCTCACTTCCAGCAAGCATTCGATAGCCAAAGTAAACAGCCGCTATAAGCAATCCGATAAAAAAGACTTTCTTGATCAAAAACCAGAAAACCATTAAGATCACAATGATAATGAGAAAGGAAACAATATCTGAAGCACCTAATTTCATAAGAAAAAAATATCTGATTAATTAATAAACTTCACCCAAAGAAATAAGGTTCCAAAAGCGATCAAAAATAAAATACCTGCCCAACTCAATAACCGTAACCATGTGGGTGGTTGATAGGCTTTATCGATGTAATGTGTTACTAATCGGAAATTGACCAATGCCACCAAAGGAGCAATTAGAAACGAAATGGTAGTTGCCAGATCGACCAATTGTTTTAAATTAGAAGTGAAGAAAATAATAATAACCAAAGCTCCGGCAGAAATAAACAATAAACTACCTATATAGACCTTTCTGTCATTCAGAAGTTGTTCGTGTTGCTCTTCAGGATAGAACAAAAGCTCCAAGCAACGCTCAAGCGAGCGTGCATAACCATCGAAAACAGCAATACTTGTTCCGAACATAATAGAAAAAGAAGCCGCAGCAATGATAAAATAACTCCACTCACCAATGCTTGTTGTATATAAACTAACTACCTTATTGGCAAAAGCTGCACTGCTTGCAGGCATTGGAATTCCCGAACCATAAACCAGATAAGCACCAAGCGTTACAAAACAAATACTCAATCCGGCAGACATCCAGTAGCCAAAATTGAAATCGAATAAAGTTTGCTTTAAACTTGGTTTGTAACCTGTTTGTTTAATACGTTCAATGGTCCATAAACTATTCCACGAAGACAGATCGACAGCAGTAGGCATCCAGCCCATTAAAGCGATCAGAAATAGAATACCTGCATCATCCCAGACTTCAGGAGCCATAAAACCTGCTTGTTGCTCAACTGGGCCATTCATTAAGGTAAGTACAAAGGCAATAAGCGTTGAAACAAGCAAAACACCACCGATTACTTTTATCATTCCATCGAGTAGCTTGTATTGACCTAAAATAAGAATCAGGCAACAAACGACAAAAAGCACAATAACCGTAAGAAACTTATAATCGAAAAATTGATTGATACCGAATAGGTTTTCGAGAAATCCGGAAGTTACAAAACCAACCGCAGCCGTTACGAAAAACATTGAGCAAAGTGTAATCACAAAATAGGCAAACAAAACGCTTTTGCCCATGCGTTTATAGCCATCAATAATACTTTCGTTCGCTGCATTCGCATAGCGCGAACCATATTCAAAAAAAGGATACTTGAAAATATTGGCTAAAATAACAGCCCAAAGTAATGCAAAACCAAATTCAGCTCCTGCACGTGTAGATTGTACTAAATGTGAAACACCAATTGCTGTGGAAGCGAATAAAATTCCGGGGCCAAGTGTCTTCAGTAGTTCTTTATATTTTGAATCCATAACTTTTAGTTTAAGCGTTAATGAGTTTAAGGGTTTAAGAATTATAACTCACAGACTCAATAACTCATGCGCTCGCTAACTTCCAGACTGGTACAGCCAAAATCCAAGAGCGATTGCTATAAGGCAAGTAGCAACACTTATAAAAATATTTAAAAGAGCATACATTAGCTCACCGCTATTCAATAATTGAAAAGTTTCCGAAGAAAAGGTTGAAAAGGTACTGAATCCACCACAAAAACCCACCGCAAGAAAGGGATACCAAAAAGGTGGCTTCTCTATGAAACCGGCAAAATAAGCAATGCTTAAACCCAAGATCAAACTTGCTAAGAAATTAGCAATAAGTGTGTGCATTGGAAAAGCTCCCATGTAATGTTTAGTACTTAGGGCAATACTCCATCGTAGCAAGCTACCAAGCCCTCCACCTACAAATACCGCTAAAGCTTGTAAGTACATAAATGTATTCTATTCGTTCAGCTAATTGATGATTATTATCAATAATTGAAGGTAGAAAAATCCGATATTAATTCCAACTAATGAGCGGTAAGTTTTTAATAATTACACTTGCATCAGACTTGGTTAAGGTAAGCGAAAGAAATACATTTCCCTCAATATTGCTTCCTGGCATTAATCGGAAGGAAGCATCTTCGGGGTCAAAGCCATTTGGCATACTGTTAATATAATCATTCATATTGACAAAAGAAGCCTGTCCACTTTGTGGATCGATTACACTAATCTCAAGGAAATCTTTTAAAGAAGCTCCGGGCGGATGTTGACTATCCCATGGTAGATTGGCATTTACATCAATAGAAATGACAGGGTATTTTAAGCCTAGTTGACCATCAGGCTCACAAGTGCTAGCTGCATAGGCAGCACTAAGCATATTCGGAAAACATATTCTTGAAGACAAATATTGAATGCGTTCGTATCGAAGGGTAAACTCTAAAGCTTCACCTGTATTCAGGTTTGTTTCTCCAAGATCAATTTCAATTTCTTTTATATCTAAGAAGGGAAGCGTAGTAGGGCATTTGGTACAGCTGGAATAAAACAGTGTACCAAACATCAATACTAACAAATATGCTTTCAAAAGCTTCTTAAACATTGTTTAAAAATAAGAAATCATGGCAAAGCAAACAACTAAAATAGGCTAGGTATCTGCTGTTTGCCAAAATTCAAATTGATATATTCTTGTTATTGTAAACAATTATAAAAATATATCCATCTAAATTATGCAGGAAACATATTTTTCGTAATAGCTTCAATTACATCCGGTAAACAAAAAAATCAACGAATTTGCATTGCTTAAACAGTTCAGATGTTTAGTAAAGCTGAAACGATTCTATTAGTAACTGATGTAAGGAGTAGCCTGATTATTTTACAGACTAAATTCCATAAGCTCTACAAATTTCTGAATTCTGTTATTTATGTCTGATTCATTGATCGCCAAAAGCTGTTCAGGACCGAATTTTTCAACACAGAAAGAAGCCAGTGCAGAACCATAAACAAGCGCACCTTTCATATTCTCGAAAGAGTGATCGCCCGTTTTAGCTAAATAACCCAAAAAGCCTCCTGCAAACGTATCGCCTGCTCCTGTAGGATCATAAACCACTTCTAAAGGCATGGCTGGTGCGAAAAACATTCCATCAGCATGGAAAAGTAAAGCACCGTGTTCCCCTTTTTTAATGATCAGTGTTTTAACACCCATTTCATGAATGATCTTATTAGCAGCTTTCTTTAAACTATGTTCTTTGGACAATTGCTTTGCTTCTTCATCATTAATGGTTAGAATATCGATTTTACCGATTACCTCGATCAATTTATCCCAGGTAATATCCATCCAGAAATTCATGGTATCGAGCATAATAATTTCCGGACGACTATCCATTTGCTCAATTACACTTAATTGTAGGTTCGGATCAATATTCCCCAACATTAAGTATTTAGCGTTTTTATAACTCTCAGGAAGAATAGGACAAAAATCAGCCAATACGTTCAGCTCTGTTACCAAAGTATCACGCCCATTCATATCATCGTGGTAGCGACCACTCCAGAAGAACGATTTTTCACCTTCTTTAATTTGCAGTCCCTGCGTATCAATATTTCTGTTATTGAATTCCTGGATCATTTCATTCGGAAAATCATCGCCAACAACAGAAACCAGTTTAAGGTCATCAATAAAGTTAGCAGCGGTCAGGCAAATGTAAGTAGCAGAACCACCGATTACCTTATCGGTTTTATCAAGTGGTGTTTCAATAGCATCAAAAGCAACAGTTCCTACAGCAAGTAAGCTCATTATTTTAATTATTAATTTGAAATAAGAATAAGTGATTATTTGTTATAAAAAACGATCACTATTTTTCGAGTGCAAAGTTCGTTAAAAAGTTGTTTAGCTGTTTGATTTTGAAATGGAAAATATTTTTGAAAAAAATAGCAATAATACTTGCTTAATAAAGTAAGGTGAATTTATATTTGCATTCCTTTTTAAAAGGAACACTCCTCCTTAGCTCAGCTGGTTAGAGCATCTGACTGTTAATCAGAGGGTCCTTGGTTCG
>JAHDFD010000028.1 GCA_020628375.1 Chitinophagales bacterium | reverse complement strand
AGATGCTATTATTAATCATATTGCTTTTATAACTTAAAATCATCGGGTAGAGAGGAAAAATATATAACCGTATATATTTCAAATTGCATAAAAAAATCCCAAGCCTTAATGGCTTAGGATTTACTTTATGAGAGACTTCGGCTTCGCTCAGTCTCCAAAATAATTCATTTAAAGGCTTATTGAGGAGTAAGTGTTACGTTACCTTCATCACCCCAACCATTACTCCAGGTAAGTTCGATTGTTCCAGTCGTTGCATCGAAAACACCTGTTGCAGTTACAGACTCACCAAAAGGCTCGATCTGACCTCCAACATCAGTTAAGTTTCCACAAACATCCTGCATAGTAATCGGAGAATCATCTACAGAAGTTAATCCATAGATTTCATACCAAAATAAGTAAATTCCGCCACTGAAATCATTGAAAGTATAAACTCCAGCTTCATCTTCAACTAAAGTAACTGTACCTTCATAATCAGTTACTTCTTCTGTACAACAACCATCAGTTGAAGTACCACGAGCAACTGTAGTATATGTTCCTGCTAAATTAGAAGTACAACTTGCAACAACAGAAAATGCTTCAGAACCTTTAAAATCACCAGCATCTGTTTTAGCAACAAATGTAAAAGTGAATTGATCACCCACTGCTATTTCTTCAACGGAAATACCCAAACCTTCAACTGCCTCAGCAGCTGTAACTGTAATATCAGCAGGTAATGAATTTACGGTTGCATGGTAAACTTCTTCACCACCATTTAAAGACTTATAAATATCTGCTGAGTTAACCGTTGCTTCTCCTATAGCCTCTAAAGTAAAACCAATAGCAGTATTATTCAGATCGACTAAATCGAAGAAAGTACCGGCACCTTCAGTTGGTGATGTAAAGACTGTACTAGCACTATAATCAGCTGGCCATACATCTTCATCATCATTACATGCCGTGAAGGTGAAACATAATACGAATAAAGCGATTAAGCTTTTAGAAAAAATATTCTTCATTCTTATTCTTTTTAAGTTAATTATTGATCCCACCAAACTTTATCAGTAATTTTCAGATCAGCAGGCATATTAGGATTGTAATCCTTTTCTGTTTGCGGATATAAAAATCTTGTAGGGATATTATTATTAGTAGTATTATCAACTGAAGGTTGAATACTTGGAATTCCAGTTCTTCTCCAATCATTGAATACCTGAGGTTGTTGGTATAAAGCAATATACTTTTGAGTTAGAATCTCATCAAGGCTGATATTGTCAGCATCATAAGTATTTGCGGCTAACCAATCTGTACCATCAACTCCAAAAAATGCCATAGAAGCAGCTAAAGCATCATTTAAGTTAGTAGCAGCAGTACCAGCATTTCCTTCACGGAAATTAACCTCTGCCATTACAAACTTCATTTCAACATTAGTTACTAATGGAACAGGAGAAGCAGGAGAAACATAAAATGGTCCTAATTGAGAAACACTTTCATCTTCAACTCCGGCAACAGCACCAGAATATCCACCTGCACCATCTAATTGTGCATATTGTGGTAGTCTTGGGTCGCCAGACTCATTCATCATATCAATTAAGAATGCTCCCATTCTTGTATCACTATTTCTGTTCACTTCAAATTGGTACATTGGGTGTTGCTCATTAGCAGCTTCACCGAAAACGAACATTGCATCTTCAGCATTATCAGTAATACCAGCTGCTGCTGCATCTAAAACTGCACTTGCACTGTACTTTGAAGTAGCAGATAAATTCAATAATTGACGTGCTTTGATCGAATTAGCAAATTTGATCCATGAAGTAGCATCACCACCAAAAATGAAATCATCAGTTGTTGGTACTAATCCAGACGGCTCTTCACTCATTTTAGCAATACCTGAATCTAATAAAGCAATCACTCTATCATAAATTCCTTCTTGTGATTGGTATGCAGGCGTTAATGTTACTTCTGGTTGAAAACATTCATCAAAAGGTACATCACCCCACATATCTGTTACAACACCTAAAATATATGCAGAAAAGATATCTGCAACACCTGAATAGTGATTATAACCATTCGCATCCGCAATTAAACGCAATTGATAAAGGTCGTTAAGTGCTCCAGGGTAGATACTCTCTTCCCATTGTCCAAAATCAGTTTCGGCAGCTACATAGCGACCAAAACTAGCTGCCTGACGAGAAACACCAGCGTGTTGTTGCATCCAGACAGAAGTTGCTAAAGTTACCTGACCTCCTATTGCATAAGCTGCTGTAACCTCAGCAGTTGGTAATAGTAAGGAAGGAGGTACTTCCAAAGGATTATTAGGATCCTGGTCATATCCTTCAATGAAACTTTCACATGAAGAGAATAAAAACACAAATCCTAATAAATATATAAGTTTCGATATATTAAATTTCATAATTAAATTTTTAAATCGTTAAAGATGTTATTAGAATTTAAGTCTTACACTGAAAGTATAAGATTTAGTATTAGGCATTTGGAAATAATCTAAACCTTGTAAGTTACCTACACCTGTTAAGTTAGTTTCCGGATCCTGACCAGAATAAGGTGTGAATAATAATAAGTTTCTTCCAGATACTGCTAATTCAACACCTCTGAAAGGAGATTTTCCAAAGATCGACTTTGGTAAGCTATAAGAAAGTGTTACATCTCTTAATCTAACCCAGCCAGCATCTTCAACAAATGGCTCACTTGGACCAACGAATCCACTACCATTTCCAGCTCTATACCAGTTTTCATCTAATACTACAGCAACATTGTTGTCACCACCTGTAACTTCTACTTCATTATCAGTATTGATTGTTCCTTGTACACCTTCAAATACAACAACTTCGTTTCCTCTGTTTTCAGTATCAGCATGTGTACCGTAAGAATATAAAGCACCACGAGTACCATTCCATAACTGACCACCTTTCTTAATATCGATCAAACCTGTTAAACTCAATCCTTTGAATGAGAAAGTATTTCTAATACCCATTAACCAGTCCGGGTTAGGATTAGCAATAACACCTTCTTCAAATTCAGTAATTGGCTTACCATAATTAGGTGAATTAGGATTTTGCTCAATAATTAAGTTTCCGTTATCATCTCTAGACCATAGTTCACCATATACTAAACCATATTCTTCTCCTTCAACTAAGCGTCCATTAGCACTGAAGAATCCACCTAAACCAATATTAGGAACACCTTCTGCTAATTTTTCAACAACATTTCTGATTCTTGAGAAATTCATTGAAATATCCCACTCAAAGCCTTTGGCTTTAATAGGTGTAGCACCTATTACCATCTCAATACCTTTACTAGATATTTCACCAGCATTTTGAACAATACTGCTAAATCCAGATGAAGTTGCTAAAGGTACAGCAAAAATCTGCTTGTCTGACAACTGGTTGAAGTAAGTGAAATCAACACTTAATCTGTTTTTGAAGAAACGTAAGTCTGTTCCTATTTCCCATGAACGTGTACGCTCAGGTTCTAAGAAAGCGTTTCCTAATAAATCATCTTGCGTAAATAGTGTTTGTCCTATGAATGGACCTTGAATACCTTGTGGACGTGTATAACCATCTGTGATATTCGGGCTACTGAATACTGTGGTAGTACTGTAAACAGGTGGTTGATTACCCACTAAACCATAAGAGAATCGAACCTTACCATAAGATAACCATTCATTATCTGTTAAACCTAATGGTTCAGTAAATACAGCTCCTAAACCAACTGATGGATAGAAGAACGATGAATTAGCCTGAGGTCCGAATGTTGAAGCCCATTCCTGACGACCTGTTACATTTAAGAATAACCAATCATCGAAGTCAAATTTTGCATCGAAGAATAATGCTGCTGTTCTTAAAACAGACTTAGCTTCAGAACTATTGATCGTACTTGCATTATTGATGTTATAGAAATCACCAATAGTCAAAGAAGTTGCATCAACAAATAAGTTCTGGCTAGATCTATGATTTAAGTTATTTCCTAATAAAAGCTCTCCACCAATTCTGTCATTAAAATCATGAGATAAGTTAATGAAGAAATCTGATGTTGTTTCACTTCTATTGAATTGATCTTCTAAAATTTGACCTGCACCTGCACCATTTGCAGAGTTTATAGCAAAAATTTGCTTTCTGCTATCCAAGTAAAAATCGTTACCAATTCTATAAGTAAATTTCAACCAGTTCAATGGCTCATATTCTGCCATTACATGACCGATAATACGGTTTACATTATCTTCAAACGGATCCTGATTAATAGTCCAGTAAGGATTATTAAATGCTGGATGCCAGTTTCTTTGAGAACCATCTTCATTTAAGAAAGCTGATTCAGCATCCCAATCATCGTTACCGTTTGAAGCATCGAAAGTAGGAGGTGTTCTGTATAATGCTAGTGCAACACCACCACCATTTGAACCCTGCTGCGCTCTTCGGCTATCAGATTTAGTGAAATTGGCAGAACCCGAAACTCTTACTTTATCGCTAAGGCTTGTACCTCCACGAAGTGCAACAGTAGTTTTGTTATAATCTGTACCAGGAATGATACCTGTAATACGGTCATCACCAAATGACACATAATAATTAGCTCGGTCGCTACCACCAGATAAACTTACGAAGTTCTTAAATTGAACTCCTCTTTGGAAAAAGTCTTCTGCATTATTGTAAATTGGAACAGCAGCACCGGTAGCCGTTTCATCGCTTGCCGGAACAATGTTTCCGTCTGCATCAAGGCTTAAATCACCAACTGGTGCTCCCCATGAACGAATGTTACCACTATACGCTCCTCCAATTCCTTGTGAGAATGAAGTTTGTAAATCTGGTAGTTTATTAACTGTAGAAAGACCAACCGATGAAGAAACTTCAATATTTAAACCTTTGCCAGCTCCTTTACCACTTTTAGTTGTAATTAGAATTACACCGTTTGCAGCTCTTGAACCATACAATGCACTTGCAGAAGCACCTTTCAATACTGAAACATTAGCAATATCTTCTGGGTTGATGTCGATAGCACGGTTAGAATATGCTACCCCTCTGGTGCCCGACTCTGTTTCGTTGTACGCATTCGAAATAGGAACACCGTCGATAACGAATAATGGTTGGTTACTACCTGTCATAGAAGCACTACCTCTAATACGGATATTAGCACTACCACCCGGAGCACCTGAAGTTGAAGTTGCCTGAACACCAGCAACCTTACCTGTAAGTGCAGCTACTACGTTTGTTTCACCTGAATTAGCGATCTCCTCACTTTCAACTTCCTGAACGGCATAACTCAGGGTTTTCTTTTCTCTTGGAATACCTAAAGCTGTTACTACAACTTCCCCAAGTTTTTGAGCATCTTCAATAAGTGTTACATTAATAACATTAGAAGCTCCAATGTCGATACTCTGAACTATATAGCCTATATAGCTGAAGCCTAATTGAGTAGTTCCGTCGGGAACTACGATGGAATAATTTCCATCAAAATCTGTTATGGTTCCTACTGGCGAACCCTTTGCCACAACATTTACACCAATTAACGGCTCGTCCTCTTCGTCGATAACCGTACCGGTAATTGTGCGCTGTGCTTGCAACGAGATGAACGTAGTGCACATCAAGAGCAAGAATAAGTACAATTTTTTCATAGCACTTTTTTTGTTAAAAAAATATTAATCCAATGCTAAACTATTTAAAAAATCCTTAATAGCAAACTAATTCTATTAACAATTGCATTGTAATCAACTTTTTTACAAAATCATGCCAATTGTCTTTTGTATAATTGAATGGTGTTTTCTAAACCATAATAAAGGGCATCACTTATTAAAGCATGTCCAATTGAAACTTCTGCAAGCTCAGGAATGTTTTCGGCAAAATATTTAAGATTCAACAGATCAAGATCGTGCCCGGCATTAATTTCCAAACCAATTTCCAATGCGAACTCAGCCGCTTTAATATATGGTTCAATTGCAAGTGCTTTATCTGAATGAAAATCGTGAGCATAAGGTCCTGTATATAATTCTATTCTATCAGCATTTAGTTTTTTAGCTTCTTCGATCAGCTTAATGTCATTTTCCATGAACAAAGAAACCCTGCACGACATTTCCTGGATTTTTTGTATAGTATCTTTCAGAAAAGCACTATTTTCTAAGGTATTCCAACCAGCATTAGAAGTCAATACTCCTGGAGGATCAGGTACTAAAGTACATTGTTCAGGTTGAATTTCTTCTATCAATTTAAGGAATTTATCGTTAGGATAACCTTCAATATTGAACTCTGTACTCACCACTTTTTTCAGATCATATACATCCTTATATTTGATATGCCTTTCATCGGGTCTGGGATGAACAGTAATACCATCTGCCCCAAATCTTTCACAATCTTTTGCAACTTGTATCAGATCGGGAACATTTCCACCTCTTGCATTTCTTAACCAGGCTACCTTGTTTATATTTACAGATAATCTTGTCATTCAATTTTTTATGATTCAATATTATAAAACCGCACAATATTAATTTAGTTTGAATTAGGGAGCATCTATAAAAAGGTAATTTGCTATAGATATTTTTCCTCCTCTCAATGCCATACTATTATACATTTTAATTTTCTCTTTAGAAAATATGTAATTCAAGTTGCGATGTATAATGACATTATTGTACATAGATGCCTGTTTAACAGACCACAGACTACAAAACCTTACCCTTTGCGATTATAATGATTTTTTAAGTATTCGCTGGCTGGTAGAATCAACTAAGGTGAACAGAATGAGTAAAGTGCTATTATATGCAATAACACCACATTATCAGGGATTTAATAAATTGTACTGTTCAATTTCCTCATCTGTCATCCAATGAATATCATCGAAAGAAGCAATATTAATAGTAAAATAATAAAATGCTTCTGCATCTTCCTTAGAAAATCCTACATCTATATAGTAATCAATTGCACCTTGATGTTCTTCATGACCAACCGGATAATCTGTTGCTTGGTTTCCATTACCATCTTCCCAGGAATGAACCCCAATTTTACTACCTGCTTCTCTAGTTCTATTAACTCCTGCAAGAAATAGATCTACTGCACCAGAAGCAATAATGGCATCTGAAGGTAAATGTATAGAAACACCTTGTTCATGAATTTCTTTTGCAGCCTCCCAGTTGGCAATATCATCTGTTGAACCCGGACAATCTTTCATGATCATTAATTCGGTATTGGGGAAATCTGAAATATAATTACTCCAGTAAGTTGGAAGGTCTGAGTCTATTAGTCCATCGATGATAACTGTTGCTTCATCCTGATAATAGAAAATCCCATAATCGTCATCATCAATTCCGCCTTTATTACAGGCCGTAAATAGTTGTGATGTTATAAGAATTAGCGTAAAGGCTTTTATGACTTTATTCATAGCATTCAATTTAAGTAGTCGGAAAAAAGTTTCTTAATAGCTCTTTTGAATATTTTTCTGATTTACTTCGTCAAAAAGTCCTCAAATATTTCAATATTCTCCGTATTTTTTCCTTGTCTATCAAAGAAATTTCTACACGCCTACTTAAAAACAAAGAAACGACTTAGATTTCAAAGAAATTGTTTTAGAGTATGTTTAAATTTCAAATATCCAACCATCTTTTAAATTCATTTGTTCTTTTTCTGCTCACTAAAAATTCCTCATTAGTTTATGCTTGAATGCAAGCCCAGCTGCTTTTAAGCAGAAAAACTAAACACCTAACTATCTTTTCTTCAGTAATAATCTACCTTTTATCGTATTAGTTTTAGTAGAAGCATTGTCTTTCATTTCGACTTTTAAATGGGTTAATTCAATACGAATATCCAAATCTTCATTGGATTCAGTAAAAACCATTTCCTTTCTGGGCAAATCGAATCGTTCATCGTTGTATTGTCGCATCAGGTTTTCGGCTAATTTATTTGTATCAAAGTTGAACTTTTCTTTATCTGTTTGAAATATCATGTGCTCATGGTCATTTCTGATATAATAAGGTTTGTCATCGATATAAAACAAATAGACATTATTTTTCCTGTCATCGAATAAACGAAAATCCAAGTAGTAATCTGCTCCATTTAACTCGATGATCGGTTCATATTGAGTTTCAAAAACGAACATAGTTTGATTGTATTCATAATCAACCTCATCACCTAGATGAACTCCTAACTTATCGTAATATAAAGCTGCTATATTATAATATTTATAGTCAGCTCTTTTAGCCTGCACTAGCTTTTCCATATCTTCATTGAAAAAACTATTCAGTATGCTAATATCATGAAAATCATTCAGGTAACTTACTATAGACTTCAGCTCTTTAACATCCTCATTATTTATAAGTGAATCGTTAGGATGTTCAAAATTGTTCAGGCTATAGTTTTCCATATTCAATAGCGCTGTTTCATTGATTATTTTACCATTTTCAAGCAGTTTATTTCGTTCTAAAATACTTTTCAATCGACTGAATTGGCTTTGTTCGCTAATAGTAAACATACTCCAGGGACCAAATAATATTAGTATTAGAAGTACCGCTAAGGACATAGGAATAAATTTGATATTATTTTTAGATATTATCTGATGGATTGATGTGATAAACAACCAAATACCAATAAGAATTATAAGGTAACGATTTATCGTAATCCCATAATCTGCAACTCTAACATATATTGCATAAAACAATAAACCGACTAAAGGAATAAGTATCACATAATAGGCTTTAGAAAAGCCATTGATCCATTTATTTTGCTTTTGTTTTGCGAATGGATACATTAATAATAAAGTAAAAATCCCCAAGACGGACACTGCGATAACCATATAAGAAACAATGCCTTTAGGCCAGACACCACTAATCAGTATTTTTGCTGCATAAATAGTAAGAATAAGTATATAGATGCACAATAAAGGCAGTAGAATATACTGATTGAATACCTTCAACTCTTTAGGATAGTAAGCTCCTTTTTCCAATGCTTCAAAATCATCGGGAATACCAGCAAGAAAAAACCATGTATTGAATATGCCACCAATAGAAAAAAATATTTTAACAAAAAGTGTTTCTGAAAATTCAAACTCGAATAGCAATATCATTAAACCGATCGCCATTACAATTCCTATGTACAATACCCCTGAAAAGAAAACAGCAGTCGTGAATCTTATGAAAAGAAAGTAATTATAATTCCAAAATGCAGTTGTTTCCCTACCTTTTATGTAAGGGGCAAAGGAAACCAATAAATGAGCAAATACAATCAGAATAAGATAACGTATATATGCCTGTGTGAAAGGAAAATCAAGGTCATGAGCAGGAAGCGACCAATACAGTAGTATCAAGCAAAGCACAACCAAGGCTCGCAACAACCATATACTATTGCCAATTTTATTTTTTTCGCTATACACTTTAACACAGAAAAACAAGGAAATGCCAAAAGCGCAACAAAGAATAAAACTAAATATTGGATAATGGTTAAAATCTTCGATATTATAGGAAGACATATCTAATAAGTACATAGCAGTTATTACCCCAAGTATTGCACTTATTAATACAAATGGAAATCGAAGAAAAGTATTTTTTGTGTGTGATAATAAATAATTGAGGGATGGGAATTTCATGTGTTCGTAGCGTTAAATGATAATTATACAATTTAAAAAATATTTCACCGTATATATTTTAATTAAAAGCTCACTTATCTTCGTTAAAAATACTCGCCGTAGCTAAGGCTATGACTGCGTTTTTCGCCTTAATAAGTTAACTTTTTTCTAAAAATATTTATACGAAAAATTATATTTCAAATTGTGTATTAAAATTAAACTATGTATAGTAATTATCATATCATTTTTATGCTTATTTAGCTTTTATACTAAAGCAACACAAAGATTGCTCTTTTAGACAACAACTGTGAACTCACAAACTAACTTATGACCAAAATCAACTTAATGTAGACTGTAAACCATTAGAATAGGGTGGTTTAGATGAGGATAGGGTTGCCAGAAAATTGTGCTAAATGGGATATTTTTAGAATAAAAAGTTCTCTATTACATTACATAATGGAATTTTTAGTGGGAAATGTAAAAGAGAACTTTAAAATTGTAATTCAAATATATTGCGAGTATTAAAAAATCAACATTTATGGTTATTTAAAGGTTGATTCCATTTATTTATCGGTTTCATTAATAGTAATAATTGGAAGTTTTATATTAACTATTGTGCCTTTGGGTAGATTTGCCTGAATAATAACTTCACCAGGTTTTCCTTGTTCTGCTCCAAAAAGTTTTATTCTTTCTTCAGTTATCTTACCGGCAATATGCATACCATCTGTTTTTTTAGCGAAAGACTTATTGTCTATACCAACACCATCGTCAATTACTTCAAAAGTCAAAAAATCATCATTCAATGAAAAGCAATTGAGTATTATTGTTCCTTTTCCTTTTGGCTGAATTCCATGTTTAATGGCATTTTCTACATAAGGTTGCAGGCTCATGCCCGGCATGGTAAAAAATTCAGTATCAATATCATCAGCAACATTAATCTGATACGATATATTATCACCAAATCTGAGCTTTTCCATTTCACAATATAGCTTTATGCGCTCGATTTCATCGTGAATTGGAACAGTTGCTTGAAGTGATGAATTCAAATACAATCGAATTAAATTACCAAATTTTGCTATATAGTGATTGGTCGTCAGTACATCTCCTCTTTGAATTAGTTCCTGAATAGCATTCAGTACATTAAAAATAAAATGTGGATTCATAGAAGCAGTAAGCGCTCTTTGTTCCAGAAAAGCAATTCGTTTATTGGTCAATATTTCTTTCTGAGCTATTTCATTATTTCGTTTTATAAAAAAGTAAGATAATAATGTTGCCAATAATAAAACCAACAACACGATTACCACGAAGAACCATTTAGTTTGATACCAATCAGGTAAAACTTTAAAATTTATTTTTTGTGAATCAAGCCAATTTATATTATCCTTCCCGGCCCTAAATTGAATTGTATAATCATCGTGTTTTAAGTTACTCAACACTAAAGAGCTATTTTCTATAGCTATCCAATTCTTATCATTCAACTTATATTCAAAGCGAGGTTCAGCATTTGAAGAAAAATTAATTAAAGACATGTCAAACTGTATAGCTGTTTGATCTGATTCTAAATTAATATTTTTTTGATCTATGACCGCAACACTATCAATACTAATCTTACTGATAATAAAATCTTCATTTTTTAACTCGTAATAACCCAACAAATCTGTTTTTTTCACTATCGACATTCCACCAATATCTGCAACTATTATTTTTTCTTCATTTATATCATATTCAACATAATTGAATTCATCCAAAATAAATCCATCTTTCTGGCTAAAGACCTTTAGTCCATTTTCAGAATAGTATCCCAATTCTTTTTGTGTTACAAACCATATATTGCCTTCTCTATCAAAGGCAAAGTCTTTAATATTTTTACTCTTTAATCGATTGATATTAGGTATTGTTTGCCATTCATTGTTTATTCTCCCAATTAGGCCTTCATCGGTGGCAAACCAAATACTGTCTGTGGTAAAAGCATCAATTTTATTTATTATAACATTTTGAAATAATTCTTTAAAGAAACATTTTTCATCTGTATCTGAGTAAAAAGTCTCTGAATCATCAAAATGCTCATAAATCAGCGTTGTCCCTGTTGAATGCCACAATTCATTATTCCCTATATAAAACGGATGAAATATGCTTATTCTCGGAAGATTCTCAAAATGCTTTTGGTCAATTAATATTAGCGAATCATCTATTAATTTATAGTTTTCATACAGTCGTTTAAGCGAAGACATCCATATATTATTAGCGTTGATCTGAGAACAGTTTATATTCCTTATAGGCTTTAAATGAAACTTGGTTTTACAATATTTGGGTGAAAGAAAGAAGTCGTAATCTTTTCGGTGTTTTGTTCCAAAAACAGAACCTTCAACAACTTCTAAATGATCTATGTTGACTTCAGAATTATTGACTTTAGGAAAATCAAGTGCTATAGTTGTATTATTTTTAAATAAATACATGTCAGCCAGGCCGTTTACAAACAACTCTTTATTAGTCGGCACATAACACAATTGTTGAATAGATACCTTGTTTAAATCTCGTTTAGCATCATAATTATTTATCGAAGCACCTGAAATAAGAAACAGACCTTTACCCATGGATGCCGCCCATATATTTCCATTTTTATCAAGTAATAGGTGATTAATATTAGTATTCTCTAAATCGTAATGTTCATGAATAAAACGAAATGATGGTTCGTTATGCCTTTTAAGGTATAATCCCTTATTAATGACATTACAATAAATATTACCTATCTCATCGGTAATAATAAAATTTATATTATTGTTTTCAGGTAAGCCTTTTTCATATATCTCGAACTCTTTGAAGTTTTTCAGATGATATATTTTACCTAATGCACCTATATAAGTATCTTCATAATTGGGTGCATGTAAAGCATAAAAACTTGAATCATTAGAAGCAGAAAATAATATAGTTTCTTTGGCTGTATCTATTTTTTTTTGACAAAATCCTAGCTTGCAATTGAACAAAACATTGTTTTCTTTATAATATATTGCTCTGGTTGGGCTATACTGTCTTTCTGTAAACCATTTTACTTCTTTGGAACGTTGTTTAAAATTTAAATTGGATTTAAAAAAATTGTAATTATTGATTAGGTAACCTTCTTTAAGAAAAACATCATAGTTGAACCCAAAGCTTTTTCCTTTTCTTATAATAGGTTGGTGTTCAATTTCAATAATATTCAGACCTTTCTCATAACATACTACCAATAAATCGCCTGTATCTGTTTCTGAAAGCCAGGTAATACCATTTGCCCACAGACCATCTTCTTTGGTAAAAACCCTCAACTCCTTGCCATCATAACGACATAAACCTTCTGAGGTCGCTATCCATATATAGCCTAATTTATCCTGATAAGTACACCAAACTTTTTTACTAGGCAGTTCATTTTCAAGTACCTTTTCTATCTTTAAAGATGTAGCGTTACATACGAGGGAAACACCTAATAGAAGAAAGAAGAAAAAAAATACACGAAACCACATTGCTTACAAAATTTCCAATACTTCCTTTACCCTACGGCGTGCGATAGGTAAAAGGGCATCATTTTTCATCATTACAAAATATTGTTGCTTTCTTCTGGTCTCTTTCACAAATTGTTTATTTACCAAGAATGATTTATGAATTCTTATAAAATGGTCTTTATCTAAAATTTCTTCAAATGACTTCAGGGTTCTTGCCACCATAATTTTCTTTCCCGATTGAATATAAATGAATGCGTAATTCACATCTGCTTCTATGTATAAAATTTCACTCACATCAAGTTTCACCATATAATCCTGCTGTGGAACCATAATATGTTTGGGAGCATTTTTGGTTTTTAGATTCTCATTCAGCAATAAAAGTGCTGTCTTATTCAACTCAATTGTTGCTCCCTTATTTTTTATTTTATTAAAGGCTTTGTGCATTTTGTCAACTGTTTCCTTAAACTCGATCGGATCGATCGGTTTTAACAAATAGTCGAAGGCACTCGCCTTTACCGCTCTAATACCATATTGTGAATAAGCAGTCGTAAATACGAGAAAAAAAGATAGATCTGTCAGCCTTTCCAATACTTCGAACCCATCGATTACAGGCATTTGAATATCTAAAAATAATACATCAGGTTTGCATTGCTTTACTAATTCTATTCCTTTAACCGGATCAGTAGTACTAGCTTGAACAGCTATTTTATCAAAACAAAAGTTTTCAATATTATAGCTAATATTCTTGATACCACTATCTTCATCATCAATAATTACAGCATTGAGTTTCATAGAGTTACAATAATAAAGTAAGTAAACTTATCAAATATAACACAAGATGGTAATGCAAAGATGACAGTGAAGAAATTAAAAGATTACACTCTTTGCAATAAGACAAAGGAATCAAATAGAAACCTTATTAGAATGGTTTATCAAGGAACTGTATTACAAAAAATGTAATCTTTAAACCACAACAGGACAAATAGAAATACTACTACTGGAAATGAAGTTAAAAATAACAGTCAGGATTAAGGCTAAAGATCAATTTAAAGGTAGAAATACTTATTTATCGGTCAATTTTGATTTAGTCGTATAAAAAAACCTTCAATAACTGTAAATACAATCATTGAAGGTTAAAATCTTATTTCAGATAAAAATTAGTATCTGTAATACTCTGGCTTATAAGGCCCCTCAACCGGAACGCTGATATAATCTGCTTGCTCTTGTGATAAATCTTCTAACTCAACACCAATTTTAGCTAAGTGTAAACGCGCTACTTTCTCATCTAAGTGTTTTGGTAACATATACACTTTATTCTCATAATTATCGGTATTTTCCCATAATTCTAACTGAGCAATCACTTGGTTTGTGAATGAATTACTCATTACAAATGAAGGGTGTCCTGTTGCACAACCAAGATTCACTAAACGACCTTCAGCCAATAAGATAATATCTTTACCATTTACAGTATATTTATCAACCTGAGGCTTGATCTCTACTTTTGAATCGCCGTGGTTATCATTCAACCAAGCAACATCAATTTCGTTATCGAAGTGTCCGATATTACAAACGATCGTTTTATCGTTCATAAGCTCAAAGTGCTTACCACTAACTACATCTTTATTACCAGTAGCCGTAACAACGATATCAGCACGAGGTATTGCATTCGCCATTTTCTTTACTTCAAAACCGTCCATTGCAGCTTGTAAAGCACAAATAGGATCGATCTCTGTAACGATTACGCGCGCTCCGGCACCTCTTAAAGAAGCAGCAGAACCTTTTCCTACATCACCGTAACCTGCAACAACAGCTACTTTACCTGCTAGCATTACATCAGTAGCACGACGAATAGCATCAACACATGATTCTTTACATCCGTATTTATTATCGAATTTAGATTTAGTAACTGAATCGTTTATATTAATTGCCGGAGTATATAATGTTCCAGCTTCCATACGCTCGTATAAACGGTGAACACCAGTAGTCGTTTCTTCCGATAATCCTTTGATATTCTGAACTAATTCAGTGTAACGATCGAAAACCATATTCGTTAAATCACCACCATCATCCAAGATCATGTTTAACGGCTTGCTTTCATCGCCGAAGAACAATGTTTGTTCAATACACCAATCGAATTCTTCTTCGTTCATACCTTTCCATGCAAAAACAGGAACACCTGCAGCAGCAACAGCAGCAGCAGCATGATCTTGAGTAGAAAAGATATTACAAGATGACCAACGTACATCAGCACCAAGATCTACTAAAGTTTCAATTAAAACAGCCGTTTGAATAGTCATGTGTAAACATCCAGCAATACGAGCACCAGCTAAAGGTTTCTTTCCTTTATACTCTTCACGTAAAGACATCAAACCAGGCATTTCAGCTTCTGCTAATTCAATTTCTTTACGTCCCCAATCGGCTAAAGAAATGTCTTTTACTTTGTAAGGTAATTTTAAATCAACTGCTAACATTAAGTTAAATTTATTTTTTTATTTAAAATCGAGATGCAAAAATAGACCATTTTACGCATTGTCTCAATAGTTGAACATTACACACCTGTTAAGGTTTAGTAAATATTAGCATAAATTTCACACTTTATTCTGTTTTCAATATATTAAAATGCTGAACATCATTTTGTAAATTCTGAATAACCAATTTGTACAAACCATTCGGCAAATGTTCTAGTGAGATCGAATTTGTATTCGGCTCAGGTATCATTACCAATTTACCATTCATGTCATAAATGGTAAGTGTATGTTGTTGTAAATCTATATTTTCTAAGAAAAAGAAATCTTTTGTTGGATTTGGATAAACTGAAATATGCTTATCTAAAAATTCCGTTAAAGCACTTTCATTATCATCTGATGAAGAAGTCTCATTTGATTTTTCAGGTATTACATCATCCTTTTGATACTTTTCTTCTCCAGTTTGTTCTGTAACTTTCCTATAATCCGTAATTGCTTCCCCTTCAGCACATATTATTGCTGTGTTTACATCCCTTGTATTTCTCATAATAAGGTCATTACTTTCATTTATTATGAATTCCATTTGATTAGAATTAAAAAACTGATCTAGATCACCAAATATTTCATGCTCAAAAAAGTTAATTTCGAAAACATTAGTACCTACATTGATAAGTTCAAAATCTAACACAAATGAACTTGATAGATAAGATTGACCATAAATTTTGTCTTCACTTATTACTTCCACTAAGTCAAAGTCGATATTACTTTCTAGTGGCACATCATCATTAACATTGTAAAATGCTTTCCACTTGCCCAATAAACTACTATAATTTATTGCTTGTGATTCATTTTCTAAATCTTCTACAGCATTGATCGTGTTAAGTTGCTGGTTATCTATATAATGTTGATTTTTTTCATCTTTCCTAATTACTACATCCTCTAACTCAGAAGCTCGTTTACTTAGCTCGTAATTAAAACTAGTAAATGAGGGAAAACAAACGATAATAGGACAATCAAGATCTTCTACAATTTCTAAGGTTGAATTACCATATATATCAGTAACCAATTTAACTTCTTTGTCACTATCACTGCCATATTGGAAAATAAGTTCATTCTCATTTTCGCCTATTAATGTTAGTTCAAAAGAGAATTCCATTGAAGTTAATATTGAAACCATACTTTCTGGAATGATAGAGCTATCATAGTTTTCATCAACAGAGACAGTTTCAATTACACTTACTGTTGTTTCATTAATTACATTTTGTATATCATAGTGTACGGTTAAAGCACTTAAATCAACTTCACCTTCATAACCACCACTTCCGATAAATTTGTAAGAATCCCATTTGCCAAGTAAATCTTCTATATTTTGTGAAAATACAGGAGAAGAATAGACAATAATGCACATTAAAAAAATGACACAACTTCGCATAATATTTATATTTGGGTTTAACAACTAAATGTAATGGGCAATCAACTTATGGACATTTTATTGTTGGTCAGGAGACCAACAAAGGTCTGTACCTCAGTTGGTCTCCTGACCAACTGAATTTCTTTAAAGTATCCACAAGTTAGTTGCCCATTACAACTAAACCTTAAATATAAGTATTTTTTACCAAGATCCCATTGACCAGGTTTAGAGTATATTTAAACACTCTCTTATCTCCAACTATGTTTCAATGAATAAATGAATACAATTCCAAAGCCAATTACCGCCATAAGATGCAAGGGAAGCAGACCAAATTCCATTCTGACAAATGCCATATAAATTCCAAAAATGAAGTATAACACCATTCCTCCTTCTAAAAAAGTAACCCAATCAATTTTTCGATTATTAATGTATTGATTATTGGCAAGCAAATCTCCGACAGATTTTATGTTGAATTTAGGTGTTCGAATAAATGGTGTTTTTTCTCCTGCAAATCCACGTACAAGGGCAATAGTATTGTGTAATGAAAGTCCCATAGTTACCACCAAGAATATTGGTAAAATGACCAGATATTCTATAAAGCTTTTCGACAGATTATCTTTTTTAACGATAGAAACAAAATAAATGAAGGCTACTGCCAAATTACTGATCGTAAATGGTAAAGCATAGTGTACGTATTCTGTTTCTATATAAGTATTTTTCACCATTAACAGAGGCAGACTAAATACAACCGTCAGAAAAACGATCAAATAAATACTACTACTTAACAAATGGGAAAAAGCATTTAACTTTATGCCTAAAGATAGATTCGATTTTGCAATTTTAGGAATGAGTTTTACTGCTGTTTCAGCACCTCCTTTTATCCAACGGAATTGTTGTGATTTGAACGCATGCATATCAGCAGGTAATTCAGCTGGAGATAAGACATTCTCTAAATACACAAAATCCCAACCTTTTAATTGCGCCCGATAACTCAAGTCCAGATCTTCGGTCAAAGTATCTGCCTGCCAACCTCCAGCATCGTTAATACATTGCTTTCGCCAGATACCAGCCGTTCCATTAAAATTTATAAAATAACCTGACAAGTTTCTTCCTGCCTGTTCAACAGCAAAGTGATTATCGAGGAAAAAAGCCTGTATGCGGGTAAGTATAGAAAAGTCTTTATTCAAATGATCCCACCTTGTTTGAACCATGCCAATGTTTTCTCTAAAATGTGGCATACTGAACAGCAAAAAGTCTTTGTCGGGAACAAAATCGGCATCGAAAATAGCAACATACTCGCCTTTACATTTTTCTAAACCATACTGCAAAGCACCCGCTTTATAGCCCTTACGGTCGGAGCGTCGTACCAATTGAATATCGAAACCTTTACTTTGATAGTAAGCTACTTTTTCTCTGGAAATATCGAGTGTTTCATCTGTAGAATCATCAAGCACTTGAATTTCCAATTTCGATTTAGGATAATTCAATGTACAAACTGCATCGATAAGCCTTTCAACTACATATAATTCATTGAATATAGGCAACTGAATAGTTACCAAAGGATAATCTTCTTCTTTTAATGAATCTGATAATAACTGAGGTAGTGGATATTTCTTTTTGAAACGCAAATAATTGATCGCCAAGCCTAATTCGAGCAAACAATAAAACATGATTGCAAGCAATAGAAATACGTATATAGTAACAATGATTATTTCAAGCATTTCACAAAGGCTTTCAAATTATAAAGAGGTTTTAATGATCCATTATTTTCATCATGAGATCAACAACAACCTCCTCCATCGTAAAAGTAGGTAGATTCTGAAATAAAAATATCATTTCTACCCAAATTTGCTAAAGCACCTCCTGTTTTATCACATACAGCAAGCGGCTGATTTGGTAAGAGCGTGTGTCCTTTTCCATCGTCAAATAGTTCTTCATCACCATAAAAAATAGCCGTTTTACCAGTAAAAACACAGGGTCCATCTTCGGGCATTGGATCTTTAATTGCACAAACTTCTACGCTTTCAATGAATATCAGTTCCTCAACATCATATTTATTAGGAGATAACACACGATAAGGGCGTTTAGCTCTAACTTCAACAGTACCAAAACCTACTTCAGTGATCATATTAATATATTCCCATAAGGGTAAGCTTCCACTAATACACAAAGCGCGCAACTCTTCATTTTCTTTTAAATGTTCGGGCATCGATTGTTCACAAATAGGATCAGAAAGTACCAATCTTCCATGTGGTTTCAGAACACGATACATTTCCTTTAAAGCCTGTTTTAATTCTTCTTTCTTGAAAATATTGAAAAGACAATTCTGAGCAGCCACATCAATGCTTTCATTTTCGATAGGTAAGTTCAAAGCATCGCCCATTCTCAGATCGACAAATTCACTTTTAAACCAAGGATTCAATTCTTCAGCTTGCTTGAAATTCTTTCTTGAAGCTTCTATCATTTCAGGAACGACATCTACACCAATAACACCAGCTTGCTGACGACTGAAATAAGCGAATTGTAATAATTCCATTCCTCCACCAACGCCAACATATAGTATTTTCGGGTCATTGACCAGATCACGAGGATGTACTGTTGAACCACAACCGTAATTCATTTCCTGCATTATCAGAGGAATATCAAGTCCAGGTAATTGCCAGATCGGTGTAGTTGTGCAACACAAACCTACATCGGGAGTTTCTGCTGCTTTTTTATATACATCTTTCGTCGTCTCTAAATAGGACTGTACCATAATTTCTTTATTTACAATTTATTACAGAAGCAGATTGCGTTCAAGGAGTAAACAACCAAAAGTAAAAAGGTTCACTTTATTGAAAGGTCTTAGAAAAGACAGCAAGCTTAAAAGGCATATTTAAAAATCGTATAAATGATCTTATAACCTGCCATAACGGTTCCATATAATGTACCTGAAACCTTTGAAACACCAATTCTTGCTTTATAATTTACTGGCACTTCTGTTGAACGAATATCCAATCGGGCAGCTTTAACCTGCATTTCAACAGTCCAGCCAAAATTGGTATCTTCCATCTTGATTTTATCGAGAGCTTCCCAGGTAATTGCCCTGAATGGTCCGAGGTCGGTAAATCGAACACCATAGAAAAGTTTGATGAGCGTGGTTGCCAGCCAATTTCCAAAAATTTGCTGTGGCATCATAGCGCCCTTTTCTTTATTCCCTAAAGCTCTGGAACCTATCACCATTTCATAGTTATCGTGTAAAATAGGTTGAATTATATTCCTCATTTCTTCAGGGTAATCGGAATAATCACCATCCAGGAAAACGACTATATCGGGCGTATCTTTTCCTTTATCCTTCAAATAAGATAATCCTTTCAAACAAGCTGCACCGTAGCCCTTTTGATTTTCGATCAATACGGTTGCACCGGCATCACTCGCTACCTGTTCTGTATTATCGGTTGAAGCATTGCTGATAACCACAATATCTCTTACAATATCTTTAGGAATGTCGTTTATAACATGTCCTATAGACGTTTCTTCATTATAAGCCGGAATGACTACATCTATTTTCAAAACTTAAAATATTTAACTCAACTTCGACTGCAGTGGCTGCCACTACGTTCAGTTGCCGAATAAAACTTAAACTCACTAACTCCTCCTAGGGCGCATTAAGCCCTCTTGCACAACAGAAGCCACCAATTTACCATCCTTTGTGAAAATATTTCCTCGGGTAAAACCACGTGCATTACTCGCACTTGGACTGTCGATAGCATACAATAACCAATCATCGGTTTTAAATTCGTGGAAGAACCACATTGCATGATCGAGGCTTGCCAGTTGCAATTGGTTCGGCATAGATTTATCCTGATGCGGCAGTATGGCTGTTGTCAGTAAATTATAATCGGAAGCATAAGCCAAAATTCGCTGATTGATACGCAGATCGTCGGGCACATCGCCTAAAGCCTTGAACCATACATAACGATAAGGTTCCTGACTTACAGGCTGAATAAAACTCATAGGATTAACCGGACGAAATTCGATAGGACGAGGACGTAAAAACTTCAATAGTTCTTTAGGTAAATGTTCTTTAAATTGTTCGATCAATGCCTGATCGCTTTGCAATTTTTCGGGTGGAGTAACTTCTGGCATATCTATTTGATGCTCATGCCCTTCTTGTTTTAACTGGAAAGAGGCTGCCATCACAAATATTTGCTTACCATTTTGTACCGCCACTACCCTACGCGTGGTAAAGCTTCCTCCATCGCGGCTTCTGTCCACCTCATAAACGATGGGCTTGCTTAAATCACCGGGCAGAATAAAGTAAGCGTGCATAGAATGAACAATACGATCATCAGGTACGGTTTGCATAGCCGCGTCTAAAGATTGCGATAATACCTGACCACCAAATACATTGGGCGAACCAATATCATGGCTTTGTCCTCTGAAAATATTTATTTCTATGGCTTCTAAATCCAGTGTGGTTAACAACTCTGCACTCGTTTTCATGGCTCAAATGTACAAGATTCTTGAATGAAGCTATAAGCAAGTGAAATTTATCCTTTGCTAATGACTTGTGGATTACAAAAGCTTGCTTATCTTGTGATGTAAAATATACCATTCAAAACTTAACAAGTTTCTCTGTTTTCAAAACATTTTTCCCATTGTTCAAACTTAGTAAGTATTTCCCCGAAGTTAAATGGTTCAAGGCTATATTTTCTGCATTTGAAACAGTTTGTTCCATTATCAATTGCCCTTGAATATTGAAAATTTGCAGTTTCAATTTTTCATTACCCCAATAGTCAATTTCAATAATTTCAGAATCATAATAGTAATTAATATTGATGTCATTAATATCAGTAACTAAACTATTGTTTGTTGGCATTTCTCCTTGAGTAAAATCTGGTTCTTCTATTGGGTTGATTCTTAAATGTATGAACTCTACTGTTTCTTCTTCAGGCTCAAGACTTATTCCATAAACTTCAGCTATATCGCTTATAGCAGTCATCCTCATCGTGTTTATATTCACTAACTCAATTGCATTTAGCATACTAGAATCTTCTGTAATTACATAGGTATTATTGTCTTCTATGACAAAAGAAAATTCGGAACAACTTGGATACAGATAAAGATCACAATTGACAGCGCAGGTACTAAGGGTTAGATCATCTATTAAATCGAATTGTAATTCCATACAGAAAAATTCTGTTGTATCAAGATTTTCATTGACATGTATCATTTGCCAATTATCTGTAAAGTCCTCAATATTATAAATTTGGGCATTCACAAAAGTGGTGATTAGACAGAAAAATAATATTGTAAAATACTTCATAATGAGCTAGATTATTGTTTGAATATTTTCTGGGTTTTTAAAACACTATTATCATCGCTTAAACTCAGTAAGTATTTACCTGAAACTAAATGATTTAAGGCTATATTTTCTGCATTTGAAACAGTTTGTTCCATTATCAATTGCCCTTGAATATTGAAAATTTGCAGTTTCAATTTTTCATTACCCAAATAGTCAATTTCAATAATTTCGGAATCATAATAGTAATTAATATTGATGTCATTAATATCTGTAACTGAACTGTTGCTTGTTGGCATTTCTCCTTGAGTAAAGTTTGGTTCTTCTATTGGATTGATCCTAAGGTAAAAGAGTTCTACCGTTTCTTCACCTGGTTCAGGAGTTACTCCATATACTGCAGCTATGCTACTTGAAACTAATAACCTTATAACATTTATATTTATCAATTCAAATTCATGAATAATATTAGTATCATCAATGGGTATGAATAAATTACTGCCTTCTGTAGTTGAAGTCCATTCAGAGCAACCTGGATATAGAAGACTACCACAAATATTACTGCAAGTATTAAAGGTTAAATCATCTATTAAATCAAATTCCATTTCTAAGCAAAAGAATTCTGTTGTATCAAGATTTTCATTGACATGTACCATTTGCCAATTATCTGTAAAGTCTTCAATGTTATAAGTTTGGGCATTCAAAAAAGTGGTAGTTAAGCAGCAAACTAAAATTGTAAGATATTTCATAATGAATTAGATTGAATTATATTCAAAAATAACACAAATATTTAAAATTGACTTTTATCAAGCGCAATTAGCTTATCATGCAAACAAATCACAATAACTCTACATTTGTCTATAGATGAAGTTGACGCTTAAAAGTTGTACACTAAGAAACTTAAAGGTTGAAGATGCTGAAAGCCTTGCATTTCATGCTAATAATCCTGAGATTGCTAAATTTTTAAGAGCAGGCTTTCCAAGTCCATACAGGCTAGAGGATGCCATTACATTTATCAATAATACCAAACAAACTAAACACCTGAATCTCGGTATAGAAGTCGATCAGGAAATTTGTGGTGTTATTGGCTTAATATATCATCATACTAAAATAAAAGAAGCAGAACTTGGTTTTTGGTTAGGCGAAACTCAATGGGGAAAAGGTATTATTACCGAAGCTGTAAGAGGAATTGTTGATTATGGCTTCAATAAATTGGATCTGAATAGGATTTATAGCTCTTGCTTTATCGATAATTATGGTTCTATCAGAGTGCATGAAAAAATAGGTTTCAAATTCAATGGTATAGAAAAAGATGTTTGCACCAATGCCCACCGCACCGAATCACGACATTACGAAATGCTTAGAAGTGATTATTTGATCTAAGTTGCGATAAATTGCAACGGTCAACAGTCAATAGTCCACAGACCACAGACCACAGACCACAAAATGATGTTTTTAAGGAGAAATGTGTGTATGTTTTGTGAACATTAGACAGTTAAACTTATGACACTTGTGATAGATTACAACTTAGATTCAGCTACAAAATGATCTGCAATGATTTGTGAAGTAACAATACCTGCCGTTTCCGTTCTAAATCTGAAAGCACCTAAAGAAACTTCCCGATAAGATTTTGATTTACACAATTCAATTTCATCTTTAGAAAAACCACCTTCAGGTCCTACCAACACCAAAACATTTCCGCCTTCATAAGCTTGCTTTAAATGCAAATTATCTTCCGGAACATAAGCAATGAATTTTTGTAAATCATTCGCTTGCTGTTCTTCAAGAAATGTAGCTAAGGGTTTTAATTCATTTAAAATTGGTACATAAGCCCTACCCGATTGCTTCATTGCAGCAATAGCTATTTTCTCAAATCTATCCAGTTTAATATTTATTTTTTCTGTAAAATTTGTCTGAATAAAACTAATTTGTTCAACGCCTATTTCAACAGCTTTTTCTATGAACCATTCAATTCGTGCAAGCTTTTTAGTAGGTGCAATGGCTATATGTAAATGCTGTTTTCGCTTTCCATAATCCTCTATCGAAGATTTGATTTGCAAAACACAAGCACGCATATTATCATCTACGATTTCACAAGTATATAAAACGCCTCTACCATTAGTAACCAAAATTTCTTCGCCCACCCGTTTTCTTAAAACCTTGCAACAATGCTTTGAATCTATGGCATCAAGTGTAATTAGCTTATTTTGAGTATGTTCAGTATAAAAAAGTTGCATTAATTCTTATAGTTTTGAAATCAGGAAAGCGTATTCAATGTTCAGTTATTTTTCACCATTTATAGGAAATGCCAAATTAAAAACCTTTTTCCTTAATTTAGCACTTCTTGAATCCTTCATTTGAAAAAAATATACATGAAGAAACTTGCTTTACACTGGCAAATTTTACTTGGAATGCTTTTAGGTGTTCTTTTTGGAATAGCAGCAGTGAACTTTGAATTTGGTAATTTCGTAAAAGATTATATTGCTCCTTTGGGAAAGATATTTATTAAATTACTGAAGCTTATCGCCATTCCGCTAATTGTTGCGTCATTGATAAAAGGTATTGCTGACCTGAAAGATATTTCTAAACTTTCGGCCTTGGGCGGCAGAACCATTATTACCTATATACTAACAACAATTGTTGCCGTTTCTATTGGTTTGGCCTTGGTTAATGTAGTAAAACCCGGAAAATTGGTTGATGAACAAACCCGAACTGAATTGTTAGGTGATTTCTCAGGCGATGCTGCCAAACGGATCAATGCAGCACAAAAGCAAAAAGAAACCGGACCATTACAATTTCTGGTAGATATGGTTCCGAGCAATATTATTGATGCAATGGGCACCAATCAAATGCTTCAGGTAATATTCTTTGTGGTATTCTTCGGAATTGGCTTAATTCTGATACCTCCTGAAAAGGCACAGCCCGTCATGGGCTTCTTCGATGGAATGAATGAAGTTATTCTCAAAATGATCGATATTATTATGATCGGTGCACCTTATGGGGTGTTTGCCCTTCTGGCTTCCTTAGTGGTTGAGTCGCCAAGCATAGCCTTATTCAAAGCACTTTTGGGTTACTCTGCTACTGTTTTAGCAGGACTTGGTTTAATGGTTTTTGTGTTCTATCCAACTTTGGTAGTCCTATTTACCGGAAGAAGTTATGGATTCTTTTTCAAAGGAATTTCGCCTGCTCAATTACTGGCATTCTCAACAAGTTCAAGTGCTGCCACTTTACCTGTTACTATGGAAAGAGTCGAAGAACACTTAGGAGTAGAAAAGGAAGTAACCAGCTTTGTTTGTCCGATAGGTGCTACCATTAATATGGATGGAACCAGTCTATATCAGGCAGTCGCGGCTGTATTTATTGCTCAGGCAATGGGTGTTGACCTTGGTTTTTCCGATCAAATAACCATTATTATTACAGCTACACTAGCTTCTATCGGCTCGGCTGCAGTTCCTGGTGCAGGAATGGTAATGTTGGTTATAGTTTTGGCAGCTATTGGAGTACCAGAAGAAGGGCTTGCACTTATTTTTGCAGTCGATAGAATTTTAGATATGTGTCGAACTACCGTTAATGTTACAGGTGATGCTACAGTTGCTATGTTGGTTGGTAAGTCGGTAGGTATGCTTGGTGAGCCTAAAGTAAAAAACTGGGACGATCATTATGATGAATGATGGTTGATGAATGATAATTGATAATTGATGAGAAATGACCAAAGTGGAAAAAATTGCAGCTTTCGACCCTAATGGAGTTGGATTCACAAATGCCAATATATTTGGTTTACCTTTTAATTATGAAGAATCGGAAGTTATAATTATTCCAGTCCCCTGGGACCTTACCGTTTCTTACTTATCAGGAACGGCGAATGGTCCTCAGGCAATTTTCGAATATTCACCTCAAATAGATTTATTTGATTTCGATTTTAATAATGCCTGGAAAGCAGGTTTTTATATGATGGAAGTTCCATCTTCTATATTAGAAACAAACAATACATTACGTTCTAAAGCAGAATCTTATATTTCATTTCTTGAATCAGGTGGAAATGTCAATGATGATACTGATTTCAAACATACCTTGAACGAATTGAATGATGCTTGTTCATCTTTGTTAGAATATGTAAAAAGCACTTCTGAAAAAATTCTGAATGATAACAAAACGCCAATAATCGTTGGTGGAGAACATGCTGTTCCCTTAGGCTTGATGTTAGCATTAGATGAACAAAATTCCGATTGGGGAATATTACAGATCGATGCACACGCAGATCTGAGAAAGGCCTACGAAGGATTTCAATACAGTCATGCTTCAATAATGTATAATGCGCTGAAAAATTGTAAAAATCTAAGTAAAATCGTTAGTGTTGGAGTTAGAGATCTATGTCAGGAAGAATATGATCGGGCAAGTTCAGAACAGAGAATCAAAGCTTTTTACTGGCATGAGATTGTTAAAAACCGGTTTTCAGCTACCAAAAAAAAGTTAGATTGGGATACTCAATGTACATATATTATTGACCAGCTTCCCGATAAGGTTTATATTAGTTTTGATATTGATGGTTTGTCTCCTGATCTGTGTCCGAATACCGGAACTCCGGTAGCTGGTGGTTTAACTAGTGATGAAGCATTTCATTTGATCACAAAATTGGTGGATAGTGGTAAAACCATTATCGGAGCCGACCTCTGTGAAGTATCTACCGGACAATATCCCATTGAGGATACTACAAGAGAAATCAATGCTAATGTAGGCGCCAGAGTATTATATAAACTTTGTTGCGCCTCTGTTAGTTATAAAAAAGAACTATAATTGAACCTGATTCATTAAAACTAAATAACAATGAAAAAAACACTATTTCTCCTCGTTTGCCTACTCTTTACTTTAGGTATTCAAGCTCAGAATTCCGTATTTGGCACATGGAAAACAATAGATGATGAAACCGGAAAAGCCAAATCAATAGTTGAGGTATTTGAGAAAGATGGTAAAGCTTATGCCAAAGTTCAAAAAGTCATCTTCTCAGATAATGGTACAGATCCGGTTTGCACACATTGCCCAGGTGATAGAAAAGACCAAAAAGTTGTTGGAATGCAAATTATTGATGGATTAAAAAAAGACGGAGATGAATGGAGTGGCAGCAAAATTTTAGATCCCAACAATGGTAAATTATACAACTGTAAAATGTGGTTAGAAGATGATAGCACATTAAAGGTTCGTGGCTATGTTGCTTTCCTTTACAGAACCCAAACCTGGTACCGCGTTGAATAATTTCAACAAACATTCAAGCTCGAATGTTAAATATTCAGGTATTTAGTGGTAAAAATTAGGTATTAAATTGGAAATGAAGCTTCTAATTTAAAATCCCTTATTATTTTTACTATTTCAAAAAATGAAGTAGTTATTAATTAGTAGTAAAATTTAGCTACTTATGCCAAGTGAATTATACTAATTATAATCATAAATTTAAATTTTTTATTCTTTAATCAAATTCAGAAATTATGAAAAAATTTTTACTTTCTTTTTCTGCATTGGCATTGAGCTTCGGTTTGTTCGCTCAATCTAGTGTTGAAGATTACAAAGTCTTAAAGCAAGGTATGACCAAGCTTTCTGACAACAAACAACTCTACACAGGTTTTGAAGAAGTCAAAGGTAATGTTGACATCAATACTAAGTCTCAGGCTCAGGTAGGTACTTCAACTTATGACCTTCAAACTAATTCTTCTGTAAACACTAACTTATTACAGGGTGCAAATGGTGATTTACATGCTACTTGGATCAGAAGTGAAACTTTTGACCTTGGTGCTGCAGATCGTGGTACTGGTTATAATGTTTATTCAAATGGGTCGTGGGGTCCTGCTCCAACGGTACGTATTGAGCCGGAACGTGTTGGTTGGCCATGTTTATTCGAGTTAGGTAATGGTACTATTGGTGTTGCGACACACACTGGTAGTAGTGGAACAAATATTGCCTTAAAAAATTCATTAACTGGAAACTGGGATTCTTCAATTATTCCGGGTGACGCTGACGCTGTATGGAACAGAGCAGCAGCAACGGGTAACACAATTCACCTTATTGTAGGACGTTTAGGTACTGCATTTGACGGAATTGATGGTGGATTAGTATATCGTCGTTCTGAAGATGGTGGAGACACTTGGACAGAAGCTGTACTTTTCCCTGGTTTTACAAATCATTATACTTCAGGTGGTGGTGATCAGTATGCTATCGCAGCTGATGGAGATGATGTAGCTGTAGTTTATGGTGCGTATGCATCAAGAGTTCTTTTATTCAAATCTGCTGATGGTGGTAACACTTGGACAGAAACGATTATTCAGGATGTTGTTGATCCATTATTGGCAACTGCTGATAATGTGAACTTCTTACCAACTTTCTGTGCTGATGGGGTAAATGTAACATTGGATACAGAAGGAAATGCACACGTTGCTTATAATGCTCGTTTCAACTTCTTTGATGATGCTGATGCTCCAGATATTTATTATCAACCAGCTTTATCTCAGAACTTAATGTACTGGAATGAAGGAATGGAAGACCCTATGCACGTAGGAGCTGCTTTCCGTTTAGATAACGATGGAAATGGTGATAACTTATTTGATTCTGCAACAGCAGATGGTAACGGTTATTTAGGAGGACTTCTAACACACCCTTCTATCGGTAGAGATGCTGATAATAATATTGTAATTGCTTACGATGCTGCAATAATTGATGCTTTTGATGATAATGGAAACCCTTACAGAGATGTATATATGGTAAAATCAACAGATGGTGGTGCTTCATGGGAAGGTCCTTTCAATGTTTCTAACAATCCTTCTGCTGAAAACGCATTCCCTGCAATTCCTAAAGTATTTGATGGTGATGTTCCTGTATTATTCCAAACTGATGCTTATCATGGTACTGCTGTTCAAGCAGATGCAACTGAAATTAATCACCCATACGTTGAAAATGGAATCGAAGTTGAATTTGTAGCTTTAGATGATATTAATGGTGATGATGTTGATTTAAGTTTGAATGCACCTATGATCTATACACGTTGGAGAGGTCTTGGTTTAGATCAGGGATGTGATTTTGATTTCGAATTCTGGGGTATTTATGCTTTTGATTATCCTGATGGACAGTTAGATATTACGTTTGAGTCATTACCTGGTTTTGATTATGATCCAAATGTACCTGGTGAGTATGATGTGTATTTATCAGCTACTGATTCTGATGGAAACACAACAGCTGTTGACACTTTGACTATAAATGTTATAGAAGATGTAGATGCTCCGATTTGGTTAAGCGAAAGTACTTGTTTACAAGTAGAAGAAGGAGCTACTGTAGATTTACCTACTCCAGAGTTTATTGATAATTCTCTTTGTGGTGGTGATGCAGAAATTATGGTAGATGGTTCTGTTGATACTTCTACTCCAGGTTCTTATGCAGTAACTTATACTGTTACTGATTTTGCAGGTAATACTTCTGAGCCATTAGTTGTTGAAGTTGAAGTACTAGGTCCTGAAGGTGATGTTTCAGCTCCTCAATTAGACGTTGATTCTGAAGAAACTGTATTAATTGAAGCAAATGTTAATAATGAGTTCTTCTGCCCTGATTATACTGCTTTCGATTGCCTTGATGGTGATGTTACAGGTAATGTTGTAGTAACAGGTTGTGATGATGTAGATGTAAACACACCAGGTGAATATGTAGTTACTTTCGAGGTATCTGACGCTGCTGGTAACCCTGCTGAATATACAGTTACAGTTACAGTTCAGGATACATCAACTCCTACTTTAACTGTTTTAGCTGGTCAGAATACACAAGTTGTTGAATGTAACGGTGAATTACCAGACCCAGCTGGCTTATTTGGTGTAATTGATAATGGTACACCTCAAACAGTTGCTAACTTTACATTAAACGAAGATGGTTCTGTTGATACAGCTACAAATGGTGAATATGTTGTATCTTATACTGTTACTGATGCTGCTGGAAATACTTCTTCAGCTCAGTCTGTAACTTACATTGTTTCTGGTTGTATAGAATCAGCAATTCAAACAGTATTAGGCGGTGTGGTAAGTGTTTTACCTAACCCTACAAATGGTGAGTTATTTGTTGACTTAAGCCAAACTCCTGTACAAAACGCTGTTATTTCAGTATATGATCTTCAGGGAAGAATTATTACTTCTGTTCAAGCTGATAATGTATCTTCAGCGATTCGTTTAGATCTTTCTAACTTCGCTGATGGTGTTTATATGATTCAAATTGATGCTGGTGAATTTGGTGTTGCTACTGATAGAGTGATCTTATCTAAGTAATCATCAATAATACCTTAAATTAAAAAGGCAGCTTTGAAAATTTCAAAGCTGCCTTTTTTTGTTTCAAGTATTCAAAGAATCTAAGCAGAAAACTTCTCTTTTAATATCTTCTCCAACTCGAACATCTCATCCCTGAATTTTGCTGCACCTAAAAAGTCCTCTTCTTTAGCTGCTTTTAGCATACGTTTTTTACTGGTAGCAATCGTTTTTTGTAATTCTTCCTTACCCATATATTGTACCACCGGATCTGCCGCAAGGCTGAACTGTTCAGGATTTGCATAAACTTTTGGTTTGTTCGGATCTTCCTTTCCGGGCATATCCTTCCTGATGTTCAATACTCCAGCTTGCTTCCTTATTTGTTCTTCTGTTTTAAATACCGTTTCCGGAGTTATGCCATGTTCCGTATTATAATCCATTTGTTTTTTACGTTTGTAGGCATTGTCATCTAAAACCCGCTGCATAGAAGCCGTAATCTTATCGGCATACATAATTACGAATCCATTGGCATTACGCGCAGCTCTTCCGGCAGTCTGAATCAATGATTTATCGTTTCTAAGAAAGCCTTCTTTATCTGCATCTAAAATAGCAACCAAAGAAACCTCTGGTAAATCCAAACCTTCTCTTAAAAGATTCACACCAACTAAAACAGAAAACTCACCAAGCCTCAAGTCCCGAAGAATTTCTACTCTTTCCATTGTATCAACTTCTGAGTGAATATAACGTGTATCAATATTCACTTTGGTTAAATACTTAGTCAACTCCTCCGCCATTCTTTTAGTAAGCGTTGTAATTAATACTCTTTCATTTCTATTCGTTCGTTCATTGATCTCACCGATCAGGTCATCTACCTGATTGAAAGACGGACGAACTTCTATTACCGGGTCTAGCAAACCTGTCGGACGAACGATCTGTTCAACTACTACACCATCAACCTTTGATAATTCAAAATCACTTGGCGTTGCAGAAACATAGACCGTCTGAGGAACTAATTTTTCAAACTCCTGGAAATTAAGTGGTCTGTTATCCATAGCTGCCGGCAATCTGAAACCATGTTCTACTAGATTTACCTTTCTTGCCCGATCCCCACCATACATAGCCCTTACTTGTGGCACACTTTGATGACTTTCATCGATGATCATCAAAAAATCATCTGGAAAATAATCTATCAGGCAGAATGGACGCTCTCCGGGCTTTCTCCTATCGAGGTATCTTGAATAATTTTCTATGCCTGAACAATACCCCAACTCTCTTATCATCTCCAGATCGAACTCTGTTCTCTCTTTTAATCTTTTAGCTTCTTCATATTTCTGCTGTTCTTCAAAAAACTTAACCTGTTTTGCCAGATCATCCTGGATCTCGTTAATGATCTGCCCCATTTGATCTTGTGCAGTTTGATAAATACTTGCAGGAAAAATAGCAATATCTGTAATTTTTTGAATCGTTTTTCCAGACGTCGGTTCAATGTATTCTAATTCTTCTATTTCGTCTCCGAAGAAAACAACCCTTACCGCTCTTTCAGCATAGGGTAGAAAAACATCGACCGTATCGCCTCTAACTCTGAAAGTTCCGCGATCAAAATCTGCTTCTGTTCTTGAATAAAGCGAGGAAACCAATGCAAATAAAAATTGATTTCTACTCACGATCGTTCCAACCGATAAACGGATAATATTGTTTTTAAAATCAGCGGGATTACCCATTCCATAAATACACGAAATTGAAGCAAGCACAATTACATCCCTCCTTCCTGAAAGCAACGAAGTTGAAGCTCTTAAACGTAATTTTTCTACTTCATCATTAATAGAAAGATCCTTTTCTATATAAGTATTGGTAACAGGCAAATAAGCTTCAGGCTGATAATAGTCATAATAAGAAACATAGTATTCAACGGCATTTTCAGGAAAAAACTGAGAAAACTCACCATATAATTGTGCAACTAATGTTTTATTATGACTTAAGATCAAGGTTGGCTTATTGACTTCCTGAATAACATTCGCCATTGTAAAGGTCTTACCTGAACCCGTTACACCGAGTAATACCTGTGCTTCATCACCACGGTTTACTCCTTCAACCAATTGTCTGATAGCCTCCGGTTGATCTCCGGCAGGGTTGAAGTCTGAAACTAATTTGAACATGGATTATACTGATTGAACTTAGGTGTAAATATAAGCTTACTATATGCCTTTAGCTATTCTACTCCAATTCTTTCTTCCACATGGTAGCTATTTCGTTCAGGATTGGTTCTGGCAATAAGCTCTCCTAAAAAACCGGCAAGGAAAAGCTGGCTGCCAATTACCATACTGGTTAATGCTAAATAAAATAATGGTTGATCGACTACATCTCTATAAGGCATACTTTGATAGATCGCTATTTGTTTAGCAATAATCAACCAGAATGAAATCACCCCTCCAATTAAAAAGAACAACGTACCTATTGCTCCAAAAAGGTGCATGGGCTTTCTTCCGAATTTGGTAATGAAAGAAATGGTCAACAAATCCAGAAAACCATTGATAAAGCGGTTAATACCAAACTTCGTTACACCATATTTTCTTTCCTGATGTTGCACAACCCGCTCACCTATTTTAGGAAAACCTGCACGTTTGGCTATAACAGGAATATAACGATGCATTTCTCCATACACTTCTATCGATTTAACAACAGAAGACCTATACGCTTTCAGTCCACAATTAAAGTCGTTGAGTTGAATTCCACTCATTAATCTAGTCGCAGCATTAAAGAATTTAGTAGGAATGGTTTTAGTTATCGGGTCGTATCGCTTTTTTTTATAACCAGAAACAAGATCGAATTTTTCTTCGGTTATCATTTTATACAATCCGGGAATTTCATCAGGGCTATCTTGAAGATCTGCGTCCATGGTAATGACAACAGAGCCAGTTGAATAAGTAAACCCTTCATTCAAGGCAGCAGACTTACCATAATTCCTGCGGAATTTAATTCCTTTTACACATTCGTTCTTTGCCGAAAGTTCTTCGATCACTTTCCACGAATTATCCGTACTTCCATCATCAACAAAAATGATCTCATAAGAAAACTTATGTTCTTTACATACCTTTTCTATCCAGGCAGCCAACTCAGGAAGCGACTCTTCCTCATTAAGTAATGGTATAACTACAGAAATATTCATGTAAGGCAAAGTTAAGGATTAGTGCGTGTTTAAATTTACCAGAAACAAAAGAATTAATTTTTCATTGAATTTTGAATATCTTTTATTTGAGTTTCGATCTTCTTATATATTTTCTGCATTTCAATCGGATGTTCTGCCAGCAATAACAATTCTTTTTCAAGTTTATCCTGATCAAATTGATACTTTTTTAAAATATTCGCATAAACATAACTCAACTCAAAAGGGAAATCTCTATCCTTGGTTTGATTCGACAATTTGGCTGCTGCTTCCGCAATGTGAATTTCTGCCATCATTTCAACAAAGTTCGACTCATCGATAGGTAAATTGAATGCTTCATCTTCATTTTCTGAACAAGACAACACCAATACCGACATAAAGATCAATAGAAATTTTATCCTCATATACATAAATCTTCTTTTTATATGAACCCACTTTGAGGTAAATCACAACTTGAGTTAGAGCATGTTTAAATTCCTATTAACTGAAAAACAATTTTTAAACAGACTCTTTATTATCTGAAAAAGAAAGCGCACTTTTCAGTATTTTAGTATCTGAGTACCAACTCATCACTATTTTTTAAGTGATTTATTAACGATATTTATAAAAGTTCAACTTAGAAAAGGTTTCAAACTTTAACTTTACCGCCATTATGCTTAATGTACGATCTTTTGAACAGATAAACTCTGTATGCAGCAAATTTAATGCTCAATTGGTTGCCGTTTCAAAAACTCAATCTATAAGTAAAATTGAGCATGCCTATGATTTAGGGCAAAGAGTCTTTGGAGAAAACAAGGTTCAGGAATTAACAGAAAAGTATGAGGTACTGCCTAAAGACATAGAATGGCACATGATCGGGCACTTACAAAGTAATAAGGTAAAATATATTGCTTCCTTTGTTAAACTAATACACTCAGTAGATAGTCTTAAACTATTAGCTGAAATAAATAAAAGGGCAGCGCAGCACGATCGGGTAATAGAATGCCTTTTACAATTTCATATAGCTGAAGAAAGTAGTAAATTTGGCTTTGATTTACAAGAAGCCAAACAATTGCTGAATCACTCTGAATTCAAATCGATGCAACATGTTTCTATTGTTGGTGTAATGGGAATGGCAACTTTTAGTGAAGATAAAGTTAAAATCAGGAATGAATTCAGGAAATTAAAGCATATTTTTGAGAAATTGAAGTTAGAGTTCTATCCAAATAAATCTACTTTCAATGAAATATCAATGGGAATGTCCGGAGATTATGAAATAGCCCTTGAAGAAGGAAGCACCTTGGTCAGAGTGGGCAGTAAACTATTTGGGAACAGACTCGTTTGAATTTCTTTACAATAAAAAGACGCACCCGTTATTTACAAATGATTCAAACTAACTAACATTGAAAAATATATTAATCATTATTATATTGTTATGCTCTTTTACTACCGTAAAGGCACAATATAGTACTGCTGATTTCTACTTAAAAAAAGCACAACCCTTAATTGATGCTGGAGAATACGATAAAGCTCTTGAAAAATTAACTGAAGGATATAACCAAAATCCAAACAGTAAGGAAATCGTTTATCAGATTGCCAATTGTTATTACAGACTGAAAGAATATCCAAAAGCTATCGAATACGGACACCGGGTAATCAATCGTGATCCTGAAAATATAGATGTAAGAAGATTAATTGGTAACAGTTATGACCTGAGTGGTAATTACGAACAAGCAATCAATTATTTTCAGACAGCTTGTGCCAGATTTCCCTATGAAGGAGAGTTTTATTTCGACATGGGTGTAATTGAATATCTAAGAGGTAATCATAAAAAAGCATTATTTTATTGGGAAAATGGAATAAAGGCTGAACCATATTTTGCTGAAAATTATTACTGGGCAGCGAAAACTTTTGCCAAAACCAATGAAAAAGCTTACGCTCTGATCTATGGTGAAATATTTCTGAACATCGAAAAACATACAGATAGAACCAAAGAAATCTCGATTCTTTTGAGAGATACCTATTTGGGATTCTTTAAAGAAAAATTGGAAGGTGTTTCTGTTGTTGATCTTTATATTGACAGAGCTGCTGATTATGAGACAAATGATTTTCATGATGCTTTCAACAGGGTTATTCAGCAAATGAGTATTAATGGCAGTTTTAATTCATCTCTTTTAAACGGGAAGCTTTTAGATAATGGTAAAACAACTTACCTGAAAAAAATAGCTTCATTCAGAGAAGAGTTTATTTTCCTTTGGGAACAAATGTATCCCGATATGAAAATGCCGCTTTTCAGATGGTTATCATCGGCTAAAAAAGGTGGGTACTTAACTACATATACTTATTGGCTACTGATGAATGCAGAACCAGAATTTTTTGTCGAATGGAAAACTAAAAGTGTTACTAGCTTTGATAACTTTTTGATGTGGTATAACAGAAATCCTTTAAAAGTAAATGTAGTCAATCGTTTTTCACGATTAGATTATGTTAAGAAATTTGTACCTCCACCAGCAAGTATCGAACCGATCAACACAGTTCCTGTTAATGATTCATTGAAAGTTGGTGGACAATAGAAAATGCTTATAGAAACGAACGGAATAGTTCTGAAAACCATCAACTATTCTGAAACAAGCGTTATTGCAAAAATATACACACGGGAACTTGGTCTGAGATCCTATATAGTAAATGGTGTTCGCAGTTCGAAGGGCAGATCTAAATCTGCTATGCTTCAGGTACTGAATCAGCTTGATTTAGTTGTCTATGAGCGCAATGGTAAAGATTTACAGCGCATTAAAGAAATGAAATTCGCTGAAATTTATACTCAAATACCTTTTGATATAACTAAAACATCAATTGCCTTATTTTATGCTGAACTATTGTATAAATCGGTAAAAGAGGAAGCAGAGAATAACACACTCTATGATTTCATAGCCAATGAGATCAACCAACTCGAATTTGCTCAGAAAAAACATATTGCCGACTTACCGATCAAGTTCATGTTACAGCTAAGCGAATATTTTGGCTTTTATCCGGCAAACAATTATTCATCGACCAATAAGCGTTTCGACCTTAAAGAAGGCAGGTTCGTTTCAGACCTTCCTTTGAAGGATAGAATATTAGAAGAAGATGTTAGTGCTTTATTTACTTTATTATTAGAAATTAATTCATCGAATTGGCATGATATTTTAAAGAATAGAAAGCAGCGGCAAACAATGCTCGATTTGTTACAATTATACTACTTATGGCATATCGAGCATTTCAGTTATTTACGTTCTGTAAAGGTTTTGGAAACAATTTTTTAAAAATGAAAAAAAATTCTTCAAATAGAATGGACTTTTCAAATAAAACGTAATACTTTTGCCGTCCGCTTTAACAGGAGAGGTGCCAGAGTGGTAATGGAGCGGATTGCTAATCCGTGATCGCCTAAAGCGATCCCCGGGTTCGAATCCCGGTCTCTCCGCCACATTTTTTGCAAAGTAACTTGCGTTTTAAAAAACTTTTGTTTTACTTTGCAGCCCACTTGAAAAAGTGGATTGTTCGGGGTGTAGCGCAGTCCGGTTAGCGCACCTGGTTTGGGACCAGGGGGTCGCAGGTTCGAATCCTGCCACCCCGACTAAAAAAGCCTTACAATTCATTAGAATTGTAAGGCTTTTTTCATTTGTAAGTCCAATTGTTTGATTTATTCAGGTGCGTAAATCGAAAGAAAGTTGTTGAAAGGTCTTTGCTGATTTTATGATTGGCAATTTACACTCTTTTAAGTTGTTCATCTTAACCAACATCTTCGATTACAGAAAACTTATTTCCTTTTTCTGAATACTTTTTTATTTCTTCCACCACTATTATTGGAATTGCTTTTGGAACCTTCTGCTTTTTTCTTCTTTCTATTTGCAAAAAACTCTTGTTTTCTACGTTGCTTCTCTTTATTGAATTCCCTTTTCTCAGCTTCTGTCATGGGTTTGTCTGTTTGTGGGAAAGGATGGTCTTTAACAATATTGATCTTTTTACCAATTAGTTTTTCTATCAATCTCACATAAGCATTTTCTTCAGGCTCACAAATAGAAATAGCAATTCCATCTTTACCTGCCCTACCCGACCGTCCTATTCTATGAACATAAGTTTCAGAAATATTCGGAATATCGTAGTTTATAACATATTGTAGCTTGTTTATATCAATGCCTCTTGCGGCAATATCTGTTGCAACTAGTATCCTGATTTTTTTATCTTTAAAGTCATTCAATGCTCTTTGTCTTTGAGCTTGTGATTTATTTCCGTGTATAGCTGCTGATGCAATTTTCTTTTTAGCGAGCATTCTGTTTATCTTATCTGCTCCATGCTTGGTTCGTGAGAATAATAATACTTGCTCTATCTTTTCATTTTCAAGAATATGTAATAGTAAATCGTTTTTAAGTTTTTTATTGGTATAGTATAAGTATTGCTGAATGGTTTCAGCTGTAGAAGAAACAGGAGTTACCTCAACACGTTTTGGATTTTTAAGTATCGTTTTCGATAACTTAACAATATTGGCAGGCATAGTCGCCGAAAAAAACAAGGATTGTCTTTTTTCAGGAAGCAGTTTTAATAGTTTTCTGATATCGTGAATAAATCCCATATCCAACATTCTGTCTGCTTCATCTAAAACAAATATTTCAATATCCGATAAATGAATAAAACCCTGATTGATCAAATCTAAAAGCCTTCCCGGTGTAGCTGTTAGAATATCAACTCCCTTTTTCAGTTTTTGCACCTGAGCTCCTTGTTTTACTCCACCAAAAATAACCGTATGCTTTAGCTGGGTGTATTTACTGTAAGCTTGAATATTTTCATCTATTTGTATGGCTAGTTCACGGGTTGGAGTTACGATCAAAGCTTTTATAGCTCGTTGCTTATTCTGTTTCTTAAGAAGAGACTGAATTATTGGTATAGCAAAAGCTGCTGTCTTACCTGTTCCGGTTTGAGCAACGCCTAAAACATCATTTGAATTTAAAACAAGAGGAATAGCTTTTTCCTGTATTGGTGTTGCAGTAACATACTTTTTGTCTTTCAACGCTTTCAAAATAGCAGCGTCGAGTTGCATTTCATTAAATTGCATTAATTTCTATTAAATAAAATTATTATCAAAATTGGGGGAAAACTGATAAGTAATTGTACCAATAGATTATTGAGCGTAATGTACTAACTGCTTATTTGTATCCTCTTTAGTCGAACAAAAGTAATTGTTATAAAACTAAGTTGTTGTAAATGAGCATTTATGGGTAATTAATGATGGTTGATAGTTGATTAATGATGGGTGATTAACAGAGTGTTAATCACCCATCAACTATCTCTTATCACTAATGAACCATCTCTCATCTCTCATCTCTCATCTCTCATCTCTCATAATTAATTAATCAACTAAATTGCTCCCATGTAAGCTTAGCACCAATGGTACAATAAGAGATCGCCATATCAGTACATCTATCGATCAGGAATGGAATTTCTTCTTGTTCTTCTTTACTCCATTGCCCCAAAACAAAATCAACCTGTCGTCCACGAGGATAATTCGCCCCTATTCCAAACTTAATTCTGCTGTATTTTCCAGTCCCCATAAGTTCCTGAATATTTTTCAATCCATTGTGTCCTCCGGCACTTCCTTTCAAACGAAGTCTCAATTTCCCAAAATCAAGTGATAGATCATCTACAATAACCAATAAATTTTCAGGCTGGATCTTTAATTTATCATACCAATATTTTACTGCTCGCCCACTAAGATTCATATATGTTGTAGGCTTTATGAGGTAAAAGTTCCTGCTTTTAAATTTGAAATTTGCTCCAAGCACCAATCTGTCTTGTTCCCATTTTGCATCATAACGCTTCGCCATTTCTTCGACAACATCAAATCCTATATTATGTCTGGTATTTTCATATTTTGAACCAATATTCCCCAATCCTACGACCAAATAATTCATATTGTAAGTTTATCTTTTACAAAAGTATATTAGCGTATGTTTAAAATTGTCAAATTAATAAAAACAGGAAACAATTTTAAGTCTATTGAGACGAAAAAAGTGAAATTCAGCAGTGCTGAATGGGCATTTTTCCAACGAAAACAGCTGCACAATTGAACACATGTAAATGATAATGTTAAATTTAAGCATACGCTTACCTTTCTTTTCTTAATGACCTATTCGGATATAAAAGGTTAAACGCTAAATAAAATAATCCATTTAGTATTAAACAATAGTTCGGTAACTTTTGAATTAGTATAATTAAGAAAACGAGAAGCATTAT
>JAHDFD010000027.1 GCA_020628375.1 Chitinophagales bacterium | reverse complement strand
TGACTAATCTTGAACGGTATATTGCTTTTCATACTTTGGCTAGAAAAGTGAAAGTAAGAATGGTAGATATTGATGGACATCCAAGTAAATATAGATACAATGAGATGCATGTGACTATCATGGGTTCTAGTGATTATTTATTCTACGCCTTTAACCCTTACGTCGACAGGGACCGTTTTGACAATGAACTTGAAAAATTAGCCCTTAAAATTGAAAATAGATTAAGAAAAAAGAATAAAATCGAATCTTCGATTATCAGAATTACAGTTTCAACTGGTGATTATGGGGGCCTTAATCCTAATGGAGCAAGAACTAAATCTTATTTTCATTTCATTGAGGATTAGGATCGAGATCAATACTAAATTTTTCTAATTTGGAACTTTTTTCTTCTTGAGTATAGTTATATTTATACTTATCATGACAGACATTATTCATATCGCTTTTGCACCAGAGAACCTATTACTCACTTTACTCTTGTTGTTTTTCCTCGGATTGAATATAGTCTCTTTAATTGGAGTACTCGACTTTGATTCTTTTGATTTTGACTTAGATGCAGATACTGATATAGACTTAGACGCTGATGTTGATAGTGATCTTGAACTTAATTCTAAAACCGGAGGAGCTGGTTTTGGTGAAGACACTATGATAGAACTGCTTAGATTCTTTCATTTTGGAAAAATGCCAGTGATTGTAATCGTTACCTGTTTGGTTGCAGTTATGTGGGGTATTTCCCTATATTCAAACCAATATTTTAATAATGGTAGTTTAGGCTTAAGTATGTTATACTTAATTCCTAATTTTATAATAAGCCTATTCATCACTAAATTTTTATTAACTCCATTTAGTGGAATGTTCAGTAAACTTAATAGAAAAGGCAATGCTGAAACTACCATTGAAGGAAAACTTTGTAAGGTTATTTTAGAAGCAACTGAACAAAGAATCGGTCAGGCTGAGGCAGTTGACAATGGCAGAATTATTACCATCAATATTAAGTCCGTTAAAGGTATTATTCCTAAAGGCTTTCAATGTATAGTCGTTGATAAAAGCAAAGAGAACTACTATAATGTTCAAAAAGTAGAAGAAATTTGATATTTTAGAAATTTATTTTGAATCAATGGATAGTAATGTCTATTCAATAAATCATTCTTAACCTAAACACTCTATCTATGGAAATCGCATTCATCGTGCTCGGTATTTTAATTTTTGTAATTATTATTGGTGCTATCGTTACCGTTAGCTTTTTTAAGAAGATCTCTCAGGGAAAGGCATTGGTGAGAACAGGTGTTGGAGGAACCCAGGTCGCTTTTGAAGGAATGATGGTAATTCCTGTTATTCATAAAGGCGAAATTATGGATATTTCAGTGAAGAAAGTAGAGATTCATCGTATGGGAAAAGATGGTTTAATATGCCGTGATAATATGCGTGCTGATATTAAAGTAGCTTTTTTTGTTCGTGTAAATCCTGAAACAGCAGAAGTTAAAAAAGTAGCGCAATCAATTGGTTGTGAAAGAGCATCAGATATTACAACACTAAATGAATTATTTGAAGCGAAATTTTCAGAGGCACTGAAAACGGTAGGTAAAAAATTCGATTTTGTTCAGCTTTATGATTCCAGAAAAGAATTTAAACAAGAAATTTTAGATATAATAGGTACTGACTTAAATGGCTATCTTTTAGATGATGCCGCTATAGATTATTTAGAACAAACACCAGTTGAATTTTTACGAGCTGATAATATTTTAGATGCAGAAGGTATTAAGAAGATCACAGAATTGACTGCGGAACAGAATATGAAAGCCAATCTAATAAGAAGAGAAGAAGAAAAAGTTATTAAAAAACAAGATGTTGAAGCAAGAGAGGCAATTCTTGAGTTAGATAGACAACTAGCTGAAAAAGAAGAAAAACAAAAAAGAGAAATCGCTAATATCCAATCAAGAGAAACAGCAGAAGCTGAGAAAGTAGCACATGAGGAAAGATTAAAAATGGAATCAGCAAGAATTGCTACTGATGAGGAAATAGAAATTGCTGAAGCAAATAAGGAACGACAGGTTATAGTTGCATTAAAAAATAAAGAAAGAACGGAAGCCATTGAAGCTGAAAGAGTAGAAAAAGACAGGTTATTAGAAGTAACAGAAAGGGAAAGAATAGTTACACTTGCCGAGATAGAAAAAGAAAAAGTATTAGAGGTTGAGCGAAAGAATATACAGGATGTTATTCGTGAAAGAGTAATGGTAGAAAAAGAAGTTGTAGCGGAAGAAGAGAAAATTAAAGATACAAAGGCATTTGCTGAAGCTGACAGGTCTAAACAAGTAGCTGTAACAGCAGCCGAACAAGAAGCAGAACAAGAATTGATTAAACACGTACAGCGAGCTGAAGCGGCAAAAGAAGCCTCAAAACTAGAAGCGGAACAAGCACTTATTGAAGCCGAAGCTAAAAAGAATGCTTCGGTAAAAGAAGCTGAAGCCAGAAAAATAATTGCAGAAGCAAAAGCAAATGAAGAAGCAGCAGTTGGAAAATCAGAAGCACAAGTAATTGAAGCAAAAGCTCAAGCTTTAGAAGTTGAAGGTTTAGCTGAAGCTAAAGTGATCGAAGCAACTGCAAAAGCCGAAGCCGAAAGTATAAGAATTAAAGCAGAAGCTGAAAAAGAAAGAGGCTTAGTAGAAGCACAAATTATAAAAGAGCAAGGAGTAGCCGAAGCTCATGTAATAGAAGAACAAGCAAAAGCCGAAGCATTAGGGATTGAAGAGAAAGCCGAAGCAATGAAAAAATTAGATGGTGTAGGTAAAGAACACGAAGAGTTCAAACTTCAGCTTGAAAAGGAAAAGGAAATCGAACTTGCAAATATTAATATTCAGGAGGCCATAGCACAAGCACAAGCCAATACACTTGCTGAAGCACTTAAAAATTCTAATATTGATATAGTCGGTGGTGAAACAATGTTCTTCGAGAATATAATGAAGCAAATAAGCAGAGCCAAAGGGATTGATAGATTAGTAAATGAAAGCGAAACGATTTCAAGTGTAAAACAAATGCTACTTGCTGAAAATGGAAGCGGAGAAGATTTATCTACTCGAATTGGAAAGCTAATAGCAAAATCTGGTTTTGATTCTGATACACTTAAAAATCTTACTTTAAGTGCCTTCCTAATGAAAATGTATAGTCAGGCTGGTGATAATGATAAAGATATAATTCAAACAATGATAAATTCAGTTAAGCATTTAGGTATGGGGAATGTAGGAATTGATAATTTCTTTTAATTGTCATTGAAAGTAGCTTAAGAATGCTCATTTGTTAATAATCCAATGTCATAGTTTCTTACACTATGATATTGGACTACTAAACAAGTTGAAGAAAAAATTATTCTAAATTTTCACCCTTTACCCCAAAAGCTAATGCAGGAAGAGAAAAATATAAATCAGACAACTCAACTTGAAGGAGATACTTATGGTATAATCAGAACCCGTTTACTGAAACAACAAGGTGAATTAAGTAAGCGACTTGATCAACTGAATACAGAAAGAAAAAAAGTATTCGGTTCTATCGAAACAAAGCTGCTGGCGACCGATAGGATCAATACATCTAATAACTGTATTGCCAGAGATATTTTTGCATTGGGAGATACGGTTTTATTTGGCTATAATGTACATATTGGCTTACGCTCCGAAATTAAAATTGAAGATGTTTTCAGCATTTATAAATTCAGTAATAATGCCTTTCAGGAACAAGAAGTAAAGCTTCTTTCAGACGAAAAATTTATCGATTCTTTTAAAAATCTTTATAAATATTACAGAGAAACTGTATTTACCAAATTTGCCCGAATAGGAAATTACCTGTATATGGTTTTTCAGGTAAGTAAAAATATAGGTGATATCAAAACCTTTAAATGGTTAATAAAAGAAAATGAACTTCAATATGTAGATGACAGAAGTGATCATGAATATAAATTTCCGGAACAGCTCGATTTTTCGTGGAGTAGATTAAGAAGAGATGATTTCAGAGATGGAAAACATCCACATGTTTCCATAAAAGATAAATTATTTGTTGAAGCAGTTGGTGGTGATATAACGATCAAAATTGAAGATAATACCGATGATGGAAAAGGTATTTATGCTGAAGAAGTTGCTCAAAAAGAACAAAAACTGGATGATGGTGAATATTATTATGCCGATTTAGGTAACTTATTCGCGCTTAAAATAAGACCTTATCAAGAAGATTACAGATACTTCATTTATAACGATAAGGTTAAAGAAGCAAAAAGAATAGATACTATCGCTAGTGCTGCAATTTTATTACCTGACGATCAGGGATTGATATTCTCAAATGGTTATTATCTGCAAACAGGGCAATACAAGTTTTTCGATAATAAACTCGAAGGACTTAAATTTGAGCAAAAGCTATCATCACCCAATGGAGAAGATTTCTTATACATTTTCTTTTCACCTGAACAGAACGTTTATATCCTGCTTTCTTATAACATTATTGAACAACAGGTAGAGAATCCAGTGATCTGTAATGGATTTACCTTATTCCCAAATGGTGAAATGGCTTACTTTAAATCTGAAGAAGAAAGTACCAAACACCATGTAATCCAAATCTGGCAAACGCCCTATACACAAAGCACCGAAGCTCCTTCCGATTTGAAAGACAGCTATTTGTATAAAGTCGGTAATAAAGACATTGTTAAAGCAATGGCAGAGGCTTATGAGCTGATAGCTTTACTGAATAAAGAAGATTCCTATCAGGATCTATACTATGATCTGAGTAAAAAATCCAATGATATAATCGATGCTTATTACTGGATCGGTGAAGAACAGGCTTTTAATTTACAAGAACCAATTACTTCGATCAGAAAGACGGCAACCGCAGCTATTGATGAGTTCGATAAAGTCCAAAGCATCAAGAAAAGTACAGCGAAAAGTTTTGAAGAGCTAGAAAAAAAGATCGAAGAACAACTGGAAAAAACCAAATACTTACGTTTTGAATCGATCAATGATTATGTTCAGGTTCTAAACGATTTCCGAATCATAAGAGGGGAGACTATTTCCCTCAAAGAATTGAGATATATTGATTTAGAGAGAGTAGAAGTATTAGAACAAAAACTAGTAGAACAAAGTGATAAGGTTTCAGAAAATTGTGTAAAATTCCTTAGTTCAGATAAAGCACTTGCCCCTTATATCGAGGATGTTGAAGCAAAAAACAAACTAATTCCTGAGCTAAAGAGCGCAACGCAAGCTAAAAAGTTAGATGAAGAAATAGATGTTATAGGACAGGATTTAAAAATGCTGATCGAAATAGTTGGAAATCTTAAGATTGAAGATGCCACACAAACTACCAAGATCATAGACAGTATTTCTGCCATCTTCGCCAATTTGAATAAATCGAAATCTGTTCTCAAACAGCGTTTGAATGAATTAAGAGGAACAGAATCGGTAGCCAACTTTTCAGCACAAGCGAAATTACTTGATCAGAGTTTAATTAATTATTTATCAGTTGTAGAAACACCAGTTCAAGCCGATGAATATCTGAATAAATTAATGGTTCAGCTCGAAGACTTAGAAGGGAAATTTGCCGATTACGATGAATTTACTGTTGAAATAGCTGAAAAAAGAGAAGAAATTTACGAGGCATTTGAAAATCGTAAATTACAGTTAGTCGAAGCTTATAACCGTAAAACAAATGCCTTAATGAATTCAGCTGAAAGGATTCTGAAAGGTATAAAAAATAAACTGGCGACTTTCAAAACCAATGATGAGATCAATGCTTATTTCGCTGCCGATCTGATGGTGGAGAAGGTGCGCGATATTTCTTCGCAGTTAAGAACCTTGGAAGATCCGGTCAAGTCAGACGATGTTGCAGCACAATTAAAAGCAGCTAAAGAAGAGGCAGTCCGACAACTGAAAGATAAAAACGAACTCTTTGTCGATGGTGAAAATATCATCAAGCTTGGTAAGCATCAGTTTTCTGTTAATACGCAAAAACTAGATCTGAGTATAGTACCACAAGGTGAAGATATGTGCTTTCACTTAATGGGAACGAACTTTTTTGAACCCATTACCAACGCCGATTTTATAGAAACAAAACCTTTCTGGAATCAGCAATTGATCTCTGAAAATGAACTGGTTTATCGGGCAGAATTTTTAGCATTCAGTATTTTTAATAAACTGCTGAAAGATACTTACAAAGGACTTGCTGAAGATGAAAAAATTCCATTTATCAATAAGATCATCGATTCGAGAATACAGGAATCTTATGTAAAAGGTGTACATAATGAAGACGCCAAAAAAATATTGGATCGCCTTATAGAAATAGATGAAAATATTGATCTGTTAAAGTTCGGACCCGAAGAAAGAGCAGCGGCTTTACTGTTTTGGGAAGGCTTGGAAAATGAAGGATTTAAAACTGATTTTCAGAATGAGATCAATGGTGCAGCTCAAGTATTAAAGGTCTTTCCTGAATCGAAACAATTCTTCTACCTGATTGACAAATTGGAAGAAAAAATAATTGAATTCAAAGAAAGCGCAGCACTCAATTTTGAATTTAATACCCGCTTAGCAGCTGCTTATTTATATGAAGAATTATTGAAGCAAAAAGATTATATCGTTTCCTTAACAGACAAAGAATTAGCCGAATCTTTAATTCAATATTTAAAAGAAACAAAATCAGAAAAAGGATACAATAGCTCTTTGGAAGCACTGAAGGAAAAGCCAATCGAACGCTTCCAGTTAATAGGTAAATGGGTTTTGGCATTTCTGGCAATTGAAAATGCAGATGAGCGTTGGCGTTATCAGGGCATTGCTTCATTTCTTTGGAATGAAAAAGCAAAATGGCGCATTAACGATACCAATACGAGCATACATTTAAACGAAATGTTGGGCGATCATAAGCTCATCGAAAAAGGAACTTATTCCATAGAGTTTTTAGCGTTCATTAATAAGCTGAAGAAATTCGATGCAGAAACAGTAATGGCTTACAAAGCCTATCAGGATTTAAAAAGGCAAGTTATTGAAGAAGAAAAAGCCAATATGCGTTTGGAAGAATTCAAACCGCGAGTGTTATCTTCTTTTGTGAGAAACGAATTGATCGACAAAGTGTATTTACCGATCTTAGGAGATAATTTATCGAAGCAAATTGGTTCGGTTGGTGATACACAGCGAACCGATCGTATGGGATTGCTCTTACTGATCTCACCACCGGGATATGGTAAAACCACTTTAATGGAATACCTTTCCAATCGTTTGGGCTTGGTTTTTATGAAGATCAACGGTCCTGCATTGGGACATTATATCACTTCTGTTGATCCGATGCAAGCCGATTCAGCAGGAGCAAAACAAGAATTGGAAAAATTGAACCTTGCTTTTGAAATGGGCGATAATGTAATGATCTATTTAGATGATATCCAACATTGCCATCCAGAGTTTTTACAGAAATTTATTTCATTATGTGATGCGCAACGCAAAATTGAAGGTACTTACAAAGGCAAAACTAAAACCTACGATTTCAGAGGCAAGAAAGTTTGTGTGGTTATGGCGGGAAATCCATATACTGAAAGTGGAGAGAAATTCCAGATTCCTGATATGTTAGCCAACCGTGCCGATATTTACAACTTAGGAGATATATTAGGCGATGCCAAAGCAGAATTTGAATTAAGTTATCTTGAAAATGCCATGACTTCTAACCCCATTCTGCAAAAATTGACGGCTAAGGGTACAGATGATGTGAAAAATATTATTAAAATTGCTCAACAAGGAAACCAGGAAGGAATTACATTGGTACACAAACACAGCCCAGAAGAAATAAACGATTATGTATCTATCATTGAAAAAATGATAAGAGTGAGAGATGTAGTTTTAAATGTAAATCAGGAATATATTCGCTCGGCTTCTATCAATGATGAATATAGAACCGAACCACCATTTAAACTGCAAGGCTCGTATCGTAATATGAATAAAATGGTAGAGAAGTTAGTACCGATCATGAACGATAAAGAATTGGAAACGCTTATTGTTTCTCACTACGAAAACGAAAGCCAAACCTTGACCAATGGTTCAGAAGCCAATTTATTGAAGTTTAAAGCTTTGGTTGGTTTGGCTAATGCTGGAGAGCAAAAACGTTGGGAACAAATAAAAACTATTTTTTCAGAAAACAAAAAGGCCAAAAATGATTCTGCCCTCAGCGATATCGCCAGCCACTTCGGCGAATATAAAGACAGCCTCGAAGGCATCCGTAAACTCCTGAACGATCTTTCTATTCAACCACCCGATTGGTGGTAACAGACATTACACTTCAATCAGTCATACCTGCGAATGCAAGTATCCCCAATAAACACTTCAACCAGTCATACCTGTGAAGGCAGTTATCCCCAATAAACACTTCAATCAGGCACACCAGCTTATGTTGGTATCCTACACTTCTCCCAGTCATACCTGTGAAGGCAGTTATCCCCAATAAACACTTCAATCAGGCACACCAGCGTATGTTGGTATCCAACACTTCTATCAGTCATACCTGCGAAGGCAGGTATCCCCTAGCTAAAGCCACATAATACAACCTCTCAAATATTCACTACCTTTGCAATCAAATATCACATCAACCCCATCCCAGATGAAACATCAATTATCCCTTCTATTATTGCTATTTGTGTTTATACTTTCAAGCTGTAACAAAGATGAAGATGCCGGCACTTTGATCTTTGGAGAACAAACAGCTACGCTAACGATTAAAGTTCAACTAGATCTAAGCCCTAATACTGGTTATATTGTTGATTCCGGATTATTACCCCTTGAAGATGTAGAAGTTGTGGTGAACGACACTGATCTGATCGGTTTTACAGATGAAAATGGAGACCTTATTTTCGAGAATGTCACGACTGGTGAGTATCAAATTACCATTACAACCGATGAAAAGTATTCTTTCTCTGGTTTCACCTCTGGAACTGTTACAAATACAACTACTAGATATATCGAAGTAGAAGAAGATGGCACTTTGGTTGAACTTGTGGCGGTACCTTCTCCATTAGATGAAGATTATGTAGATATTAATATAGAGATTCTAAAACCCCATGGGCAACTTTATGGTCCTGATGAAGATATTCCGTTTGAAGCAGATTATTTCTTTTACTACCTCGAAGCACCCGAAAATGTAGAAACCCTTATTACAAGATGGAATAGCGATTTGGATGGTGTTTTCTTTGAAGGAAATTTGAATAGCGAAGGCAAAATAGATTTCACTGAAAGACTGAGTGAAGGCAAGCATTATATTTCCGTTTATGTAAGAAATGATAGCTATTTACCCGATGCTTATGGTCTGGAAAAAGAATTTTTCCTAACAGTGAATAAAGTAGAACCTGTCGTTTTAGATCCTCCACAATTAGTGGGGAATACCATCGAATTAAATTGGAGTGCTTATACAGGTGAGGATTTTGAAGCCTATAAAGTTTACAGACATGCCTACGATTGTTATGCTTATGAACCTACATTGATCGCTGAATTTGATGATCCAATGATTACGACTCATACAGATGGAAATATAGCTTTTCAAACAGATTATTGCTATTTTATAACTGTTGAGACTGAGAATAATCAGGTTGTTGAATCAAATTCAGAGCATATTTTTACTCAGAATAATGCTGCTTTTGATTTCGACATAAAAGATATGATCTTACACCCTGAAGAGAAACTAGTGTATCTATTACGTTCAGATGGATTAGAGATAACAGAATTCGATTATATAAATAATGTAGTTAATAAAACGATTGATATTCCTGTACGTGCTACCTGCTTTGCCATAGGAGATAATGGCTACGGTCTGGAACTTTATGTCGGTTGTGATGATAGTAAGATCAGGATTTACAATGTAAATACTTTTAACGAGTTAGATCATATTTATACAGGTAAAGGGCCAAATGGATCAGGAAGTTACCCCGATCAGGAAACAGCATTCGTAACTACAGATGGAACAGGAAATATTTATGCCACGCATAATTTAAGCGCATCCGTCAATGCCTTCAGAGGATTGCGTTCTTACAGTCGAGATGATTTAACCATTAACGATGAATTATTCGATACCGCCTCTTATAGCAAAATTGCATACAGAAAAGCTGATGGTATAAGAACACTTTTTTATTTGACCTATACGAATATTTATCAGTTTGAGGTGACACAATATGGTGAGTTCATTAATCCATCTACTACTTATTTTGTAAGTTCAAGCTTCGACCACCAACAAATTGTATTGGCACCTTACGAAAATATGTTTGTAAGTGGATCTGAAGGACACAGAGCAAGTTTTGGTGAAAATCCAGAATATTTAGGACAGTTAAATGGAGGTTCTTTTTGGTGGGATTTTACCTTTAACTCAAGCAATTTATATTCAGTATTTATTGTGCCAAGTAACCAACAAAAGATCGTTGAATTCGATTATTCCAATAATGAAATTTATGCGGAATATGAACCAATAACGAGTCCTAGAAGAGTTTTGTTCGATGGAGAAAATTTACTGATTTGGGGTAACTATTACACCTCACATTATTTAGAGATCATGAACTTTTAAAATCAATACTTCTATCAGTCATACCCGCAAATGTTGGGTATCCAACACTTCTATCAGTCATACCTGCAAATGTTTGGGTATCCAACACTTCAATCAACCCATACTTGTGAATGTTTGGTATCCAACACTTCTATCAGTCATACCTGCGAAGGCAGGTATCCCCTAGGCAAGAGCCCCTCACCTTCTCGGCAACAGAAAGAATCTCGAAGTGGTCTTCATAAAATCTTTATAGCCGATCTTTCGCTTCGACATTCGTTCGTCCATCATTGGAATGCTGATAAACCAGAACAATAAGAACATAGCTAAAACACCTATGCCCGTCCAGAGGTAATCAGAATTTACAGACAATGCAAATAACCACGTGCTGAACCAAAAACTAACTTCCCCAAAATAATTCGGATGACGAGAATATTGCCATAAGCCTGAACGAAGGAATACACCTCTGACTTTGTTTTCTTTGACGAATTTTTTTAGTTGTTCATCGGCGATCAAGGAAATAGAAACCGCAATTATTCCAATAATAAAAGCTGAAATACTGTACATGGTTTGAGCCTCATAATTAAAGGCAAGCACATAGTAAACCGGTAACATTCCCAGAAAAACTAAAATAGTCGGAAACAGGTGAATACCTGATAAATTGACGAATTGGTATAACTTTCCATTTTTCTGTCGAAGCATTCCATATCGCCAATCTTCGTGTTCTAAACCAGACCAGCCTCTTGCCCAGTTTAGTGTTAAACGAACAGCCCAATACAGCAAAACAATAAGCAGGAGTATTTTATTCAATGAAAGATCGAAGTTCGATAATGACCACCAATAAATAGCAATAGGAACAGGTGCAACGCTCCAATAAGGATCGTATAAACTTGCATTAGAAACAAACAAACCAAATATATAGATTACGATTGTAGCAATAACATCAGCGATTAAAACACTGTATATATCTCCTAAGTAGGCAAATTGTTTCTGTACAAAAAAAGCAATAGCAATGGCGATTATATAAGCTACAATACAAAATATAAAGGAAGTAGAACGACTGAATCTTTTGTTATTTTTCAAGTATGGATTCATAGTTCAGTTTTTGTAATACAAAATTAAAAATAAAAAAACGTACAAATGATCGTGTCATATTGAGCGTAATGTAATGAAGCCGAAATATAGACACCTCGCTATTTTTCGTGAGATAATTCGTGTTATTTGGCTTCACCTGACAGTGATCTACACACTTATAAATGTACGCTATATTAAAACTCAAATTGTATAAGTTACACAAATTCAGAGATCAAACCACCAATAATAGCACTGGTAACAATCCAATAAAGAAAGTGAACCAAAACAATCTTATTGTTGCTTTTTTCGAGTAAGGCGTTAAAACTTAAAAATGGCAAAGCAAAAACAAAGGCATTGATTACTCCATGAAAAACACCATGACCGAAATGGCGGTGTTTATCGCCATACTTGGCTAAAAATTCATTGGCAATTTGTTTTGCTTCTTCACTACCACGCATAATATCGGTAAAGAATAATTCATAAAAACCCATTTGATGAATTACCAGATTTATGTATCCATAAACCAAAGTAAAACTAAGAATAAAAGCCCAAACGATTTTTAAGAAACTTAGCTTTAAAGGATTTTGTAATGTATCATTTCCTAACCACTTCATCAATGGCGAGGCCGGATGATACCAGAATGCTGCTATAATCAGGGGAATAAATGAAATCAGGAAAAAGGCTGTATAATTCAAATTCATTTTATGAAATTAAAAGTTTTGCAGGCAATATAGGGAAATTGTATAAGGTCTAATTCAAGTTGTGGTGTACAAAGACATTTTTCTATATAGATGACAGACCACAAAGCATTATCTTTTACAAATATAAGTTGCTCTTTTGTGGACAGTTGACTGCTAAACTGTTGACAGTTACGATAAGTCGCAACTCAGGTCATAATATAAGTTCAGGTCTTGGATCCACTTACTCCAGAAGCACAACCAAAAAAGTATTCATCGTATGTTGTCTCCAATCCAACGTCATTGAATATATCAGCAACCCATTGCGAGTTTTTATATCTTTTGGTGTACTCCCATAATAATTTATATTCTTCAGGATCACCAAGTAAAAGCCTTGTGATTTGCGGTGTGATCTTACCGATGTAAATTCTATAAAATAAATTGAAGAATATATTTTCAGGCTCAGATATTTCGATTAATGCGAAAGCTCCTTTGGGTTTTAATATTCTTTTTATTTCCTGGGCTAAAATTTTTACTTGTTGTTTATTGAAAGTTTTAAGTCCGAAGGCAGAAAAAACAAGATCATATTTATTGGAATCCAAAGAATTATCTAAAACATTGTCTTTCAGAATTATGATATTATCACTGTATTTTGCCTTGTTCTTTTTTCTTGCATTTTTCAACATTCCATCAGAAATATCTAAACCACTTAATCGTGCAGAAGGGAATTTTGCTTTTAGTAAATCCCATGTTTCGCCCATGCCCGTCATCAGGTCCATTATTTCTAAGGAGTTATTATCGACATGATCTATTTTGTTGAGCATTGCTTTTCGCCAGAAATAGGTGAACCCAAAAGAAAACAATAAGTTGATTCTTTCATAAGAATCACTCATCCTGTCAAATAAATCCTCAACAAAATCAGGCTCGTATATATTATTTTTATCTCATCACTATACATTTTACTTTAAAACTGTTTGGTTGGTTGAAAAATAGAGTTAGCGACGAGGCATTGCCTCGTCGCTACTGTTCAAATTATATTAGATGTATAGTGGTCTGTATTTTTATCTAAACTCAACTTCGACTCCGATCAGTTACCGAATCTCATCACTCATCAAAACTAACCAGTCAAGCCTCGTAAAATAGTTAATCGAAGCAATAAGTCTAAAGAAAGAATAGCAACTGCTAAGATCGCAAGTGGATGAAAACGTTCTGTAAAACGACGAATTGAACTGATCTCTACTTCTGTTTTTTCCATTTTATCAATTTCAGCATAAATATCTTTCAGACTATTATTATCTGTCGCACGGAAATACTGGCCACCCGTCATAGTAGCAATTTGTTCAAGTAATTCTTCGTCTATCTGAACTTCCATCATTCTGGTTACGGTTCTACCAAATAGATCACGAGCAGGATAAGGCGCTTGCCCTTTTGTTCCAATACCGATTGTATATACTTTAATACCGAATTCTTCAGCCGTTTCTGCTGCCGTCATTGGATCTATAAAACCTTTATTATTCACACCATCGGTTAGTAAGATAACGACTTTACTCTCCGATTGACTATCTTTCAAACGATTAATTGCTGTTGCTAATCCCATACCAATAGCAGTACCATCTTCGATCAAGTTGTCATTGCTGAGGTCTTTCATTAAAACGTTTAAAATTGCATGGTCAGTGGTAACCGGACATTGTGTAAAGCTTTCACCGGCAAATACGACCAAACCAATTCTATCATCTTTACGGGCATCAACAAAATCGGAAGCTGTTTTCTTTGCTGCACCAAGGCGATCAGGCTCAAAGTCCATTGCCTGCATACTTCCCGAAATATCCATTGCTATAACAATATCGATACCTTCGGTAGAAACCTTTTCTTCCTGCAACATATCTTGAGGGCGCGCCATTGCTACGATCAGCAGTGTTAACGCTAATAACTTAGTGAAAACCAAACTGTTTCTAAGAAAGCCTTTTAAGGTCAAACCTGATTTTTCCTTATTAGCAGAATTGAATTTCATATCGGCATACTGGCGATGATAGTTTCGATATATCCAGAATGCCAAAAGAGGTATGATCAATAGTAAAACCAACCACCAGGGGTTTGCCAATACAATTGAGTTTAAAGCAAAATTTATCATTGAATAATAAAATTTAAACATACACTTATGTCAAGCTTACTCAGCAAAACCCTTACATTATTATAAAACAGCTAATCTACTTTATGTCAAGTATAGCTGAATTTATGCTGAGCGTAGTCGAAGCACAAATTTACAACTTCACAACTTTTTGAATAGCTATGCGTGTATCATCTTTCCAAAAATTAATAAAATATAACCCTTTTGGAAAATCGTTCATGCTTATTGTGTTTGAAAAAGGTATTTCACTTTGTAACTTACCATTAATATTGTGAATACTGATTCTGTTAATTTGTACTTGCTCATTGAGAGCTATACTAAGTTCATTAACAACCGGATTAGGAAATAAAGTAATGAAATGATTTTTTATTTCAGTATTAGAAGTTGTTCCTAACCAGATGTCAAATAAAACCTGCAAAGAATCAATTGGTTCTTCTCCATATTCAGCTTCAATTACATTCAGTTCTAAATAAGGTGAATCAAAAGTATCGTTAGGATTTACAACCCTTAGAAAAGCAGAAGTAGAAGAAGTACCTCTGTCGAGACAACGTACGTCTGCTCCGGCAATATTGGCTCCTTGCATAGCACCCATTAATTTTGCAGCTAAAGAACCTTCAGTATTCACAAAACCATTTTCCATTCCGGTTAAAACTTCTTCACCAATTAAAATATTTCCCTGAATAGCATAATTATAACCGGTTATATGACCTTTATAATCATCTGCTTGACTGCCGGTAAAAGCTGCAACTCTTGGGTTTCCCAAACTATCAAGATCAACAATGCCGTATTGCCTGTATTCAGGATTGTAGTTTTGAGCAAAGCAATCGTCATTTTCCAATAACCAGGTAATAATTTCTTCTGGTGATAAATCATTTTCCATTTGTTCAACGGCATTTTCAAGATTGATATGTGGATTGATACAAATCCATGCCTGAGCATTTACACCTCCTTTTCCAGGAATGATATGATTAAGTAACTGTATGCCACCAAAATCAGCTATTCCATCAACACAGGTTGCACCAGCTGCGCCCACTGCACCCGTTGCCGGATCAACAGCAATTATTGAAAAAGTATCTTGTGCTTTCGCTTCAATTAATAGAAAAAAGAATAAAATTATTGATATTTGAATCGCTTTCATGCTGAATACTTTTTATTGAATGTAAATTTACACCATGGATCGCAAAATTATAATTGGTTCACGTGGAAGTCAGTTAGCTTTATGGCAGGCACATTATGTCGAAAGTTTACTAACTGAACAAGGATACGAGGTTGAAATCGAGATCATAAAAACACAAGGTGATAAAATTCAGAACGTTGGTTTTGATAAGTTGGAAGGAAAAGGTTTCTTTACTAAAGAACTAGAAGAGTCATTATTGGATGAAAGCATCGATATTGCTGTACATTCTTACAAAGATCTACCAACCGAAAATCCTGAAGGATTGATTATCGCCGGAAATTCTTACCGTGATAGAACAGAAGATTGGCTCATTATAAATAAAAAAGCAGTTCATATTGGGCGTTTATGGGATTTAAAAGAAGGAGCGATCGTTGGAACTTCTTCTCCGAGAAGAGTTGCCCAATTATTGGCTTTTCGTCCCGATATCAAAGTTGTTCCGATCAGAGGAAATGTGCCGACCAGAGTTAAAAAAGTGGAAGAAGAAGTAGATGCTGTTGTGCTTGCCGCAGCAGGGCTTTCCAGATTAGAACTCGATCTTAGTAATTACCATTTATTCAAATTCGATCCAAGAAAGTTTATTCCGGCTGCTGTTCAGGGAGTTTTAGCGTATCAGATAAAAGAAGGTAATGCTAAAGCAGCTGCAGCAATTGAAACGATACACGATAGCAGTGCCGAAGCAGCAGTGAAAGTAGAAAGAAGTATTTTGCATCAACTGGAAGGTGGCTGTCAGTTACCTATAGGTGTTTATTGTGAATATGAAGAAGAAAGATATAATGTGTGGGCATTTTATCAGTCTGATTATGATGTGAATAAACCTAAAGCCAAAGCTTATAAAAGACTGTTCCGTTCTTCAAGAAAACCAGAAAAGGTAGTTAAAAAGACATTGAAAGCTTTAAAGGCTTTTGAGCCCCAGAAAGTATTTATTTCCAGAAATCAATCAGGTAAAAGTTATTTTAAAAAGCAATTGGAAAGTCAAGGATACCTTGTTGAAGGAAATTCTTTGATCAATTTCAAAGTTGCTGAAGTATTTGAATTACCGGAAGCAGATTGGATTTTCTTTTCGAGCAGAAAAGGCGTTCAGTATTTCTTTGAGATCGTACCACGTTTTAATGGTGTTCAACGATTGTTGATGTACAAAATAGCTTGTTTGGGTTCAGGCACAGCGAATGAATTAAAAGAATACGGTTTTCAACCCGATTTTATCGGAAATGATGAAGGAGTAGAAGATACAGCACAGACTTTTTTGAAAATAGCAGAGGGGCAAGATATACTTTTTCCACAGGCTTCAAACTCAAAGCAATCGATTCAAAAGAGAATAGGAGAAAATATCAATGCTATTAATTGGGTTGTTTATGAAAATGAACCCATTCAGGATTTCCCGGAATTAGACCATGACATTCTTGCTTTTACCAGTTCTTTAAATGCTGAAGCTTATTTGTCAAAACATGAGATCAAAGAGCATCAACGTATTTTGGCAATAGGCACTTCAACAGCTGAAACGCTTAAAAATTTAGGAATAGAAAAAGTTGAAATTGCATGGCAAGCAAGTGAAATAGGACTAGTAGATATCATATAAATGATGAATGATGGGAGATAATTGATAAATCACTCATCATTTATCACCTATCAATAATCAACCATGTTTCTCCCAACAATATAGCCGCCCGTCCAGGCTGCCTGAAAGTTGAATCCACCGGTAATGGCATCTATGTTCAGCACTTCGCCTGCAAAAAATAAACCGGGGAATTTCTTACTTTCAAATTTTTTGAAATCTATTTCCTTAAGGTCAATACCACCGGCTGTTACAAACTCTTCTTTAAAGGTACTTTTCCCTTTAACATTATAAGTCGATTGCGTAATGATCGTTGCTAAGCTGCCAGCTTGTTTTTTCCCAAACTCATTCCATGTACGCTCTGGTGGAATATCTGCTTCTGTAACCAAATATTTCCATAATCTTTTAGGAATATTAAATTGAGCAATATTCATCACTTTCTGATTATTCCTAATAGCCAGAAGTTGCTTTTTTACTTCCTCGTGTTTACTAGCTCCTGTGAAATTTATCTGGATTTGAAAATCATATTGTAATTCATTTAACTTTCGGGCTCCCCAGGCAGAAAGTTTCAGTACAGCAGGCCCACTTAAACCCCAATGAGTAATCAATAATGGACCATTTGAATTTAGCTTTGTTCCAAGAATTTTTATGTGTACATCTTGTAATGATAAGCCCATTAATTGATTTAACAACGAATTTTTAATATTGAAAGTAAACAACGAAGGAACAGGGCGCACTATTTCTAATCCTAATGTTGACAGTTTATCCCACATCACTTTAGAGCTGCCACTGGCGATCATCACCTTATCGAATTCAAGCTTTTTTTCTTTGTTCAATTCTATTATCCATTTGCCATTATCAGACTGACTTAAATGTGTCAATTTATGTTTGGTTAATACTTTTATACCAAAATCATTGGTGGTTTTGAGTAAACAATCGATTATTGTCTGAGAAGAATCACTTTTAGGAAACATTCTACCATCACCTTCAATTTTCAATTCAACGCCTCTTTCTCCGAACCATGCTACTGTATCGCCACAACAAAAAGTATGAAACGGACCTAATAATTCCTTACTTCCTCTAGGATAGAACTTTACCAATTCTTTTGGAGTCCAGCAAGCATGAGTTACATTACAACGACCACCACCGGATATGCGAACTTTTTGCAAAACATTTTTCGCTTGTTCATATATTGTAATAGAAACCTGTTTGTTTTTTTCCTTTGCCAGAATAGCACAATTAAGTGCAGCAAAGAACCCTGCTGCGCCACCACCTATTATTGCAATACTTGTTTTTTTCAATGTCTGAATTTTTGGCAAAGTTAAAATTTCATTAAGAAATGGATTTTCCCAACCGACCGTTTGGTAAAAAATGTATATTTGTATCGAATTTTGAATCTAAAAGCTTAAAATTTGCCAAAAAAGAAGGTTTCAGCCGATGAAGTAGTTAAAAGCTCGATGCGGGTTTTTTGGAAGCAGGGGTATCATCAAACCTCAATGAATGATCTTGCAGAAGCATGCGGACTGCAAAAGGCAAGTTTATACCACCATTTCCCAAAAGGTAAAGAACAAATAATGGAAGCAGTTTTGGAACTGTTGTATAAAGGCTATAAAAACAGTTTGTTTGCTATCGCTTACGATGAAAGTATGGAGGTAAAAGAAAAACTAAATCTGTTCAAAGAGTTCAGCTATAAAACTTTTTTCGATGCTTCAGATGGTTGTTTAATGGGTAACATTGCCCTAGAAACCGTTAGCATGAATGAAAATTTTGCCTTGTATTTCAGAAAATTCTTCAACGATTGGATAGATGCTTTAGCTAATGTGTTTAAGACACGCTATACTGAAGAAGAAGCTATTTTGCAAGCTAAAGATGCTGTTGCACAAGTTGAAGGCGCGGTTATGCTCATGAAAGTTTTCCAGGATAAAAGTTATTTGGAAAGAGCCTTAGAGAACATTGCAGATAAATTTAATCTATCAGAAATTGATGTTAATAATAGTTTAGACTTAAAAAAAGCTCAATCAATTTTTGAGCAAGAACCTGTTAGCAAAGCCTATCTATTTGGTTCTTTCGCACGAGGAGAACAAACAGAAAATAGCGATATTGACATTTTAATTGAATTTTCGGAAGGTAGTAAAAAAAGTTTATTCATCATTAGTAGAATACAAGCAAAATTAGAAGATTCATTTAATAGAAAAGTAGATTTAGTACCCAGTAAAATGGCGTTGCGAGCATTTGTAAAGGAAGGATTTGAACGAGATAAAATTCTAATTTATGACCGATAAACAACGAATTAATCACATTCTTGAAATAATAAAAGAAGCAATTGAAACTTTCGATGATGTTGACTTTACAACCTTTTCAAATGAAAATATTTACCAACGAACTGCCGAGCGTTTAATTGAAATAATTGGCGAAGCATCGGCAAATGTTACAGAACAAACAAAAAATGAATGTCAGAATATACCGTGGCGAATAATGAAAGGAATGAGAAATATTTTAATTCACGAATATTTTAAAACCGACGTAGAAACTGTTTGGAATACAATAAAATTCGATATTCCGTCATTAGAACAACCGCTTTTAAATGTTTTGAAAAACCTTAAAAATAATTAATTATAAATAATAGACTTTAAAACTATTTTTTTCTTACGGTCAGTGAGCGTAGTCGAACTGCTATAAATAAAAAACCGTTTTAAAGTTTAATAATTCACTAATTACTAAATCAATGGAAGCAAAAACAATGGAAAAAATCCAAGTTACCTCGGCAAAATCGAGGAAAATCAAAAAAGTTGCCGTTATCGGATCAGGTGTAATGGGAGCAGGTATCGCTGCACATTATGCGAATATTGGTCTTGAGGTGGTAATGCTCGACATCGTTCCTTTCAATTTAAGCGATGAAGAAAAGAAAATTCCAGCTAAAAGAAACAGCATTGTAAACGCAGCAATGAAAGCGTTGTTAAAATCAAAGCCTGCTGCTTATTACAGCAAAGATTTTGCAAGCAGAATCACGGTTGGAAATCTAGACGATAATTTAGAAATGTTAGCAGATTGCGATTGGATCATTGAAGTTATCGTTGAAAAATTAGAGATCAAACAATCTTTATTTGAAAAGATCGATAAGATCCGTAAGCCCGGGACTTTAATAACCTCTAACACTTCAAGTATTCCAATTCATTTAATGGCCGAAGGAAGAAGTGAAGACTTTAAAGCGCATTTCTGTGGAACGCATTATTTCAATCCGCCAAGATACTTAGAATTATTAGAGATCATTCCTACGCCACATACGTCAAGCGAGGTAGTAGATTTCTTTATGGAGTATGGGTCAACTTACTTAGGAAAACAAACCGTACTTTGTAAAGATACACCAGCATTCATTGCCAATAGAGTAGGGGTTTATGCTATGGCTAAAGTATATCAGCTTACAAGCGAGCTTGGTTTACCGATCAGTGTAGTTGATAAATTAACAGGTAAAGCAATTGGTCGTCCGAATACAGGAACATTCCGTTTAGGAGATTTAGTTGGGCACGATACTGCGATGAGCGTTACCGAAACAATTCGTACACGTTGTACCGACGACGAGCAGGCACAAGCTTTTGAAATGCCTAAATATTTCAATTTCCTTTTAGAGAATAAATTCTTAGGAAATAAGTCTGGTCAGGGTTTCTATAAAAAGACCAACGACAGAGATGCTAAAGGAAAAAGAGTTGTACTTGAATTGGATCTTGAAAAATTAGAGTACGTACCAAAGCCATCTGTGAAGTTCGACAGTATGGGAGCAGCACGTCGTAAAGACCATTTAAAAGAGCGTTTGGATATTTATTTCGCCGGAGAAGATAAAGCGGCTGAATTAGTACGTCGTTCTTTAGCTGGATTATTTGCTTATGCTTCTAATCGTATTCCTGAAATTTCTGACAATCTTTATAGCATCGATGATGCTTTGCGCGCAGGTTTCCGTTGGGATGTAGGACCTTTCCAATACTGGGATTTAGTTGGTATTGAAAATGGAATTAAAGCTGCTGAAGCTGATGGAGAAAAAATTGCAGACTGGGTAAAAGAAATGCTTGCTGCAGGACATACTTCATTCTATAAAAAAGAAGGAGGTGTTCAGAAATATTACGATATTGATTCAAAATCTTACAAAGCAGTTCCGGGAGCAGATCAATTCATTATTTTAGACAATTATCGCGAGCAGGCTCCGGTATTTAAAAACGATGGCGTTGTATTACACGATATTGGCGATGGAGTTCTTTGTTTAGAATTTATTTCTAAAATGAATTCAATTGGTGAAGGCGTTTTAAAAGGAATTAACGAAGCAATCAGAATTGCAGAAGATGATGGTTGGAAAGGGTTAGTGATCGGAAACAATGCCGAACATTTTTCTGTTGGAGCCAACCTTATGATGATCGGAATGATGGCATATCAGCAAGAATTCGATGAATTGAACTTTGCTGTAAATGCATTCCAGCAAACGACTATGCGTTGTCGTTATTCAAGCATTCCTGTTGTAGCTGCTACACAGGGTTATGTGTTCGGTGGTGGTTGTGAAACGATCATGCACTGTGATGGAGCGGTTGCTGCTGCTGAATCTTACATCGGATTAGTTGAAGTAGGTGTTGGTTTATTGCCTGGAGGAGGTGGAACCAAAGAGTTCGCTTTACGCGCAGCTGATTCATTCTTTGAAGGAGACGTACAGATTCCTACAATAATAGAAAAGTTCAAGACTATTGCAATGGCTAGTGTTGCTACTTCTGCTTACGAAGCGTTCACACACGGTTACCTGATTGAAGGAAAAGACAGAGTTTCTGTTAAAACGAAAAGAAACATTGGTGAAGCTAAGAAGATGGTATTAGACCTTGCAGATGCAGGATACAGCCAGCCGGCACCACGTAACGATATTCATGTATTAGGTCGTGGAGGCTTAGGTGCTTTACAAGTAGCTGCTCATAGTTTGAAGTTAGGAAACTACGCTTCAGAACATGATATTAAAATTGCCAATAAAATTGCTTATGTTCTTTGTGGAGGTGATCTGAGTGCACCGCAAAAAGTATCAGAACAATACTTGTTGGATGTTGAACGTGAGCAGTTCTTGAGCTTATGTGGTGAGCCTAAAACACTCGAGCGTATTCAGTATATGTTGGAGAATAATAAGCCTTTGCGTAACTAAAGATTTTAGACTTTTAGATTTTAGATATTAGACTTAAAAAGATTTATGATGTGATACTTAATAACTTTTAAAAGAAAAAATGGTAAAGCATAATTTTAGAGAATTAAAATCCTGGAAAAAGTCAAGGAATCTAGTAAAAGATATTTATTTGATTTCTCAAAATTTTCCAAAAGTTGAACAATTCGGCTTGATATCACAGATCAGGCGTTCTGCTGTTTCAATTCCTTCCAATATTGCTGAAGGTTGTGGTAGAGATACAAAAGCTCAAACCTTGCAATTTTTAGATTATGCTCATGGTTCTGCCTGTGAGTTGGAAACACAATTACTGTTATCTTTTGATGTAAATTATTTGAATGAAGAAAATTTAAGCGATTTACTAAATCAAGTTCATGAAATTCAGAGAACGATTCTTGGGTTTAAAAAGTATATGCAACAATCTTAGAAATATATTATAAAATGTCTAAAATCTAAAGTCCCTATAATCTTAGAATTAAATATTTAATCAAATAAAAATAAACTACAATGAGTAGAGAAGTATATATCGTAAATGGCTACCGTTCAGCCGTAGGTAAAGCTAAAAAGGGCGGATTCAGATTCTATCGTTCTGATGATCTGGCGGTAGATGTAATTAAAGGATTGTTAGCAAAAACACCAGAATTAGATCCAACAAGAGTTGATGATCTAATTGTAGGCTGTGCGAATCCGGAAGGAGAGCAAGGTTTACAGATCGGTCGTATGATCTCTGTACGTGCTTTAGGAAAAGAAGTACCGGGTATGACGGTTAACCGTTATTGTGCATCTGGTTTAGAAACCATTTCTATTGCTGTTGGAAAAATTGCAGCAGGAATGGCAGATTGTATCGTAGCAGGTGGAACAGAAAGTATGAGTATGATTCCGATGACAGGATACAAATTAGCACCTTCTTATAATGTTGCTTCAACAACACCTGACTATGTTGTTGGAATGGGCTTAACGGCTGAAGCTGTTGCTAAGAAATACGAAGTGAGTCGTGAAGAACAAGATGCTTTTGCTGTGAAATCACACGAAAAAGCTGCTAAAGCGATCGACGAAGGAAAATTTGTTGATGAAATTATTCCGGTTACAGTTAAAGAAGTTTATCTGGAAAATAACAAACGTAAAGAGCGTGAGTTTACTGTGGCTATGGATGAAGGAGTTCGTCGTGGAACAAGCATGGAGGCACTGGGAAGATTACGTCCTGCATTTGCCAACAAAGGAACAGTTACTGCCGGAACTTCTTCTCAAATGAGTGATGGTGCTGCTTTTTGTTTGGTAATGAGTGGTAAAATGGTAAAAGAATTGAATCTTGAACCGGTTGCCCGTTTAGTTACCTGTGCGGTTGCCGGAGTTGAGCCTTTATACATGGGAATAGGACCATGCGCTGCTATTCCAAAGGCATTGGAAAGAGCGGGTTTGCAATTGAAAGATATTGAGCAAATAGAGTTGAATGAAGCATTTGCAGCTCAGGCATTGGCCGTTATTAAAACAGCAGGCTTGAATCCTGATATTGTGAATCCGAACGGTGGAGCAATTGCGCTTGGGCACCCGCTTGGTTGTACAGGAGCTAAATTGTCAATCCAATTATTCAGCGAAATGCGCAGAAGAAACCAGAAGTACGGAATGGTTACTGCCTGTGTTGGTGGTGGACAAGGTATCGCTGGTATTTATGAGCTATTGAAATAGTAATTAGTAATTAGTAGTTGATTATTGATGGTTGATGGGGAATTTGATTCTCTCATCAACCATTTTTTTGTGCTGAAAATCAGTGTATTATGATGTGTAGGGTTTTAGTTATTATATAATCGTACATAATACCTTCAATTCTAAAAGTTTTGATGAAATAATATGGTAAATTATTTGGTATTCTTGTCGGTTGTACTACATTTGCACTCCATTTTTTAACCATTAAAATTTATATAATGAATTTTTTCAAATTATTTTCTTTTATGCTATTGTTATCGGCATTTGCTTTAACTTCATGTGGTGATGACGATGAAGATGCAAGCTCTTGTCAAACTTGTGAGTTAGAATTATTAGGTGTATCAGTTTCATCTGAATACTGTGAGGATGGAGATAATGTAATCGTAACTACCAGCGGTGTTAGTGAAACACTTGAAGGCGTATCATTAGATGATATCGTTGCTGCTCAGGAGGCTGCAGGTGCAACTTGTAACTAATATTAAAAGTTAACCAACAAATAAACCGCAGATTTAAAGTTGAATGCTTTAAATCTGCGGTTTTATATTTCACTAATCACTAATCACTAATCACTAATCACTAATCATTTATCACTAATCATTTATCATTTATCACCTATCACCGCTTCCCTACCGGTAAATTAATTCCTGCACTAACACCAAAGTAATTATACTTACCACCAACCAAAGCGTATTTAGCTCCAATATCCACTTGTGTGTTTCCAACGTTTAACTGATAACCCAGATTCGGGGCAAAAGTAAATACCGTTTCCTGTCGTGATTCGCCTATATCTAATAGAATGGTTGCTTTTAATTTTGATGTTACCATAGTAGCACCTACGTCAGCACCTGCATATAAACCATCGAAAATATAAACCCTTCCTCCTATACTTACAGGAACTGCTTTTACATTGGCACGCAGAATACCCTGATCTGCCACTTTAAAATTCATAATACCTACTTTAGCCAGAACTGCAGCACGGTTATTGGCAAAGGTATGTTGTATATTTCCGCTTACCCCGAAACCAACATCAGAAGCCTCGCTGAAATCTACGAAATTGATAGGAATATCTATACCCGGTAGTATATCAATACTCATGGTGTTAGAAGCAAATTTAGGGATGCCCATTTCAGCAGAAATTCCAAAAGAAGTACTTGAGCCATTATTTCCTGAAACAGGGGTTTGAGCATTAGATTCAAAAGTGCAAAAGCCGATCATTAAGGCAAAAATGCCCATTACATTGAAAAAATAACTTTTCATGTCGAAAATATTTATATGAATTAATTGATTGATTTACATGAATGATAAAGCGAATGCTAAATCTGTAAATATAAATGTGTGTTAACCTACAAATACATAGACCTATATGAATATATATAGTTTAAATTTAGTTAATTTATATGTGTAATATATTGACTTGTATTTATTTGCGCTGTTTGCTGAAAGTTTGGAGTATTGTGAATAGGGCAAGTGACTACAAAATATTATATTTTTGTAGTCCCAAATTGTGCGGAAATGTGATTAATCAGTTTTTCTCTCATTTTCTGAAGATCAACAATCTTAATTTATATGACAAAAGTAACCTTTAATAACTACCAATATACCCGCCCCGATGTAGAGCAAATGCGTAAGAAAATGCAGACGCTTTTAAATGAGTTTTCCAAAGCAGATAGTAAAGACAAACAGAATCAATTAATTGCAGCTATTAATGAGCACAGGAGTGAATTTGATAGTATGTGGAACTTGGCTCATATTCGTCATACTATCGATACAAACGATGAAGCTTACGAAAAAGAAAATGACTTTTTCAACGATAACTTACCTAAGTTTCAGCTTATCATTAACGAATACTATAAGTGTTTAGTTAATTCAGATTATAAAGATGAGCTAAAAGGATATTGGGGACAGCAATTATTTCGTATTGCAGAAATGACTAGTAAAACAGTCAGCGATGAGATAGTTGATGATTTGGCTTTGGAAAATAAATTAGGTAGTGATTACGGTAAGTTGTGTGCTTCTGCGAAGATAGATTTTGAAGGTAAAGAATACAATTTGGCAGGTTTACAACCTTTTATGCAATCTAATGATAGAGCAGTTCGTGAAAAGGCATACAAAGCTTTTTGGAATTTCTTTGCTGAAAATATGGAGCAGTTCGATGAAATTTATGATAAACAGGTTAAAGTACGTCATGCAATGGCAACTAAGCTTGGTTATAAGAATTTTGTTGAAATGGGTTATGACAGAATGTTGCGTTCTGATTATCGCAGAGAACAAGTAGCCCAGTTCAGAGATGCAGTTTTAAAGTATATTGTACCTTTTGCAACTGAGTTGAGAAAGCGTCAGGTAAAAAGAATTGGTGTTGACAGGCTTAAAGCTTATGATGTAGGATATCATTTTAAAACCGGAAATCCAACACCGAAAGGTTCGCCTGAGTGGATCGTACAGAAAGGAAAGAAAATGTACAATGAACTATCACCTGAAACCGGAAACTTCTTCTCATTTATGCTGGATCGGGATCTACTGGATCTGGTGAATAAAAAAGGAAAAGCAGGTGGAGGTTACTGTACTTATATTTCCAAAGAAAAATCGCCGTTTATTTTTTCTAATTTCAATGGTACGTCTCACGATATCGACGTATTAACACATGAAGCTGGACACGCTTTTCAGGTTTTTGAAAGCAGAAATTATGAATTGCCTGAATATAATTGGCCAACCTATGAAGCTTGTGAAATACACTCGATGAGTATGGAGTTTTTTACCTGGCCCTGGATGGACGAGTTCTTCGAAAATGATACAACAAAGTATAAATACTCACACTTAGCGAGTGCTATTCTTTTTATACCTTATGGTGTTTGTGTCGATGAATTCCAACATTGGGTATATGATAATCCTGAAGCAAGTGCAGAAGAAAGAAGAGCAGCCTGGTCTGACCTTGAGAAAAAATACTTACCGCATTTAGATTATGATGGCATACCTTACTTAGAAAATGGTGGTATGTGGCAAAAACAAGGACATATCTTCCAAATGCCTTTCTATTATATTGATTATACCTTAGCTCAAATTTGTGCAGTACAGTTCTGGGCAAAAGCTCAGGAAAATAAAGAGGCTTCATTTGAAGATTATTTACGCCTTTGCAGAGCAGGCGGAACTCGATCTTTCCTTGAATTGGTTGATTTTGCTAATCTTGAATCTCCATTTAAGCATGAAACAATTAAAAATGCAGTTGAAAGTATTAAAACATACTTAGATAATATTGATGATCTTAAACTGTAGTCAATAGAAAATATGGCGATAAAAAAAGCCCGATGTAAGAACTTACATCGGGCTTTTTTTATTATCTGACCAAACGTTGATATTACATCAATTTCTCAAGCATTTCTGCAATATCAAGCACCTTGATTTCTTCTTGTTTTTCTTTTTCTTTAATTCCGTCACCTAACATAGTAGAGCAAAACGGACAAGCAACAGCAATGTAATCAGCTTTCGATTCTATAACATCTTTTGTTCTTTCCTGATTTACCCTTAAAGTTCCGTCTTCTTCCTCCTTAAACATTTGAGCTCCACCGGCACCACAACATAAACCTTTTGTTCTGCAACGCTTCATTTCAACTAATTCAGCATCTAATAGTTCAAGAACCTTACGTGGAGCTTCATAAATTTCATTGGCTCTGCCTAAATAACATGAGTCGTGGTAAGAAATTCTTTTTCCTTTGAAATCTCCACCTTCTTTTAATTTCAACTTTCCATCGTTAATTAATTCCTGAAGGAAAGTAGTATGATGTATTACTTCGTAATTACCACCTAATTCCGGATATTCATTTTTCAGTGTATTGAAACAATGCGGACAAGTTGTTACAATGCGTTTTACTTCGTACATATTGAGGACTTCAATATTCATTGCCGCCTGCATCTGAAATAAAAACTCATTACCTGAACGTCTTGCCGGATCACCTGTACAGCTTTCTTCTGGTCCGAGAATTGCAAAACTTACACCTACTTTATTCAGTATTTTTACAAAAGCCTTCGTAACCATTTGAGCTCTTTGGTCAAAACTTCCTGCACAACCTACCCAGAATAAAACTTCGGGTTGTTTTCCCTCGGCAAATAAATCAGCCATTATTGGTACTACCTGCATATTTTCTTTCTTTGTTATTAATTACAATTATATCAACCATCAACCATCAACCATCAACCATCACGACCCCTCCTCAAGTTCTTCAACCCATTTTGCTCTGTCCTGTGGATTGAACTGCCAAACAGCTCCATTGTTTTCAACATTACCGAACATCAAATTCCATTCTTCAGGAGAATCGGCAGCATCTAAGATCGTATAACGACGTAATTCTGTAATGATCGATAAAGGATTGATAGAAACAGGACATTCTTCCACACATGCGTTACACGTTGTACAAGCATTTATTTCTTCTTTGGTAATATAATCACCAAGTAATGCTTTTCCATCCCCTTCTTCTTTATTGCCACCAGCCTTTTCAAATTTACTCAGGTCTTCCATGCGATCACGCGTTTTCATCATAATCGCACGTGGAGATAGTTCTTTCCCAGTTTGATTCGCCGGACAGTTTGCGGTACATCTTCCACATTCTGTACAAGCATAAGCATCTAGTAAGTTTTTCCAGCTTAAGCCATCAACATCATTAGCTCCGAACGATACAGGGCCGGCATTAGGGTCTTCTTCAGGAATAGGTGCATTAGGATCCATCATTAGTTTTACCTCTGCAGCAATCTCAGGCATATTTCTCATTTTTCCTTTAGATTCTAAACTACTGAAATAAGCATTAGGGAATGCTAACAAAATGTGTAAGTGCTTTGAAAATGGTAAATAAGCAATAAAACCAAAAACACCTAAGATGTGTCCCCACCAGCCAATACGCTCAAGTATTTTTAGCGTTCCTTCTCCTAAACCACCAAATAAAGCAGGACCTAACCAACCCGAAATGGCAAGAAAACCTGTACTTGGATAATGGGCAGGATCGATTTTTTGTAAAACGGTATCTGTTCCGTTCATTGTAAAGATGCAAGCCACTAGAAATAACTCACCATAAAGAATAAGATTACCATCTAATTTTGGCCAGCCATTCATTTCATTCATGGTTAATCTTGGAACTTTCAGAAGGTTTCTTCTTGCAAGAAATACAAAAGTTGCCACCAATGCCAATAAAGATAATATTTCAATAAAGCTTATGATGAAGGTATAAAAAGCACCCAAATAAGGAGCAAAGAATCGATGCACACCGAAAATTCCATCGACGAAAATTTCAATCAGCTCGATTTGTGTTACCATGAAGGCAGCATAAATGAAAAAGTGAAAAATGGCAGGAATGAAATTCTTGAACATCTTTTTCTGACCAAACGCCAGTAGGATCATGTTTTTCATGCGCACGCCGGAATCTCCTTCTATTGCCAGATCCTTCCCACGTTTTATATTTTGCCAAATTTCAGAATAGCGCTGATAGGCAAACCAACCTAATCCCGCTAAAACCAGAATAAACAGTATTTGTTGAATCATTATCTTTGAGCTTTTACTATGCTTGCTAAGACAAAAAAGATGCCTTACTCATATTAATGTTTAACAATATTTTTATAAGCAAGTTTTGAAGTAGCTTTACTTTAAGGGCTAATTTCGGCATACTTCATTAAAAAATGCTAAAGATGCCAATAAAAATTTGGCTTTCAATACTTTTTTAATATAGAATGCTATTTTGTTATTGTTTAATCATGCTCTTATTAAAGATTGAAATGAAATGGAAATTATTGTGGAAAATATAATTCTTGATAGATCAGATATAGAAAAGAAAATCGAACGAATAGCTTATGAGATTTATGAGCATAATTATTCGGCTTCAGAATTGATCTTTATTGGAATTCGGGAAGGAGGAACGGAGTTGGCAAAAAGGATAAAGAAAGTTGTTGCTGATATTTCAGATCTGAAAAGTATTGGCTACAGAATAGACCTCAATCCAGAAAATCCTACTGAAGGAAAAATTGAATTAGATAAGCGTTTAAAAGCACATGAATTAAATGACAAGGTGGTCATTATTGTTGATGATGTAGCGAATACAGGAAGAACCTTATGTTATGCCATTCAGCCTTTATTAGAAGCTTTACCACAAAAAATACAAGTCGCAGTTTTGGTAGACAGGGAACATAAACTATTTCCAATAAAAGCAGATTATGTAGGCATACGCCTATCGACTACTTTATTAGAACACATTACTGTTAGTTTGAAAAAAGGGGAAGAAAAGGTTACCATAAAATGAAAAAGGTGTACTTGCAGAACAAATACACCTTCTCAAAATCAAAATTGCTTACCAAAATCCAATGATCTTCCAAATCACAAGATGCACTTTAGATACAATATTTTTAATTGGGTTTAAATAATATTGAAAAAAATTAAAAAAAATATCAAAAAAAGAAAAAAATAGTGATTTTACGTTCCGATAAATTGGTGAAAAGATATGGCGGCCGAACCGTCGTTAATCAGATTTCAGTAGAAGTAGCTCAGGGTGAAATAGTTGGTTTGCTAGGACCTAATGGAGCTGGAAAAACCACTACCTTTTATATGGTGGTTGGTTTGATAAAGCCCGATGAAGGAAAAGTATTTTTAGATGAAAAGAATATTACTAAGAAAGCGATGTATAAACGTGCACAAATGGGGGTTGGCTATTTGCCGCAGGAAGCTTCTGTTTTCAGGCATCTGAACGTAGAAGATAATATTAAAGCGGTGCTTGAAATGACAAAACTTTCCAAAGCAGAACAGAAAGACAAGCTGGAAGAATTATTGGAAGAGTTCGGCTTAATGCACATAAGGAATACCACTTTGGGTAAAGCATTGTCTGGAGGTGAAAGAAGAAGAACCGAGATCGCCAGAGCTTTAGCAACCAGTCCTAACTTTATTTTATTGGATGAGCCCTTTGCAGGGGTCGATCCGATTCAGGTTGCAGAAATTCAAATGATCGTTGCCAAATTAATTCACAGAAATATTGGTGTACTCATTACAGATCACAATGTACATGAAACGCTTTCAATTACCGATAGAGCCTATCTTATGTTTGAAGGTAATCTGTTGAAAGCAGGCACTGCTGAAGAATTGGCTGCCGATGAAACTGTTAGGGAAGTCTATTTAGGTAAAGATTTTGAATTAAAGAAGCGAAGCTTTTAGGTGATTATTAATGCTTGATTATGAATTATTTTTTGTGCTAATAATTATTCGTTTTAGCAATTTTAAAACCGATACGCCTTCGTTATAAATGCTATCAAATTCACTTGATGAAATAAAATTTGTTTTACAAAGTAATTCTAACCAATAAAGTGTTTCGTCACATTCTTTTTGTGCAATTGAGAGTTTGTGAATAAAATCTTTTTTGCTTTCAGCATTTTGAGCTTCTCTAACATTAGCACCTACTGAGGTTCCTGAGCGTAATAATTGTTTGCTGAGTACAAATTCTTTCTTTGTATTAACAAGGTATTTATACAAATTCACAATTCTAACTGCAAAATCGAAGCTTTTATCTTTTACTGGATTGTCCAAAGAATCAATAATTACGAATTTAAAATTATTTCTTCCTCCCAACAACCCTTTCCCCTGCAGCCACAATTGCCTCAGTAGAAAGACCATATTTGTCCATTAGTTGATCTGGTGTTCCACTTTCGCCAAAAGTGTCTTTTGTTGCAATGAATTCTTGGGGAGCCGGATAATGCATAGATAATACTCTGGAAACACTTTCACCCAAGCCACCAAGTATATTGTGTTCTTCACATGTGATTACACAGCCTGTTTTTTGAACACTTTTTATAATAGCTTCATCATCGAGTGGTTTAATGGTGTGCATATTGATCAATTCTACAGAAATACCTTTTTCTTCCAAAACTTTAGCTGCCTCAATAGCCTTCCATACCAAGTGCCCACAGGCAATAATAGTAACATCATTTCCTTCAGCTAAAACCTGAGCCTTTCCTATTTCAAAGTTTTGATCTTCAGCAGTGAATATTGGCCATTTCGGACGACCGAAACGAAGATAACAAGGACCATCAAGTTCTGCAATCGCTTTAGTAGCTAACTTGGTCTGAGTATAATCACAAGGAACAACTACCGTCATTCCGGGTAACATTTTCATCATTCCTATATCTTCTAAGATTTGATGCGTTGCGCCATCTTCTCCAAGTGTAATACCTGCATGAGAAGCACATATTTTTACATTCTTGTGTGAATAAGCAACCGACTGGCGTATCTGATCATAAACCCTGCCTGTTGAGAAATTGGCAAAAGTTCCGGTAAAAGGAATTTTCCCTCCTATGGTTAATCCTGCTGCCAATCCGATCATATTGGCTTCGGCAATACCTACCTGAAAAAAACGATCGGGAAATGCTTTCTTGAAATCTCCCATTTTTAACGATCCGGTCAGGTCAGCACAAAGTGCTACAACCTGCTCATTCTCATTGCCTAATTCTAATAATCCTGCTCCGAAACCAGAGCGTGTATCAGATTTTCCGGTAGGTGTATATTGCTCAAATTTTGCCATAGCTGCAAAGGTAAACACCTTTACTGTATTCTTTTTTCGACGCTTTAATTATTTTTTTGTGATTTTCCCGACCGAAATTGCAAAAAATGTTGATTGTCAATAGATTTACGACATTCGGTTTATATATTTAGTTTTTAGTCTCTGTAAATTTTAAATATTGTATTCCCCAAAAAGCATATTTGCTCTCTTATTTTTATTTAATTTCAATCTTTGTTTAAAAGCTCAGAATGATAATTATTCATGGAAACCAGATAATTCTATAACCATTATAAAAGATGGTGAAATTCTGGTTAATCCCTGGGCAGGAGGAATGGATGCGACTTCACTACATAAAGTTGATTTTGATCTTGATGGTGATGATGACTTAATTGTTTTTGATGATGCAGACAATTCAATTGAAGTGTTTGAATGGACAGTTGATAATAAGTGGGTACATGTATCGGCAAATCCTTACAAGGATACAAAAGTTCTTAACTTTGTTTTTATTGAAGATTTTAATGAGGATGGGGTGAAAGATCTTATTACCAATGACAACTTCAAGATAAGTTGTTATTTGGGCAATATAAATAATGGGCTCTTAGAATTTGCTTCAGAGTCTTATTTTATAAACTCAACAGTAGGTAATATTGTAGCCGATGAAACCCCTGCTTTTTTTGATTCCGATAGTGATGGTGATATCGACTTTATTCACTTTGATCCAACAGGACAGTTTATTAACTTTTTTGAAAATATATCTTCTGAGTTTTCTACTAATCCCGACAGCCTATTCTTTAATCTTTCTGATGAGTGTTGGGGCAAATTTCAGTATCGATTTGATAATGACAGTCTTATATTTAATAGTGACTGCAACTCAAAACTGGACTATTCAGATTTAATTGAAGAAAAACTTCATATTGTTCCTTCAATTTTTGTTAAAGACTTAAACGATGACGGTAAAGTTGATTTGTTAATGAGTGATTCACGCTTCGAAGGATTTAAGGTTTTATTGAATGAAGGAATAGAAAATGTAGCATTTTTTAGTTCATTTTCTGAAGGTTTTCCTTTTGATGAGCCTGCTGAAATTAATAGTCGTCCACTTCCGAATTTTATTGATGCTGATAACGATGGAGATGAAGATTTAGTGGTTACGAAACAGTATGAGAATTTTAGTAACGAACCTTTTGAAATTGCTTGGTTATACGATAATAATGAAGGAGAATATAACTTAGTTCAACAAGATTTTTTAGTAAATACTATGTTCGATATAGGGCGTTATTCAAAACCGGTAATGTATGATTATAATAAAGATGGATTGATTGATATACTTGTTATCAATAATTTTAGAAATCAAGAAACAAATCAAAATGATTTTTATTTATCTATACTAAGAAATAACAGTTCAGAAGAAACTCCCTCTTTTGAATTAGTGACGAATGAGTTGTTTGATTTTTCCGGAATTGCTGATTCAAATTTTGATTTAACATTTGGCGATTTTGATGCAGATGGAGATGATGATATAGTGATTGGTGCTATTTCTGGAAAGTTTCATTATTTTTTAAACGAGAATAACGATTACACTTATCTTGGGCATCTGCTTGGAGAAGATGGTAGCTTCGAATTGGATTTTGGTTCTGCATCTAGTCCTGTTTCTTTTGACTATAATAACGATGGAGCTTCAGATATTATCTTTGGAAGAAGTTCAGGGACCGTAGGGTTGTTGACCAATATTGGTCTGAACGAATCTAACATACCTGAATTTGAAATAACTAATGAATATATAAGTAACATTAATGTTCAGGTACCTGGTACATCATCTGGTAATAGTACTATTACAATCGAATATCTAAATGATACTTTAAACTTTTATGTAGGATCTGTTGATGGAAAACTGTACTTTTATGAAAATATTGATGTTCTATCATCAAATACACTTTTGCCTACAGATACGCTCAATTTCAGATCAAAAGCTACAAAACCAGCATTTTTTACACACAACAATATCAAGTATATAGTTGTAGGGAACAGCAAAGGAGGTTTAAACTTAATGAAGTACACAATTGAAGAAAATGTTCAATATGTAGGAACTCATGAGGTTGGAGCTCAGTCCGAATTAGTTTTTTATCCCAATCCATTTAATGATCACTTAATTATTGAATCTTCCAAGGTTCAAAATTCTCAATTAATTTTTTTGAATAGTATCGGGCAAATTATTGATATTCTCCCTTTTGAAACTAAAGGTGAAATTATTTTGGATACTTCATATTTGCCTAGTGGTTTATATTATATAGTTAATCAATTGGACAATAATTTATTTCACACACATAAAATTTTTAAATCTAAAAACAAACAATGAAAAAAACATTTACTTCTTGTTGTAGGATTAATTGTATAAGAGGAATTTTCCTCTTATTCTTTTTGATTCTTTCAACAACTAATTTGAAAGCTGACCACGTTTGGGGAGCTGTAGACCTACAGCTTACACCACAGGGCGGTGGTATTTATGATATTGAATTTTTGGGTGTAGATAATAATAATACAACCGATAATTTCTATTATGAAATTTATGTTGTAGAAGGGAATTGTCCAACTAACGATGCCTTTGCAATAAAAGTTAATCCTGGTGGTAATTGTGCTGATTTGTCAGGAACCGCAACAGGAACTGTAACTATTGATGGAGATAGTTATGATACTTTTCCAATATTTATAGATGCTAACATTCCTCTTTGTGAGGGGAAAACTTACACTGTAGTATTAATTACCAGAAGAATGGATAGTGGGGTAGATAATTGTGGTTGTGCTGAGGATCGTGATCAAAATGCATTCGCAGTAGGGGATCTGATTACTTATGCTTCTGGTGATTTTGGAACATTCCCATGGAATAGCGCTCCGGATAACCATGCTGATGATTTAGATGGTACTACTAATAATTGCGGTAATAATACTAACTCAGGTACTTTAGAGGAAGGACCATATGATAACAACTGGGCCGCAGCTGTGGTAACTATTGACGTGCCAGGTATTGCTCCATGGGATTTTGAAGTTGATGTCGAAATAACTGATGAGTGTAATGGTCTATCTACGGTAGCTTTTGATGGTGATGAGGCACTTGGAAACACTGTAACACAAAACTTAGGAATGGCTCAAGCAATTTGTGGTGCTACTATAGAAGCAACTTATACAGCAGCAAATAGCTGTGGAGCAAATTTTGGTAGTAATACGTTTGTTGTTTCAGATGCCTCTGATGTATTGTCAGAAGACTTAAGTTCAGCAGTTTTAATTGACAATCTATCTGTATATGATGATGGAGGCGAAGGAAGATTTGAAACAATTAATGGTCTTACAGCTGAAGGAACTGTTTGTCAAGATGGAACAATTGATATAACGTTTGAAAATGCAGCTTGTGCAGGAGGAGATGTGTCTGTAAATGTAACTTATGATGTTGAAGTGCTATATCCAACTTCTGACTTCAATGTTCCGGCTACAGTAATCAATTGCTCAGACCTTTGTGGTAATGATTTAATTATTGGTGGAGCTGACCAATGGCAAAATGGAGGTCTTAATGCAGGTGCAGCTACTACGATTATTACACAACCTGCTATTAATTCAGGCTTCTCTTTTGATTGGACTACAACAGGAGGTTTAACACTTTGTGATAACTTAGTAACTGGTACAGATTGTACAGATGCTTCTGGTTCGATTGAAATTGATGCATGTGTTGCTTGTGGTGAATATGATATTACCTATGCTATTACAAATGCTAATTGCCCTACGTGTCAAACTACAACTACTGAAACCGTACAAGTCGTAACTCCACGTATTGTTAACGAATGTGTAGATGTTGCTGCTGCTTGTGGAGATTACACTTTTACATTTGCAGCTGATGTGGTAGAATGCGTTCCTGCAACAGGGGCACCATCTGCTAATCCTTATACTGGTGCAGGTGCTTTAGTTTGGACGCGTGATGATGGAGGTGCTGATGATGATTTTACTGTTACGGCTCCTGCTGCACCTGGAACGTGCACGCAAGTAACTTTTACGCCTACTTGGGATTTCGATGGATGTACTACTTGTGAAACTACGGGTACACCTGTAACCGTTTCAGTTTGTGCTGCTCCAGACGACTTAGTATTATGTGCTACGGATTATCAAACTGCTGTCGATGGTTTTATTGCTGCTACAACTACTGCATTACAAGCTGGAGTTGATGCTGCAACTAATTGTGTTGCAACTACTTTAAGTAACGATTATACTGCAAACACTTTACCAACTGCTTGTGGTCAGGCAAATGCTATTACAGTTGAATTTACATTCGCTGCTGGTGCTGTATCTACCGCTTGCCCTGTTGATATTTATATTGAAGATACAGAAATGCCGCAAGTTGTATGTCCTGCAAATGTTTCAGGTTTAGATTGTACAACAGATTTTGCAACAACTTATCCTGGTGCAACGGATATTGCTGGCTTTACTGGATTAGGTGGAACTGTTACGGATAATTGTAATCCTGATGTTACTCAAATTAGTTTTGTTGATGATGTTGATCCAACAACCTTTAGTTTATGTGCAGCTGATGGTCCTTTTGTTGTAACAAGAACTTATACGATTACTGATGAATGTGGTAACCCTGCTACTTGTGATCAAACATTTACATTCGATGCAGATACTGATATGCCAGTTATTACTTGCCCTGCGAATATTACAGCTTTAACTTGTACCGATGCATTACCTGCCGGTGTTACAGATATAACAGCTTTCCTTGGTTTGGGTGGAACTGCCTCGGATAATTGTACAGATGAAGCAGATTTAACAGTTGCTTTTGTTGATGATATGACAATAACTGACATTGATTTTTGTGCAGGAGGAACAATTACAAGAACATATACTATTACTGATGTTTGTGGTAACCCTGCAACATGTGATCAGACATTTACATTTGATGCTGATACAGATCCTCCAGTAATCACTTGCCCTGCTAATAACACAACATTATATAATAATGACGCTGACTTCTTAGCAAACAATCCTGGTGCAACAGATCAAGCTGGATTTATTGCTTTAGGAGGTACAATTAATGATAATTGTAGTACAACATTTACAGTTGCATTTGCTGATGTAACTGACCCTGCTTGTCCTAATGCAGGCAATGAGGCAACAGTAACGCGTACTTATACAATTACCGATGAATGTGGAAACCCTGCTACCTGTACACAAACTTTCATTTATTCTTGTTGTACTGCTGAAGCAGGCACTATTGATCCGGTTACAGATTTCTGTATTGGTGATAGTTCTCCTGACTTAACACCAACAGGACAAGAAACAGGCGCAGATTATGCTTATGAATTTGTACTTACAGATGCTGCAGGTATTGTAGTTCAGGGATTACAAGCAACAAGCGTATTTACACCGGCTGCTGAAGGAGATTATTGTATTTATGGAGTAAATTATCAAATTTCAACTGGTCCTACAACGATTGCAGTTGGTTCTGATATGACCACACCTGAACCATTACATCCTAGCGAATGTATAGATGTAACTTCGGTTTGTTTCACTGTTGGTGGTATTCCTGAAGTAACTGCTGCGGCTTGTGCGAATGCAGGCTACGTTTTCCCTGATGCAACTGCTACACCTCCGAATCCTCAATTAGAATTTGTTTCAATTGATGGTTTATCTACTATTCCTTTAGATCTGTATGTATTCTGTGGAGATGCTTGTATGGACGGAATAGGTTCTGGTGGTACAGCTCCATATACTTATGAATGGTTTGAATTAAGCGATGAATGTGGTTATGGTGATTTTAACGACCCGACGGCTGGAGGAGATGAGTTTTTTATAGGAGAGCAAGCAACAGGTTTCCAAACAGGAACTTATACGGTTGTTGTAACTGATGCTATTGGATGTCAGAATACTTATGAGTTTAAAGTATTTATAGATACACCACCAGTAATTACAGCAAATGATGATATTACTGTTTGTTTAGGAGATACAGTTGATCTGGAAGGAACTTCTCAACCTGATGGAGACGGAATTTGTCTTGAATATTGTGAAGGAGAATTGCCTCCTTGTGTGTTGACTAACGATGCTATATTTACTATCTGTCCTTCATTTGATGCAACTTGGATCTCAGATTTCGGATTCGATCTAGTATTCTTCCCGAATGATGGTTCTGCACCTATAACTTTGACCTTATTAACACCAAGAAACGCAGGAGATGGATATCCTAACTCGGATGATAATGCAGAGCAATTCTGCTTTACGAACGATCCAACAGCAGATAATGGTGCCGGAGGAGCATTAATAGAGTTAGATTGGAATACAACTGCTAATGCCAACTTTAACGGTCCAGGAGTTGCTGACTTATTAGGATTATGTGCTCCCGGTGGATTTGAATGTGATCCGGGTTTATCAGGAAATTGGTTGCCTGAAGGAAATGTTGGAGGAAATGATGTTTTTGATGGATTAGCTGGTCTGGATATAAATACAGGTACTTTTCAGGTTTCATTGATTGATGATGTTCCGGGAGAAGGCGGTACTTACTTTGGTTATACTATTGATATTAGTGATCCTAACGGGTGTACTTTAAGTGAAGCTATTACATTCGATCCGCCATTATTTATCGATGAAAGTGCCGATAATGATGCTGGTGAACCAACACCTCCGGTTGAATGTGATAATTTACCTAATTGTACTTTATCGTACCAGTGGATAGGTTCAGATGGTTTTGATTCAGGATTGATTACTATTCCTGATGCAGATCAAAACACTATGTTAGCAACTTTCCCTGCTGAGACAGTTACCCCTCCGGTAGGAACAACAACTTATACACTTACAGTTTCTGATTGTTTCGGATGTATTTCTACTGAAGAAGTTATTGTAACAGTTCCGAGTGAGATTATACCTACGGTATCTTACACTTGTGATTATGGAGAAATAACAGTAGATGCTACTGGTGGAGCTGCCGAAGCTGCTGGCGACGAATACACTTTTAATTTGAATGGTGTAGATCAGGCTAGTACAGGACCTACTACCTTCGATAATGTACCTTGTGGTTCTTACACTTTAACAGTTACAGATATTGCACCTGGAAACTGTGAATATACTTTAGATAATATAGAAGTATTTGATCCGGTTGTATTGGATCAGGTAAAAACTTGTACAGAAACAACTGTAACTGCTACTGGTGGTTATGCAGGTGCTTGTTTTACACCTGCTAACGGAGCACAAGGCTTCACTTTCACACTTGATCCTGCTGGATTAGCGGTTTCTAATACAACAGGTGTGTTTACATCTGCTGATGCTGCAGCGGGTACATATACCGTTGAGGTAAATGATAATAATCAGAATGTAGATCCGGTTGCAACTTGTTTAGAAACAATTGATATAGATATTTGTGCTCCTTTAGAAGTAGCAGGCGTTCCTACAGCTAATTGTGGTGAATTAGATATTACTGTTGCTCAGGGTGGTGCCGATCCAAATGTTGCATTTGCTACAACTCCGGGTGCATATACGATCAATGTAGGTCCTTCAACAGATGGAGGTGCAACATTAGCTTCAATAACAGCAACAACAACTTTAACAGATGCCGCTGCTGCTTCACCTGAGTTTATGGATTTAGGTGGTGATGTGTATATTGAAATCGTTGACGAAAACGGATGTTCAACTATTTCTGGACCGGTTAATATCGTTTCTTGTTGTGGTGATGAAGTTGTTGAGATATTAGGTTGTGGTGCATACATAGATACTATTGATACCACAGGTAATTATCCTGATTTTACAATTCAGGACTTACCAATTGTATATGTATATTGTGATGGAGAATTAGGTTGTTTAGAAGCAACTCCAGATGACGCAACAGCAACACCGCCTTATCAATATTTCTGGCACGAATTAGATGATAATTGTTTATTCCCTGAAGATTGTACAGATCCTGCATTCGCTGGTTCGGCTATTGGTACTAATGCACAGATCACAGATCTTGAAACGGGTACGTATCAAATTACTGTAGTTGATGCACAAGGATGTTGCTTTGCAGACACAGCGAAAGTATTTATTTCAACGCCTCCTACTATTAATATGAATAACGGAGGACCTGATACAGTATATCAATGCTTAGGTCGAGATATTACTTTACAGGCAACTACCTTACCAGGACCGAATTTCTGTCGTGAATTCTGTGGAGGTGAATTACCACAATTCTTTGTTGAACCTGGATTCGAGATTGAAGTTTGTGTAGAATTTGAACATACTTATATTTCCGATTTATCATTTGAAGTTGTAGCACCGGATGGTACAGTCATTAACCTGATCGATGGTGTCTGTTGTCCAATTGGCTCAGATACACCAAACGATCAGTTCAATTTCTGTTTTACTAATAATCCTGCAGATACGAATTTGGATTGGAATAATGGAGTAGCGCCTCCTGCTGGAAGTTCTTGGCAGCCACTGAATGGTGGTGGAGTATTCAACCCGATTATTGGTACAGATGCTAATGCTGCTCCTTGGGGAGTAATTATTACTGATATTGTTGGTGGTGATTTTGGTGTATTCTTTGGCATCTCTGTAACAATAACCAATCCTGATGGTTCTCAAAGTGTGTTCTCTTTAGATGGACAAAATGTGGATATTAATGATGACCAATCTCCAACACCTATTTTCTCTGAACCGTTTGAATGTTTTGAGATAATTAATACAGTTGTTGATTACGAATGGACAGGAGCATATAATTCTGGTGTGATTACAACTGGAGCTACTGAAAATACGACTACACCAATTCCACCAGAAATTCAGACGCCAGCAGCACCAGGTACGTATGAATACTTCTTAACTGTAACAGGTGAGTGGGGTTGTCAATCGGTAGATACATTCGTAGTTATTATACCTGATGAAACAATGGTTACTGTTGATGAAAGTTGTAATTATGGAGATATAATAGTAAATGCTTCTGGTGGGTATGCAGGTGCTAACGGAGAGGATTTCTCATTCTCAATTTCACCTGATCCAAATGCAGCTGGCTTGATTTCTGATCCTGCTTCTGCTTCATTTACAGGGCTTGCATGTGGTGATTACATAATACAAGTTAACGATAATACGCCTTTAAGTCCTACACCAATTTCTGTTGGTGGTACAGGAGGAAATGTACCTGGATTTTTTACAGAAACTTGTTACACTGTTCCTGTAGCCGGATTTGGTTCTGTTCTTGGAGGTCCTAATGGTGCTACACTCGATGGAGCATGTGTTGATTTAAGTGCTTCTAATATTGGAAACTATGGAATTACATTAACCTCCCCTTCTGGTACAACTATACAATTATATAACTTTGAAGGAGTAGGATCTTCTTTAACTCCTTGCTTCCAGGATGGACAACCTACGATTGCTCAGTTCCCGAATGATCCTGCAGGTACTTTCAGTCCGAATAGCGGTGCATTTACTGACTTTGATGGTGAAGACCCGACTGGAAATTGGGAGTTTTGTGTTACTAATTTTGGTTTTGATGATGGTACTTTGAATGGTATTAGCATAGAAATTATCCCTGAACCATGCGTGGAAGAAATTATGATTACCGTTTACGAATCAATTGTTCCTGAGGTAACTAAAGCATGTGATGGTAGTGTTACTGTAACAGCTACGGGTGGAGCAACAGATGCTTGTCCTTCTGACGGAACAGGTACTTACACATTCACACTTGATAATGGTGCTTCAAACACAACCGGAGTTTTCTCTAATGCTGATGCTCCTGCTGGCACTTATATGGTTGCTGTTAATGATGGAAATCCTAATATTGCTGGTGGTTGTGAAGAAATGATAGAAGTTACTATCTGTGATCCATTAGTAATCGATGCAATCGATGTAGTTCAACCAATAACTTGTGATGCTGGTACTGGTGAAATCGCGATTACTGCTTCAGGAGGTTTGTCTTCTGTAGGAGGTGGTTTAGAATATTCTATAGATGGTGGCGCTACTTGGCAGCCAGCAGGTACATTCACTGGATTGCCTGATGGTGTTTACACTATTAGTGTAAGAAACGATGATGGAACTTGTCAAATTGATGATACTGCTACAATTCAGGCACCGTCAACTCCAGAAGTAACGGTACCAGTAGCCTTTACAGATGAAACAAGCTGTCAGGCTGAAGATGGAACAATTACTATTGTTGCTGCAGGAGGAAACGGAACAGCTTATGAATACTCTATTGATGGAGGAACTACCTGGGTAACTTCTGGTACTTTCACTGGTTTAGCACCTGGAACTTACACTACAGCCGTACAGAATGGTGATGGAACATGTCCTTTCATTGGGGAAGATGTTACGATTACTCCAGCGGAATGTTGTGTGTTGGGTAATGCAGTTGCTGCCCCTGCTGAAGCTTGTAGTGATGCAGGTACAGCTGATATATGTATCACTTATGATGATGGTGATGAAGCGAATGGTGTAACTGTAGATATTACAGCTAATGGAACAACTACTAGTTTCACCGCTGCGACAGCTGGAGCGAATGCTGAAGAATGTTATACGGTAAATATCGATGCAAACGAATCATGTGATCCTGCTGATTCAACTTTCGATATTACTATTACATGTCCAACTGATGGAGTAGTTAAAGTAACAACGACGGCAACTGTAACGGTTTACCCTGCAGCATTTATGGCTAATACTGTAAGTCCTGCATGTGGTGAAGCTGGTTCAGTTAGTATTACAGCAGTTGATGGTACTGAGTGTGATAGTGCAGCGGGTACTATAACAACACCACCAACTTGTGCTTATGATTTAACTTACGTTAATACATTCTTTGCCGGAACAACATGTGAGCAGATATTCAGTATAAATGAAACTTATGCAGATACTACTCCACCGGTATTCGATGGAGCATTACCTGGTGATGTTACAATTTCTTGTGCAGATGCTATACCTTCTGCTGAGAACCTGACAGGTACAGATGATTGTGATACAGCACCAGTATTAACCGTTGATGATGTTAATGCAGGCTTAACTTGCCCGGATGCTAATACAATTACAAGAACTTATACCTTAACAGATGCATGTAACAATCCTGTTACACATGTTCAGGTAATTACAGTAGAACCAGATACTGAAGCTCCAATGTTTACTGCTCCGGATGATGAAACAATTGCTTGTGGAGACACTTCAACGCCTCCTACTGTAACAGCAACAGATAATTGTGACACAGGAGTAACAGCAACTTCAGTAGATGTAGAAACTGGAGATGCTTGTACAGGAATTACCATTGAAAGAACATGGAGTGCCGTTGATGCATGTGGAAATGCAGCGGCTGATCAGGTGCAAACAATAACTGTAGAGGCTTGCGATTGCACAGAACCTGCAATTAGTATTTCAGACCCATGTACTTGTGATAATCCTAATAACTTCACTACAGCAGATGGTACTGACTTAGTTGAAGAAACAGTAACGATTACAAGTGATACAGGTGAAATATGGTCATTGGATTTAGGAACTTCTAACGGATTGTTCAATGCTTCAGGAAACCCGATTTCAGGGGCACCAATTGCTTCAGAAAATCCTGCAGGTTCTGGTGTTTATGAATTTGTATTCTTCTATGAGCCTGGTGTAGGCTTTAATGCAGACTTTACTAATGCTGCTGGTGAACCATTAAGTATCTCTGGAATTGGTGCGGATTGTGTGACACCAATGGACATAACTGAAGAAGCAGATATTTGTGATTCTGATTTACCTTATGTTTCTCCAACCACTGGAACTTCATACAGTGCTTCTGGTTCTGAGGTTATACCAGGAACAGGAACTTGTGATTATATGTTAACAGTAACTCTTAACATCTTGCCTTGTACAGATGACGATCCTACAGATGAAACGGGTACAGATGAGACAGGAACTGATGAAACTGGAGCTGACACGACAGGAACAGATACAACAGGAACTGACACGACAGGAACAGATACAACAGGAACTGACACGACAGGAACAGATACAACAGGAACTGACACGACAGGAACAGATACAACAGGAACTGACACGACAGGAACAGATACAACAGGAACTGACACGACAG
>JAHDFD010000026.1 GCA_020628375.1 Chitinophagales bacterium | reverse complement strand
ATAATGCTTCTCGTTTTCTTAATTATACTAATTCAAAAGTTACCGAACTATTGTTAATTGAAAGCCTTTAATTTTTGGAAATAGTTGTTTCCCGTCTGAATATTTTAGCAAAAAGTATTCTTTTAGAAGTCTTGAATTAAGAATAGCTATTAAATACTTCAAACTATAACTTTTGTCAATATTTACAATGCTGTACATTGTATTTAAACAAGCATAACCAAATTCATCATAAGCATAAATAGGTTCAGGGTTACCAACTTGTCTAACTACAATTTTTTTACTGTGATGTATTGTCATGTTCCAAGAACCTCCAGCTTTTACTTCTTCTATTTTATTTTTAAAAAATAATGATGCTGGTTGTAAATTAAATCTGCTTACATCTTTTCCTGTATAACAATGTTCCCAATCGTTCTCTTTTTTTACTTCTGCTACATAAGTTTTTTTATCTTTTGTTTGGAGTCCAAATGTAACAGAACAAATATCTTTAATGGTTAAACAACCATCAAAAGAAATAGCAAAATCTTTATTTAGGTTGAAAGTATTTTCAATATCATTAATCCAGCTTTCCTGTTTCTTTGTTCCTAAACTTTTATACTGTGATTTTTCAACTTCAAATATTTGAATTTCATAATTAGAACTTTTACTTTTTGTACAAATTAAAGTAGCTACATCAACTCCAGCTTCTGCAAAAACAGCATCCTTGTAATTTATTACAATATCAATAAAAGTATTTTCAAGTATAAACTTTCTTAGTGGTTTGATATATTTATTATTGAGGTAGGTATTAGGAGTAATAAAACCTAACTTTCCATTTTCAGAAATTAAGTGAATTGATTTTTCAAAAAACAAATGAAAAAGATCAATTTTGTAACTTGCAACTTCAAATTGCTTGTATCTATTTAATGTAGTTTCGTCAGTATTAGAAGGTTGACAAAGTACATACGGCGGATTACCAATAATCACATCAAAACCACCTTTTTCAAAAACCTGCGGAAATTCTGTTTTCCAATTAAAAGCTTTTTCCCCTGCTACCTCCACATCGTCAATTAAAGAATTTCCGCATTTAATATTGTTATTAAGGCTACTTAGTTTTCGGTTTGGTTTTGCGGTGCTTAACCATAAAGAAAGTTTGGCTATCTCTACACTTTCGTTATTTATATCTACACCGTAAAGGTTGTTTTCTAATATGGTGGCTTCTACATTAGGAAACTTAAAACCTCCACCTAAAAGGCTGGTTTGTAATTCATCTAAATAATGGTGTTCGGTTTTTAGAAATTGTAAGGCTTCATTTAAAAATGCACCTGATCCGCACGCTGGGTCACATATCGTAATTTCTGTTAACCATGTTCGGTATGTTTCCAGCGTATTCAATAGCTGCTTTAATTTATCCTTTTTACGTCCTTTACGGTCTTTTCTGTATTCGCTTTCATCAAAGTTCAATACTGTTTTCTTTTCTTCACAAAGCTTTCCTACGGTATTTTCAACTATGTATTGCGTAATGTATTGAGGGGTGTAAAATACACCATCTTTTTTACGTTTGGTTTGTTTGGTATCAATGGCTGTGCCTTCAATTTGGGCTTGCATTTCTTCCAAGTCATTCAAAGAATGTTCAAAGATGTGTCCAAGTATATTTACGCTTACTTCGCTTTCAAAATCATAAGCGGTTAATTTGGAAGCGTGTTTTAATAACAGTAGATCGTCTATATTCAAATTGTCTAATACTTCATCGGTTTTGAACAAACCACCGTTATAAGGGTAAATTTCGGCTTTGTCATCAGTCTTTTTCCTTCCTGTATTGATAAAGTGAAAATACTGTTTAAAGACTTCGTATAAAGGTTTCGGAAAATCAAGTTTAATTAACTTTTCGTATTTGTCAATAATTTTTGTTATTGAATTAGCTGGTAACAGTTGACGGTCTTCTGCAAAGAAAATAAATAAAAATCGGTCAAGTAATTTTTGCGTTTTCTTGAATAATAACATTTTATCGAACTGTGGATTTAGTTCGGCAATGCTGTTAAATAATTCTGTTCTGAAAGTATGATAATCTTTGTATAATTTTTTGGTTATAGCTTCTTCATTCGTTACCGTTTCGGTTTTGATCTTTAAAGGAATATCTGCATAAATATTGTCTTTAGCTAAACATAAATACAGTAGTTCAAAGTCTTCACGGCTAAGGGTAAACAAATTAAATTCAAGATGTTTTTCGGTATCGTTAATATAGAAACGTAGCTTTTCAAAATTGGAAGTAACCACGTATTTACAGGTAGCGTGTGCGTTTTTATATCCAAAGGCTTGTACTTGTACCTTTTGTAAATTTGGGGTGTCTGTTCCTTTTAGTTCAATTACTGCAATTACATTTCCTTTTGTGTCAAAAACTGCTCCGTCTGCTTTCTTAGCATCTGACTTGTTTTTGTACTCTGGTACTAGGTTATAGTTTTCGGCTGGTTGTAAGATATACCCGAACACATTTACAAATAAATCGTTTAAAAACCCTACTTGGTATTGTTCTTCTTTAAGCCCTCGAATTTTGGCTTGCATCTCTGCATTATGAAAATGATTTTTAAAGGTATTCCAAGCGGTTTCAATGGTTGTTTGATCTTGTTGTTTCAGGTAGTTTTTTAATACAGAAATCTGGAATAAACTCATTGGGTGCAAATTGAAATTTTAGTGGTTTTCTTCGACTACGCTCAGAAACCGAAATATAATTTTGCAAATATAATAAATGAAGTGTGTTGTAAATTTCTGGTTGTGATGAACTGCTGTTGAAAACGAAAATTAATATATTAATTTTTGGGTGTGTGCTTATTTCAATTCATTCATTTCATCTGAAATTTGAAAGAAAGCTTGTTTAATATCTTGAAAGTTAGGATTATCTTTTTGTATTAATAAGCTTTGATAAAATGAAAAATCAAAGGCTTTTATTTCAGAATTAAACTTTAATATTCCATACTTTTCAGTATCATTAAACCATCTGTTAAACAAGCGTGAACGTGCTTTTTGTTTTCCTTCTAAAGTTGAACAGGTATAAATTAAGGCTTTTTGATTCTCTTTAAAAAAGGTTGCCACTACATTAATAATTGTATCCTTAATTCTGGGGTCGTGTTTACTTTTAAGCTGTATTTCTTTGTCAAGCTTATTTAAGGGTTCAAAACCAAAATCAAATATTTCAGATGCTAAGTTTGGGAACTGTGGTTTGAATGATTCTGCAATACTATTTGTAAAATAAACAATGTATTCAATACCATTTTCTGTACTGAAAAAAAAGTTATTTTCTTTCTTCTTTAACGGATATGGGTGTATAGAATTGAACTCCATATTTTTCGGAATATTCGTTTAGGCTTTTACCTTCTGCAATAAATTTTTGTAAGGCTTGTTTTTTTTCTATATAATCAAAAAACGCCTTTTGTGTTGGTGTTAATTTATCCTTTTTATCTTTTGGCATTGTCATACTGCAAAACCTTTAGTTATAACAAATATAAAATAATTCTATTATATTACATTTAGTAGTTTGATTAAGTTCCTTTATTGCTTCAATAAATTAATATCTTAATTCATTTTATATTATTCTACTTCCTTAAATTCTTTGGGCTTCATTTGCTTTAGATCGTGGAGGTTCAAATGCTCTAAGAACAAACCAAAGTTGAACTTACGAAATACCACCGTACACAAATATTTGAACATATCGCCTAAATGTGTCAAGTCATCATTCTTTACATTTTTGGAAATACTGTTTTTTCCTGTTTTAGTAAGATTAATTTTTTCACTTGTGGTTTTACGTTCAATCGTACATTCTACAAAATTAAGATCACGAATAAGCAATTTACATTCTTTGTTAATGTAGCAATGTATAGGGTGCTTTGTTTCCGTTCCTGTTGCTCCGAAAATTACGTTTAATCGTTCTCTGTATATTTTATTGGTGTCTGCTCCGCTTGGAACTTTAAAGGTAGGTTTCCGCAAATTATGTTCCCTGAATGCTTTAGCTATAATTCTATAATCTGTAATCTGTGGGTTTGTTGCTTTGCCTGTATTGCCTGTTACATCGCCTGTAATAAATACTTTTCTTTTCTGGAATATATTTTTGTATTTCAATATCAAATCATTCAAACAATGAATTAAGCCTTTGCCCTTGCTTATTACTTCGTCTATTACTTCAAGTGTATTTGAATTTTTGTTATAGATCGCAATAATGCAACCACACATAGTAACGCCAAAATCGAAACTTAACCACAATTCATTGTTTATAGATCGCTTTATTAAATAGTCATGTGAATAAGTAATTTCTTTGGTGTGTGTTTCTTCATCGAATAAGGAAAAGAAACGTTTTGAATTTGATTTATCTTGTTTCAGATAATACAATCTTTCAAAGTCTGCTAAGTCCATTGTTTGCCGTATCTGCTCTAATCGTGCTAAACTTAGTATTCCCTCGTTTACTCCATCTTGTGCGGTCATCTGGTGGACTGTTACCCTTTGGCTATCATTTGCCATTTGCTGCATCTGGTTGTTTTCACCGTAATAATTCCCGAACATTATACAACGTCCGTTAGTCTTTGAAATTATACTAAATGCCATTGCGTAAAAGTCTGGTGTATATCGGCTTGCTTCGTCTATAAAAATTATGCTTGCTTCACGTCCATATACTGAATTAGGGTTTACTCCACTAACAAAGAATACTTTTACATCTATTTCCGTAAAATGGATATGTTCAAATTCTTTACTACTCTTTTTCCATTTCAATAAATTATGGTTCTTATATGGAATTATCAATTTCTGGAATCGGCTTAGTGCGTCCATTGCTGTTGAATGATATGCACCAAACCAATATATATTTTCACCTTTCAATAAAAATTCAAGTATGTATTCGCTGTTATCTGGTGTATCATTCAAAGGAATCATTTTGGCTGGAATTTGACCTGTAACCACTCCGAACATAAATAATAATGCACCTTGTGTTTTTCCTACTTTTGGACTTGCTATATAGATCGTTGTAGGTTGTGATAAATCTAATACAAATCTCTTTTGACTTGGATATAAGATATTATATATACCTATCGGTTCACGCAATCGAATAGCTCGGTTTAGTTTGTCTATTGGTTGAATTATTCCTGTTATCATTGCTTATTATTTGCGTATAGAAATCGCTTTAGCTTTCCCATCGGAATCTGTAAACGAAAATTGTACTTAAAATTGGTCAATCAATTCATTATGTTTTACCTCCACTTTTTTCAGCTTACTTTCATCAAACTTTTGTTGCTGCATCATTTTAGTAATAGAAGTAAATAGATTATTTAGTTCATTTATATAAATCCTTTGCTCTATCTCATTTGTGGAGGTGTGGAGGTTCTTAACTATAAAGTAGTATTTCTGAATCAATGGAGCTAAATCATTTTTATTTGTAAGCTCCTTTTCCATATCCGAAATATTTTTGCAAAAAATATGCACCAAACCAAAGTGATCTTTATTAACTTCTGTTTTTATTGAATATCCTTGTATTGGTTTTGCTTGTTCTTGTTGCTGTTTGAACCTCTCCATAAACTCGGTTTCATTCATTTGTAATTGTATTATTTCATCTGCTAAGGCTTCTGTTTGATCTGGTTCTAAATTTAAGCCTGTGGCAAATGTATATAGGTAATCCAGTTGCTTCTTTTTGGCATACATTTCTAATCTGTGCCTGTGGTTCTGTTTCTGGTGTTCTAACTTATTTATTTGTTCTTTTCCTGTAATACGGTCTAACCTATCATACAACTTGTAAAGCATATCATTAATGAAGTAAAACGGAATACATTGTAACTTTTCTAATTGTGTCAAATCGTCTGCATTACTTAATAAATTAGCAAACTGAATAAAGGCTTGTTTAGCCTGTTGTGCTTGCTGTTTACCAAATGCTTTAGATGCTTCTTTTGCTGTTGCTTCAATAACATCTATTGGAATGTTTATTTGTATTCGCTTTATTTCAGTTGGTAATGTTTCAGCTACTCCAATAATAGGCTTTAGTTCAAGTAAGGTTTCCAGTTCTTTGATCTGTTGGTATATTAATGATGCTTGTTTATCTGTGGTGTGTTGGTATCTATTGTAAATAGGTTGCTTAATCTTTTCAATGTACTTTTTTCGGGCTGTTCTTATATGGTTTCGTAAATCATTAACTGTAAATACCTGTGATAAATTGAGTGCTTTATTTAGCCTAATACATACCTTTTCAGTATCAATAGTGTTATCTGTTCTTATTAGTTCTTCTACAAGATAGGTTTCAATTTCTGAACATTCTTTAGTGTTGAATTTTCGTAACTCCTTTGCATCGGCTTCTGTATTCAAAGGAAAATCTTTATTATTCTTACAAATAGAATTAAGTGTTACAACATTCAATTTTTGCCCTACTTCATTTAATAGATCGCTGAACTCAATATTGAATTTATTAACTATCTTTTTTCTTGTAAATCCATTAACTGAAACATCATTAAACCAATTCCAAATTTCAGTTTTTCTTAAAAAGTCTATCCAAACAAAACCACCAATTAAGCGTGGGTTTCCTTTTTTCTTTTTACTCGTATTTGGTTTAGCTTTTGGCATTGTTAAAATTTGGAATTGGTTATTTATAAATAAGGAATAGATCAAAAAATTAATATATTAATTTCTGTATAGCTGTTAATACTTCACTTCGCAACTATACATACTCATATACATTCCTACTCGGAATAGTTGCTTGTTTGGTAACTCCTTAGCTTCTTATTTTGCGTTCTTAATTGTTTGTAATTTATTTACTTCACTTTTGGAAAAGTAAACCCTACGTGAACCCTCGATTTTAATTTTGGTTAAATTTCCATTTATACACCATTTGTCAAGCGTGGGGTCTGTGATACCAAATATTTCCTTTACTTCGGTTTTGCTGTAAACTTGTGGTGCTTCTGCTTCTAACTTCTTTAGTGCTTTTTCCTGTTGCTTTTTCTGTTCCTGTATATGTGTATTAAGTAGTTCTTTAAGTTCTACAATCTCACTTTGAAGCTGTTCAAATGGATTTGAAATTGAATTTATCATTTTTACCAATTTTTTAATTCGTTGGTGCAAACTTAAATTCACGTTTTTAGTAAAATACGGTTATAACCTGTTATAACTTGGTTATTTATTTTACTTATTTTCTAATTCTTTAATTAGCTGTTTTAGTTCTTCTAAATCTTGTAAATAGTCTTGTTTGTATTGATCTAAAATGTAAGGCTCTATTTTTTCAAATCTTTTTTTTTGGTTTGTAGCTGTTGAAAGTGTTGTAAATTTTAATCTTTCATTTTTTGCTTTGTTATACTCTGTTTCTGCTACTTTTCCTGTTCCATAATCTGTTGTTATTAATTTCTTTTCTTTAAATATTGTTTTAGCATTTATACTTGTTACTATCCATTTGTTATAATAACAAATCAAACCACGTTCATAATGTGTTAAATTGTCTGCATTTACTTCTGTACTATCTTGATCGGTTGTTGTGTTTCCTGTTGGTGCTGTTTCTTGTTGCTTTGGAGGTTCTGGAATTGTGGAGGTTAAAGAGTTTCCCTCCACTTCTAAAAATTCACTAAAAAAATTGATACGGTAATCATACCACTCTTTAAAAACTTCTAATATTTCTGGTTTATATTTCTTTAAATTATTCTTAAACCATATTGCAGGTAAACTATAACTATTTATACCAGCATCAAAGACGTTTATATTATACAGAAAATTATAAGATTTTAATTTGTGTAATTTCTGGTTTAATTCAAATATTGTAAACTTCTTATTGAACGTTCCTTGTTTCTTTGCTTCATTCAGTTTTATAATTGCTTCATTCATTGCTGAACGTAATGCTATAACTAAGTGTTCAAGTTCGCCAAAGTCATCTTGTTTGGTTTGTATCCAAAAATCTAAATAAATACCACCAAATTCAATATTAATTCGTTCTTGAAATTCTATTTCGTTTCCTGTATCATCTTCATAAATTCGATAATCAATACTATTTGTAAAGCTTAACGTTTCAGAAATTAATATATTAATTTGAGGGTTCATTTAGCTAACTTTTTTCATTATGCTTTCTTTGTAAATAGAACTTTCACTTATTCCTTTACTAATTTCTTTGCTTGTTATTTTGATATATTTTTTGAAATTCTTTGAATCGGTGTGTCCACTCATTTCCATACATTCGACAATATTGTTAGTTGCTTTGTAAAGGTGTGTTAAACCTGTTCGTCTTGCTGTATGTGTGGTTACTAATTCATATCGTTGTTTAGTTGCTTGTTGTTTTTGTCCACCTCTACGGCTGTTAATCTGTTCCAGTTCAATCATGCCTATCATTTGACATACTTCTTTAATTCTTTTGTTTACCTTGTTTTCGTGAATCTTTGGTAAATTGTAATGATACTTTTTTATCAATTTTTTATGAATCCTGTGGTATGGAATTTTTACCTCTGCATCTGTTTTCTGTTGCTTAATTTCAATATGATCTTTTTTGAATTGTTCCCTTTGAATGTTTCCGTAATCGCTGAATCTTTGATAAGTCCATACACCGAACAAAAACAAATCTCTAGCCTGTTCTAATTTCTCATTTGCTGAAAGGTCTATTTCTTCAAGTGCTTTCAATTCTAATTCAGTTAAATAAATATTTTTCGGTTCAAATTCTTTTGGAGGTTCAAAATATTTAAAATCTGAATTGTTGTGTAGTTTCAAGCGTACACCCTCATTCATTATTGCTTTGAGTTTATTTATTCGTGTTCGTACTGTATTATCACTAAGGTTTTTCTTTTCAAGAAATTGTAAAAAGTCATCGTAAAAAGTAGCATTAATATTTTTGAAAACCAATTTGTATTTTTTGCTTTTTTGAAATTCTTTAAGGTTGGTCATTAATTGCCTGTAAGCGTTCATACTTCCTTTAGCTAAGGTCTTACCTTTCATTCGTCGGGTTTCGTTCACTTTTTCCAATAGCTCCATAAATTCCATTTTCGGAACTTCCTTAATTGGTTTTAGTTGTTCTGGTCTGTATGTTTCAATTAAGAATTTTTTTAAATCTGGAATAATCGTTTGACTTCCTGTATTTCTAAGTTCATTAAATTTTGAATTGGTGCTTTGCTCTAAATCGTCTAAATGGTTATTTATCAATTTATAACCGTGTACCCTCATTTGTACCCTTTGCAAGTCATTGTTCCAGTTTGACGGTTTAACTCTGTAACCTGTATAATGAAATAGCCTTTGACCTTTAAATCTGAATATTAAGTAAATCTGTTCGGTGTCCAGTTGTTTCTGTTTAACGAGGTGAAAACGTGCTTTTGGTATCTTTGGCATTTCTTAATTTATTTACTGCTTGACGTTATTGCTTGACGGTAAAGTTAAGTTTATTTTAATTAATTTTAATATAGTTTAATTAGTTATATTTGTAAGTCTCTGACTTTTATATGTTTTGAGTTAAATTTTATAGGTTGTTAATTAATGGTGTTGAGGTACGGTCTCGACCTCTAAACTCTTCAAGCCTCATAAATCAATGATTTGTGAGGCTTTTTTAATTGATATACGCCTTATTGATAATTAACATTTATCAATTGTTCTACTAACTCAAAAGCTTATATTCATTTCGTAATTTCAAGTTATACCAAATGAATGTTTATCGTTTTTGTCTTACCGTTTTTTTTATTGTTTTATCTGGATCATTAAATGCACAGAACTCAACTTTTGAGTCTGTAGTTAATATATTTTCTGAAAATTGCGCTAATGCTTATTGCCATGGAGCAGGTGCTGGTGATTTAACCTTTACAGGTTCCATAGATGAAATCTATGAAAGTCTTATAAATGTATCACCGTCTAACCTTACAGCTTCCGAAAAGGGTAATAAATTAATTGTCCCAGGTGATCCAACAGCTAGTTTTCTTTATAGAAAAATTAATGATAATTTGTATTCTTTTGATGATTTGCATGATGATGAAGGAACTAATATGCCGCCTACAGGATCATTAAGCAATGTAGATAAAGAAATTATCCGTCAATGGATTTTATGGGGAGCGCCAAAAGAAGGCATTATACACGACGAAGCACTATTAACTGAATTCTATGTTGATGGAAATGCTTTAGACAGAATCAGTCCGCTTGAACCGCCTGCCGAAGGAGAAGGCTTTCAAGTTCATTTAGGTACTTTATTCTTAGAGCCGAATGAAGAAACAGAGGTCATGAAAATGGTTGAAATCCCTTTGGGAGATAGTCTTGAGATTATTGGATTTGAAGTTAAAATGAACGATTTCTCGCATCATTATGGTGTTGCTCGTGCTTTAAATGGTTTTGAAAATGAAATACCTCCTGGATTTAACGTAGTCGATAATTTTCTGACATCTTACGATTTTTTCAATAATTCAGAATATATAACTGGTTCGCAATTGCCATCCAATAATTATCAGCTACCTGAAAATACTGCTTTTAGGTGGGATGGTTCCAATGTATTGAATTTTAATTACCATATCAAAAACTATTCTTCTACTGCTATTTTACCGGCAGAAGGATATGTTAATCTATATGTGCAACCAAGGAATACGGCTGAAAAGGTAATGCGAACTTCCACAATTACATACGAACCCGATGGAAATGTATTTGCACTTCAAATATTGCCGAACGCGCAGGATACTACTTTCACTATGGAATATTTTATTGAAGGTTCAGAAGAATATATAGATGTATGGCGATTAAATCCTCATACACATGCTTACGGCGTTGATTATGATATTTTTCTGAGAAACGAAGATGGTTCTAAGGGGGAGCAGGTTTATGAAGGATTTTATAATTATGACTTTGATTACAACCAGGGATATTACGATTATTCACATGCTTCACACAGAAGTTTTGATGAGGCCTTACGAATTAAATTATCGGAAGGGTTGATCTTTGAAGCTACTTATAATAACCCCGGAACAGAAACGGTTGGTTTTGGATTGACAACTGATGATGAAATGTTTGTAGGATACTTTGTATATACCAATGTAGATTCCACAGATTTAGTGAATACCAGCACCTATATGCTCGACAATGAAAATGTTGTCAGCGCTGATTTTTATCCAAATCCAGTAGAAGATCGATTGACCATACAAATCGAGAACTTATCTGTAAATGCTGAACTGAATATATATGACCTGTCAGGAAAAAATATTTTTAATAAAAAGATAGAAGCAGGTACGATGAATGAAGTAATTAATTTAGATGAATTAATGAATGGAACCTATATTATTGAACTAGGTTCAAATAAAGAAATTTTATATAGTCAGAAAATAATTAAACAATAAAGGGTAGTGGGTTAAAATGGTTGATTTAGTCAGACGACTGTGCGTCTCAGACGGCACAGTCTCCTGCCCAATCAGGAATCCATTGCTGGTCGCCTGACCTGCAATGCTCATTTTTAAAAATCATTCATTTTACACCACCATACTATAAAGTATTACCTGAACCTCAACCTTATAGCCCCAAACTTGTTCCGATTGATGTATAAGTTAATATCTTATGGAACAAGTACAAGAATTTCAAACAATATCTGATATTCGTAATAGAACTAAAAAGCTACTCGAATCGTTGGTTAAGGGTTTATATGAAAGAAAAACAGCCATTGATCTTTCGCTGCTAACAGCGATTGCCGGAGAAAGTATTTTCCTTTTAGGACCTCCGGGAGTAGGGAAAAGTCTAATTGCCAGAAGACTTAAATACGCTTTTGCGAATGGTACTTCTTTTGAATACCTGATGAGTAAGTTCAGTACGCCAGATGAAATATTCGGACCGATTTCAATTAAAAAACTAAAGGAGGAAGATAAGTACGAAAGACTAACCGAGAATTATTTACCTGGTGCTAATATCGTGTTCCTCGATGAAATTTGGAAAGCAGGACCTGCAATTCAAAATTCTCTATTAACCATACTGAATGAAAAAATTTACAGAAATGGGGATGAAGAACTAATGGTGAAGATCAGAGGAATAATAACCGCTTCAAATGAATTACCACCAAGAAATAAAAGCCTTGAACCTATTTGGGACAGATTTTTAGTTCGCCTTGAAATTGGCAATATTCGACAGTTCAGGAATTTTCTCGAAATGATCGTCAGTACCGACGATGTTTATGAAGATAATATTCCTGTAGAAGTAAAGCTTAAAGAGGAAGAATTGAATATAATTTCAGAATTAATAGATGCTGTCGAAGTGCCTGCTGAAGTGCTGAATACAATTCAATTAGTGAACTACAAAATTGAGGCATATAATAATCAGCCCAATAACGCCGACAAACCCATACATATCTATGATAGAAGATGGAAAAAAATAGTTCGCTTGCTAAGAACTTCTGCTTTCTTGAACGAACGTAATAAAGTTGATTTGATGGATTGTTTTCTTATGGAACATTGCTTGTGGAATCATCCTGAACATAAAGAAGTGATAAGAGAAATACTTGTCGATTCTATTAAGAAGCATGGTTATTCTTTAGCGATTAATCTGAATAACCTGAAAAAAGAAGTGCTCGATTTTGAGAAAGATGTAGAAAATGAAACACAGGTAAAAAATATTCTGACCGAGAATCAAATACTTCCTATATCTGAAAAATACTATCGTTTACAAAATGCAGCTTCTGTAATAAACGCAGAATTAATTACCATAGATCAATATAGAAAGCTAAAAACTAACGAGGACTTTGTTATTAATTTTTATGATGAAGCGAAGAACTTAATAAAGAAGATCAGAACTAGATTAGGAGTTAAAGAAAATACTATTGTTGTGAGCTTGAATGGCGAAGTTTTCCATTTTGAATTAGAAGCTAAACAACGAGAAAGAACTGAAGTTATTTATAAAAAAGCACATCCGATCGTTCAGAAATATTGGGATGAAAGATTGGAAAGATTGAATCATTACATAATAGAGCAGCGAAAGAAAATAGCGAATAATACGCCTTCTGAACTGAATAATATTAAAGATAATTTATTTGTAAATGCCGAATTTGCCAAAGTTGTTGAGGCTAATCTGGAAGAGGTTAAGAAAGCTTTGGATAATTTGTCGTTAAGGCTTGAAAAACTACAATATGCCTATGCAAATATAAGCGTATAATGAAGGAAACAAACCAACTCATACAAGAAGAATACCATCGGTTTATAGAATTTGGAAATCTATTAGACAGACGATCCCGCAGGTATTTGGTTGAATATTTCAAGCATAAGCTTGAGGGTGCCAGATACCAAACACCAGAATTGAACGATCAATATTTTCTTTACTTTCAAAAATCATTATCTGAAATTTTTCAGATTGAAAGCTTATTGCCACTTTGCAAAGAGCATCAAAGAATCACACAACACATAGTACTCGATACACTGTATTGGATACGAAAGACCTTTGCCAAGGTTAAAAAAGAAAATCCCCTTGCTAACGAAGAAAAATTGTTAAAAGGCTGGGCGGTAACCCCTGTTAAAATTATAAGGAACAGATATCCGTTTTTAATAGATTTTCTTAAGAAAGAATATACGAAAGAGGAACTCAATACCGATTTTTATGCTGACAGAATAAAAGCCTTTTTTGCAAATAATACAGATGCTGTTTCAGAAACAGAAAAGGAAAAATTTGAACGTGTTTTTACCGACTTACTTTCTCAGTGGGACGCTTTGTTACAGGGAAAACTACTAAGCTACCAATTACAAAAAATAGAAAAAGAAAAAGAGGAGTTTACTGAATTATTGGAAGCAAAAATTGAAGAATATAAAAAACTCAATGATCTGGTAAGCCCTTTGACCGATTATCTTGGTTGGGATATGTCGCGTGATCTATGGAAAGAAACTTCGTTGGATGTAGTAGAGAAGTATAATGAAATTCTTCAAAATGAAAAATCCCTTCAGGAGCTTGTCGATCTTTTAGGGGAAATGAGAGAAGCTGAAATAATAATGGAAGAAGAGACCTTTGAGAAAACCATTATCCGCAGGGAATGGATCGTTGACGAATTGGCTAAAGCTGAAATAGTCGGAGTACATGAAAGCAGTGATCTGAATAATTTGCTGAGTTCAGAAGTAGGTTTGTTAAGTGATAATGATACCGAAGATATTTTTCTGAAGAAATATGTTGATAATCAACTATTAACTTTCAGATATGAAGATAAAAGACTGGTAAAAAGTCGTGATAACATCATAGAAATACACGAAAAAGTAAAACAGAAAGAAAAAGGACCATTTATAGTTTTAGTCGATACTAGTGAGAGCATGATGGGGCGACCAGAGGAAATTGCAAAAGTTCTTTGTTTAGGAATTCTGAAGCTGGCGATCAAAGAAAACAGGAGAGCCTATTTGATCAACTTTTCAATAGGACTTCAAACAATTGATCTGTATGATATTGCCAATTCAATAGACGAAGTAGCGAAATTTTTGAAAATGTCATTCAATGGCGGAACGAACGCATCTCTTGCTTTGCATGAGGCCTTGCGACAGTTAAAGACAAATGACTATCAAGATGCCGATGTTTTAATGATCTCTGATTTTATCGTGTATAGTATTCACGAACAAGTTCTGGCAGAAATAAAATATTTTCAGCAAAATAAGAATACTGAATTTCACAGTCTTACCCTTTCTAATGAAGCTAATAGTGAAATTCTAAATCGCTTTGATACGAACTGGATCTATGATCCGGAACAAAAGGGGATTATTAAAGAATTAACAAGAGGATTAAAAACCATTGCCGAAAGATATTAGTGGTTTATAGAATTATGATTTTTCATAACCCTATATAATGATCAATCTCATCAAATTATTTTGAGTAAATTAAATATATTGCTTGCACCTATTAAAAACTTAACTTAATTTAACGGTTTTTAAAGTTTGGCACAGTATTAGTGGTGGCATTATTACCCTTTGTGCTTTTTAAGTAATGCTGCTCTTCTAATAAACTTCCCTAAGCCCCGCGCAGAGTTCAGAGTTTATTTCAGGGAGTTCAAATTGACGCTTATGCTGAGTGCCTATCCTTATAAGTCAAGAAATATGCTCAAACAAAAACTTGGACAAAAATTACAGCAAAAACTATCGCCTCAACAAATACAGTTGATGAAGTTATTGCAAGTTCCTACTGCATCGTTGGAGCAAAGAGTAAAGGAAGAATTAGAAGTAAACCCTGCCCTTGATGAAGGGAAATCTGAAGAAAATAACGAAGAGAATAATGAAAGTTCAACAGAGATCGATTTAACCGATTACCTTTCGGAAGATGATGGAGTTGCAGCTTATAAATTAAGAACTTCTAATTATCGTGATTCAGACGATAATAAAACAATACCTATTCCGGTAACTAAAACATTTCACGAATACCTTGTTCAGCAATTAGGAATGGTAGCCATGCCTGATACCGATAAAATTATTGCCGAACAAATAATCGGAAGTATCGATGACGATGGTTATTTACGCAGGGACTTAGAAGCAATTGTAGATGATCTGGCATTTTCAGCGAATGTAGAAACCAATGAATTTGAGGTAGAAAGGGTGTTGAAAGATGTACAGCAGTTCGATCCGGGTGGAGTAGGCGCAAGAGATTTACAGGAATGCCTTTTGATTCAAATTTCTAAAAAAACATCTAATAAATACCTGAATATAGCAGAAGATATACTTGAGAATCACTTTGAAGAATTTTCAAAGAAACACTATACCAAAATTTCACGTCAGTTAAGCATAACAGAAGAAGAATTAAAAGAATCGATCAACGAAGTTTTAAAATTGAATCCTAAGCCCGGTAGCGGTTATTCAAGCGGAGCTAAAGTTGAGAATTACATCATTCCTGATTTTATTATTGTGAATGATAACGGTATGTTAAAGCTGAATCTGAATGGAAAAAATGCGCCAGAACTGCGTATTTCAGACAGTTATAAGTCTATGATGCGTGAGTATGCTAAAAGCAAGGTAAAAGATCGTAAACAAAAAGAAGCCATCCAATTCATAAAACATAAGATCGACTCAGCAAAATGGTTCATTGATGCAATACGTCAGCGACAGCAAACGATGTATAAAACAATGCAGGCAATTCTTGATTACCAATACACTTATTTCTATACTGGCGATAAAACACGTTTAAAGCCAATGATCTTAAAGGATATTGCCGAAAAAACTGGTTTGGATATTTCTACGATTTCACGCGTGGCAAATTCTAAATATGTTCAAACAGAATTTGGTACCTTTTCACTTAAGTCGTTTTTCTCTGAATCATTGAGTACACAATCGGGCGAAGAAGTTTCGACAAGAGAAGTAAAAGAAATTCTGAAGACATTGATCGCTGATGAAAATAAACGTAAACCATTATCAGATCAGAAATTAACAGAGTCTTTAACCGAAAAAGGTTATAATATTGCCAGAAGAACAGTAGCCAAATACAGAGAACAATTGAATATTCCGGTAGCGCGTTTACGTAAGGAGTTGTAGTAGAAAATCCTCGTTTGTCGCAGTTCCCCTGTTGGTCGCTGACCAACAGCATGTTTCGCAATATTATTTTCCCCTTTTTGGTTGCCTTACTAAAAGTCTACCTACCCTCCGTTGGTCGCCTGACCAACGATATGCCCGGTAATAATGTACATTTTCTTTAAAAGTAGGAATGTATTCCTTAGTTGGTCGCCTGACCAACTCTAACGAATGTGAATAACATCAATCCATATAATGAGTTAAAAAGTCAAATATTTTATCTTTCAGTAGAAAAAGTATATTTTTCAGGGTAATGAACTATTTACCAATGCTTTTACATTGTTTACATAGATTTGTTGCGTGACATGGGGTAAAAAATGAATTGAATAATATTGTAAAAACAAACAAATGGATTTTGGACATGGATTTATAATTATATTATTTGTGCTGTTTTTATATTTTGGATATAAAGATGATTTTAATAGGGATATTATAGGGTTTGTTTTAACAATTATTGGTGTAATTTCATTTATAATTGGATACATGCTAAAAGATGATGATAGTTCGATTATTGCATATATAATTGGTAGCATATTGTTTTCAATTGGACAATATTTAAGGGTAATTATAAGAAAGAGGTCTGAAAACAGTCGATCTAAAATTAACTGAATCGACTCTCGGTTCCCCTGTTGGTCGCTGACCAACAGCATGCTTTCCAATATTGTTTTTCCCTTTTAGTTTGCCTGACTAAAAGTCTACCTACCCCCGTTGGTCGCTGACCAACGGAACGGTATCCCCGGTAATAATGTACATTTTCTTTAAAAGTAGGAATGTATTCCTTAGTAGGGCACCTGACCAACTCTAACGAATGTGAATAAAATCAATCCATATAATGAGTTAAAAAGTCAAATGTTTTATCTTCTAGATAATAAAATTTAGCAGAAGAAAAATAATATTGTTCTGGGTAATGCACTAATTGCCAATGCTTTTGCATTGGGTTATTGTGTATATAGATCAGTTTCTGTTCACATATAGCTCGATTATACAATTTAATTGCTAAATGATTACGTTGCCAGATCTGAATTTTTCTATCTTTTTTATTAACCTCAAATAGATTTATCATATCTGGCTTCTCGACTTTAAGCCTTTCAATTAATTTTTTGGAAATAAACTTGTGCATGTCTCTCATCGTTTCCCAAGGTTCTTTAGGAGGTAAAAAAGAAATAATAAGATGATAATGATTAGGCATGATTACAAAACCGTAAATTTTAATATTGTTGTTATTGATCTGATGTTTCCACTCATCAATAATGATTTGTTTGAATTCATCATTAGTTAAAATGTGTATCCAGTTAAGGATAGTTGTTGTTAGAAAATACTGAGTACCCCATTGCATAATTATGAGTGTTTAATGGTGATTGAATATGGTTGTTGGTCAGGCGACCAACAAATGTCTCTACAAAGTTATTCTTTTCTTCCGATGCTATTGGTTGCTGACCAACAGCATGTTTCGCAATATTATTTTCCTCTTTTTGGTCGCCTGACCAAAAGTCCTACCCCCGTTGGTCGCTGACCAACGGAACGGTATCCCCGGTAATAATGTACATTTTCTTTAAAAGTAGGAATGCTAACCCTTAGCATTAATCCTACTATCTGCCCCCCACATCAATTTTTCTCTTAAAGTACGCATAAAACTATGTCCTTCAAGGCGAACCAGATTGATACCGAACTGTTCTTTCTTAATTTTTATCTTATGCGATTGATTGAATATTCTGTACCTCGAATCCAAAGTACACGAAAACTCCTCACTTCTTCCTTCAACCTCAAAAGTAATTTCAACAGAATCGGGCAATACGATCGGACGAACATTCAAATTGTGTGGAGCTACGGGAGTTAACACAAAGTTCCCTGTTCTGGGCGCAATAATAGGACCACCACAACTTAACGAATAACCAGTTGAACCGGTAGGTGTTGAAACGATCAAACCATCTGCCCAATAAGAATTCAGAAAAATACCATTAACATAAGTATGGATACTTATCATCGCAGAAGTATCTAATTTGTGAATGGTAAACTCATTCAAAGCATAATTGAATTGCCCGAATAAAGGTTTATTACATGAAAAATGAAGCAAGGCTCTGCGATCTATCTTAAAACGATCTTTTTCAAGCATTTCTATTGCTTCGGAAATTTCTTGTTTGCCACTACTTGTTAGAAAACCAAGCCTGCCAATATTTATACCCATAACTGGAATACCCGAATCTTTCAATAGCATGATAGAGTTCAAAAGCGTTCCATCCCCGCCAAGGCTGAAAACAAAATCAATATCATTATCCAATGGGGCATGTAAAGCGCAAGTAGAACAATAGTTAGTGTCAATATCAATAGAATCCTTTATATGATCCAAGTATTCTTCTTCAACCAAAACAGTATGTCCTTTTTCTTGAAGATATTTGAATAAATTTTCAACGAAATTGAAATGTTCTTCCTTCAAAACGCGTCCGTAAATGGCTATTCTCATGCTTTAAATTAACTTTGAAACTGAAATTTACATAACAATTCAGAATCGACGATTAATTTTAATAATTATTAATGCAAATTCAATCATATAAAACATTAAAGGGCAGTGCTCAGGGCGAATACAGAGAAAAGGGAAGTAAGTTTTTTGCTTATGCCTTTCATGTAGAAAATGACGATGAAATAAAAGAATTTCTGGAGCTATTACACAAAGAGCATCCTAAGTCGAGGCACGTTTGTTATGCTTATCGGTTAGACTTAGAAGGAAATGATTTCAGAACAAATGATGATGGAGAGCCATCAGGTACAGCCGGAAAACCAATTCTCGGACAGATCGATTCTAAAGAATTAACCAAAACATTGGTAGCCGTGGTTCGTTATTTTGGCGGAAAAAAACTAGGTGCTTCAGGTTTAATAAATGCTTATAAAACATCAGCAGAAGAAGCTTTGAATAAAGGAGAGATAAAAGAAATTAAAATTCGATCTGTTCATATTATTACCTATCAGTTTCCAAGAATGAATGATGTAATGCGCTGCTTAAAACATGCTGAAGTTAAGATTATTCGACAAGATTATGCAGATACTAATGAAATAGAATTCACTATTCCGCTAGCAGATGAAAAAGATGTTTTAGAACCATTATCTAAGCTCTACGATATCTCTGTAGAAACAAAAGATGGACTTGTAGAATGAATAATATAAGACATAAGTACAGCCTTAATTTTGTTATATTTGATAATACAAATAAATAAAACACCATTTATGAAACACCCATTTTTCATTATGCTGCTATTTCTATGTTTCACTTCATTAAGTGGACAAGTGAATTTGCATGAATTTAAGAATTTAACATTACCTTCTTCTCAAAACTGTGAAAGAGTTTTCTTACCTGACTTAAAGAGTCTTGAAATAGATATAATTAAACAAGCAATTACGAACAGTTCTGAAAAAGCACTTAAGTCTGAAGATGATTTGAAGTTGCTTAATAGAGTAATTGATTCTAATGTGGGGCATTTTTTATTTCAGCAGGAAATAGATGGATTTCCTGTTTATGGCTCATTTGTTAAGCTTAATATAACAAAGCAGGGAAGGTGTGTTTCGGTTTTTGGGAACTTATTTGATCGAAATAGAGTGGTTAAAGGTTGCTTAAAGGGCTTTGTTGTCGAAAAGGTTAACTTGTTTGTTTCTGATAATAGCTTAGAATTAGAACTAAAGCCTCAAGAAATATGGATAGAGAATCTGAAAGGTGATTTAGAAAAAGGATTATTAGCTTATGTTAAAAATGAAATTGATTATTTTACTTTAGTTTTTAATAATGAAGGAGAACTCTATCAGCTTGAAAATCGTTCCAGATACAGAAGTGAATGTAAGTCAGCACTATGTTGTTCTTCGAAACATAAACTTAAAACCCCGGCAACTAATTATCAATTATTACAAGCCGACTCAACAATTACAGTTTCCGTTTTTTTACCTGATCCATTAACAAGTGCTGAAAAGATTTACGGAGACGAATATTCAGATCAGAATGATGCTGATATCGATGTTTTAAATGCAGAAAGGTTTGAAAGACCCGTTGAGGTTGATTTTAATAATGGATCATTCGAGTTGGAAAATGAGTTTGTAAGAATTACCGATAATCTTTCTCCGAATATTGAGCCATTTACAACACAAGTACCCGTAATCGATTTGAATCGTAGTAATGATGGATTCGAAGATGTGAATGTATATTACCATATAACTAAGTTTCAGGAACACCTACAAGCTTTAGGAGTTGATATAAGTGATAAACAAGTAAGGGCAGATGCACATAGTTTGAATGGAGCTGATAACTCTCGTTTTGTGAATGATGCAAATGGAAATCTATATTTAGATTTTGGTGATGGAAATGTAGATGATGCTGAAGATGCTGATGTGATCATCCACGAATATACTCATGCCTTATCATATATGGCTAATAGTAATAATGCAGGAATGGAAAGACGTTCATTAGATGAAGCACTAGGCGACTATTTTGCTACATCCTGGTCCCGATCTTTCAGTGATTATAGATGGGAAGATATGTTTACTTGGGATGGACATAATGAATTCTGGAATGGTAGAAATATGAAAACCGATAAGGTTTACCCCGATAACCTGACAAACGATATTTACGGAAGTTCAGAAATTTTTTCTTCTATGTTAATGGAAATATATGAGGTTTTAGGAAGAAATGAGACGGATAGGTTAGTTGCTAATTTACTATATTATCTCAGCCCTAATATGTCTTTTGTTGACGCAGGGGAAGAGTTAATGAATGTAGATGGAGTAATTAATAACGGAGTGAATAAGTCATTTATTAGTCAGCGTTTGTATGAACGAGGACTAACAGAAAATATTTACTACAAAATCGGAACTGATACTAGCCTTTGTCTCGGTGAACCTTTACGGCTTGGAGATAGTGGCTGGGATTTAGAGGGGCTGGATTTTACCTGGTCTTCTGAAAACCCTGAAGAGGATCTCTCCGTTTTTAACAGTGCCGAAATAACAATTAATCCTACACTTTCTACCGTTTACAGTGTTCAGATCAGAGATAATAAATATGGTAGAACCCATAACTATAGGGTCAATGTAAATATTGAAAATTGTAATGATCTGGAAGAAAGTGTTACACTGCTTAATCTTCAGGGTTTTGCTTCGGGTAATGGAAATTTAATTGCCCAATTTAATGAAAATGTTGAGCAAGCTGTAATCAGTATTTTTGATCTTCAAGGCAGAAAAATGAGAAGTTTAGAACATTTATCCAGTGAACCACTACAATTAAATTTTGATAAACTCTATGCAGGAATATATTTTGTATTGGTTGAAGTAAACGATGAGCAAAAAGTTTTTAAAGTAATGAAGGCTCAATAATATAGTGTGCTGCCAAATGCTATGGCATAATACTATACATTTATTAACCTCCGTTGGTCTCTGGAGACCAACGGATACCTGAAAAGTGGAGGTTTTTGTAATAGAAATAAACATTTTCTAAAGAAACAATGAAAATGTATAGTGGTGTGATGCTATGGATCATTCGGAAAACATTAAAACAGGAATTTCTGCATGAGCTGTCATGGTTTCAGCATAACTAATAGTGAATAACTTATTCAAATTACTTCTTTTGTGGCGAAGCATAGCCAAAATATCAATTGGATTAGTCGAAGCATAATGGTTCAGCCCTTCAATTACATCATTTGCTTCTATTTCAATAATCTCATACTTGTCGTGCCCGATCGCTTCATCAGCCATCAATCGGAATTTTTCAACCTGTTTTAAATAGCTGCGTTTTTCTTCTAATTTTATATGAATGAAATTAAATTGTGCATCGAACATTTGAGCAAAATTGTGCATTTGTGTAATCGCCTTTAATCCAAAAGGGGTTAAATCGGTAGCAAAGGTTATTTTTTGAATTTGTTTCCAATTACATTTTTCGGGCAAAGCCAAAACAGGACAATTCACCTTCTTAATTATTCTTTCAGCAGTGCTGCCCAAAAAAACATCACCCCAACCACTTGTACCTTTCATTGCAGTAACTAAAAGATCTATTCCCTGAATATAACAAGCATTTGTTACTTCTTTGACTATATCACCTTTTACATGCTGACATTCAATAGGAATATCTTGCCAGTTAAAACCGTTAAAAGCTTCAGCAATATTATTAATTGCACGATCAAATTGTATATGCTTTTCTTTGTTGTTTAAATTAATTAAGTCTTCGAGGTCACCCGATAATCCATCCAAAAAACCATCTCGTTCACCTACATGAAGTAGTTTGATCTCAGCATTCGTCTTTAATGCAATGTTAACTGTATAATTCAATGCCTGTTGTGAAGGAGTCGAAAAATCTGTGGGAACTAATAATTTTTTCATATCAATATCAGAATTGGTAATGAATACTGTCTAAGTTAATAAATTTTCTTTATTCGATATAATAATCAAAAGAAAGAAAATCATTAGTTCGATCTGTCGGAACTCAGTTTGTAAAGAAGATCACTGAATTTTTTAATTCATCAATGCAGAAATCGCCTCTATTTCATAAACCAACATATATTATATTGTCTATTGGAATTTAGAAGTTGTAAACTAGTTAAGCATTCTACTTTCCTATTACTTAAATTTGCACTCCGAATATTGAAATTTTTATAGAAATAATGAACAGACCAAGTATGCTTAGTCTGTTAAATAAAAGAATAGTATGGATTATAAGAAAAAAGACTGGGTAAAAATCGATGCAGAGCATTCTTGGAGAATGTTCAGAATTATATCTGAATTTACCGACGGTTTTGAAAAAATGAATCGCATTGGTCCTTGTGTGTCGATCTATGGTTCAGCTAGAACCAAGCCAGGAACGAAATATTACGAAATGGGTGTCGATATTGCCAAAAGAATTGTAGCTGAAGGCTATGGTGTTATTACTGGTGGAGGCCCTGGAATCATGGAAGCAGGTAATAAAGGTGCACAAGAAGCAAATGGTGCTTCTGTAGGACTTAATATAGTTTTACCTTTTGAACAGTTTGCCAACGAATATGTCGATTTAGATAAATTGATAAACTTCAGATATTTCTTTGCCAGAAAAGTAATGTTCGTTAAATACGCTCAGGCTTTTGTTTTACTACCTGGTGGTTTTGGTACTTTGGATGAATTGTTTGAATCGATCACCCTTATTCAGACTAAAAAAATAGATCCGGTTCCGGTTATATTGGTTGGAACAGAATTCTGGGGAGGAATGATGGATTGGATTACATCAGTGCTTCGTGATGAATTTAAAACAATAAGCCCGTCAGATATGGATTTATTTACTTTGACAGATGACCCGCAGGTTGTTATTGATACAATTAATGCGCATTACGAAGGTAAAGACGCAGCTCCGAACTTTGAATACTAGAATCTATAAATGAGAAATGATAATTGATGAATAATGTTACTCATCAATTATCATTCATCAACTATCACTCATATTATACTTCTCAACAATTTCATTTTTAATTAGTTAATAAGGAAAAGCCTTTCTTGTGCAGAAAAAATTACTAACGTTCTTATTGCTTTTTGGAATTCCATTAGGAATTGGATACATCATATTGCCATCTTTAACCAGTCAGCGAATCAACAGTCCTTTTCTGATTCGTCCCAAGTTAAAGAAAATGTACCCCAATCTGAAAGATGGTTTAGCCTCTGAAAGTACCATAGAAAAGAATGATACGCTCTGGCATCAAATTCCACCTTTTAGTCTTACAACACAGGATGGAGAAACTTTCACAGAAAAAGATATGGAAGGCAAAATTGTAATTGCCGACTTCATATTCACAACTTGTCCGGGTATTTGCCCGCGTTTGTCTGGTCAGCTTTCAAGAGTTCAGGAAAAATATAGAAACCAAAAAGATATTTTGTTGCTTTCTTACACCGTAGATCCTGCTCGTGATACACCACAAAAGCTAAAAGAGTATGGTGAAAGTTATAATGCAGATTTCGATCAGTGGAAATTCTTGACAGGAAGTTCAGATGATTTGTTTGAATTATCTAAAGACGGTTACTTTATGTATGCTGCGCCTGCTACCGATCCGAATGCTGAAGAAGAGTTCGATCATAGTGGGAAATTAGTCCTGATCGATAAAGAAAGAGTAATAAGAGGATATTATTCCGGTCTGGATACAGCTAAAGTCGATAAACTAATGCAAGATGTTCAGGTATTGCGTTTAGAATATCCCGATCTTAAAAAACGTCAGGCAGATATTGAATATATAAAACCTAAAGACCAGAAATAATTTTTAAACATGCTCTAAGCATAAACTTACTATTATGGAAATGAAACCAATGATTCCTGCTCGTCATGCAGGCAAAGCTTTTAAATCAGTTATTCCTGTTTCGATATTGGTACTCGGACTTGTTGCGTTTATGGCTTATGCAACACCTCCGAATTTTCAATTACCATTCGACATTAAAGTATTGCCCAAATTCCATGCTATGCTGAATGCAGGCGTGTCTATGATGTTGATCGGAAGCTTTATTGCTATAAAGCGCAGAAATATCATGGCGCACATGATGATGAATATGATGGCGCTTATGATGTCAGCGGCATTTTTGATATCTTATGTGGTTTATCATACTTTTTCTGAAAGTACAGTTTTTGGTGATATAGATCACAACGGTTTATTGAGTGAAACAGAAAGAGAAGCCGTTGGAGGATTGCGACTTATTTATGTGATTATTTTGCTAAGCCATATTGGTTTAGCGGCAATCATTTTCCCTATAATACTATACACTTTTATGAGTGCTTTTACAGCACAATTCGGTATGCACAAAAAATTAGTGAAATGGACAATGCCACTTTGGTTATACGTTTCTATAACCGGGGTGATCATATATTTTATGATCTCACCTTATTATGGCTAATCTCAAAAAAAATATCTTATATTAAGAAACTTTTTCCGACTACTTAAACAAACGAACCAATAAACCTTATATTGATGAAGAAAAACAATTTCAGTATTATAGGAACTGTTGTTTTCATTTTACTCACCTTTTTGATTGCAAGCCCTGACTTAATTGCTCAGTGCCCGATGTGTAAAGCAGCAGCAGAACAAAATTTGGCAAATGGCGGAACAGCCGCTAAGGGCTTGAACAAAGGAATTTTATATTTGTTAGCAACTCCGTATATGTTGGCCATCGTTATTGGTGGCTTATGGTGGTACAAAAATCATCGTTCACCTGAAGTGAATAATGTATAATTTAGTTTTCAAGGAATTAATAGATCGTTACCAACCTTTAACACACAATACCTGCCATTTACGCTAAATTTGTAATGTGAATCAGATTATATCACTTTCATCCAATCTTTTTTTAGGAATGCTACATGCTCTTGAACCTGGGCATGGTAAATCCTTTTTTGCTGCATATATGGTTGGTAATAAGCTTAAATGGAAAGAAGTTTCTATGGTGATCGCTGGTATGCTTTTAGGGCATTTTACCTTTCTGATTACGTTAGCTTATATAGTTTCATGGCTTTTAAATTCCTATGAAGGATTTGATATTCAGGAAATAACTATAATAGGGCCGATCATTATTATAATATTCGGTGTTTTTTTATTGATTAATGAACTAAGGCATCACCATCATGAACATGAACACAAACATGACAATGAGCACCAACATAATAATTGTTCCTGTGAAGAAAAACACGATAAATATAAAAGCCAACATCCTATTATTGCGGGTCTTTTAATTGGTTTTCTCCCTTGCCCTTCTGTATTAGCCCCTATAATGATGGGAGTAGGTAATGGCTTTTCTGAATTAATAGTATTTATTTTGGTCTATGTTTTGGGAATGGGTATCGTATTAGGTGGTTTTATTGTTGGTCTCAATTATTACAGCGATAAAATAAATGTACTTTTAAACAAAGTAAGCGGAAAGTTCAAACCAGAGCTGATAAGTGCTATTCTCATCATTTTTATTGGTTTTGTATACCTTTCCTTCAATTATATTGGACACTAGGCGTTAATATTGAACTAATATGAATGCAAAGACCTATACCATACATATTAAAATAATTAGAATTTTAAACTTTTTCCGCCACCTTTCCGTAAATGATACACATATATGATATGCTAAATGACTTCGAGCCGACTTGTTTCGTGTTAAACTAAGCAATTATTACAAATCTGGCTTAATTATTGAAGTAATATTGGGCTTATTGCTTTTACACTTTATGTGTAAATAAGTTGATTTAGGGAATTGTTATTCCTTTTATCACTAAAACTACTTAGTAAATTTTTATCTCTATATATAAAACATTTGTTATGAAACAATTGTACACTTTCTCTTTATTCCTGTTTTCCTGCTTGCTAATGGCAAGTTCAGCGAATGCTCAAACCTGTGATTTGAGGTTTGCTACGAGTCTGGAATGTGGAACATCGGTGTATTGTGCTAATGTGCAGATCACTTCACAATCCGACGCTTTTAAAATAGGCACCTCGTCTATTTTCTTCTATTACAATGAAGCTGGACTATCATTTAAAGAATATGCTTCTTTGAATTATGATGGAACTGCTAATTGTATTGCAGGTGTAGCTCCGGCATGGCTGGAACAACAAGCCTACACCCTTGAACCAGGTTTGGTTAATATCACTTTAACCCTTACAAACAACGAGTTTAGCTGTCCGGAGGTAGATGCTTCTACTTGGATCGATGTTGCTCAGGTTTGTTTTGATATTACTGATGATAATCAAACTTCTAACCTTTCTTACAGTATAGAAAATACAAACTTTAATTCCAATGATCCTAACAATGGAACAAATCCAATTGCTAAGGGGAACTTCAATGGAATTGATGAAACATTAGCCTGTGCTGGCGGCGACGATTCTACTGCTGACAGTTCAACTGATGGTACTGTTGATGGAACAACTGATAGTGCTGCCGATGGAACAGCTGATGGTACTTCAGATACTGGTTCTACCGATACGATCGTATTAGACGATACTGCTGATTTCGGAACAGCTGATGGTTCTGTTGATGATATTCCAACAGATTTAGTTGTTGACGGAATTGCAGATGGAGTAGCAGATGGTGGTTCTGATTCTTCAGGAACTGGTACAGAAAGTAGCGCTGATGGAACTGCAGATGGTGGAACTGGTTGTGGTAATACAGATTCAGGAGTTGCCGATTCAGGTACCGCTGATACTAGCACCGACGATCTTACTATTGATTGTAGTACTGCTCCTGTTATTGTGATTTCTGAAATAAATTACAATTCACCAGATGTATATGATTCTGGAGATTGGGTAGAGTTATACAATCCGAATAGTGAGGAAATTGCTATTGGTGGATGGACTTTCTCTGACGAAACCAATCAATATACTATTCCTTCAGGAACTGTTTTAGGTGCAAATGAATATATAGTGATAATTACAGACGAAGATAAATTCAATTTTGCCTTTCCTATGGTATTGAACTATGTTGGACCTGCAGATATGGGATTCAGCAATGGAGGCGAAGCTTTAACATTAACAGCTAATGGTGGTTGTGAAGTTGATTTTGTTGAATATGATGATGAAAGTCCTTGGGTTACAGAACCTGATGGAAATGGACCTTCATTGACTTTACTTGTTTTAGATGGAGATAATAATGTTGCTGCTAACTGGGGAGCTGCAGGTTCAATAGGTGGCACACCAGGAGGTCCTGAAGTAAATGATGATGAATGTGAAGAACCAAATTCACCTTCAATTGCTGCAGATGCCTCTGAATTATGTGATGACGGAAGTACTACTGTTGCTATTTCTGTTGCTGAAGCTGCTCCTGCCGGATTTTCTTTCGAGTGGGTAAGAGATGGTAGTAATATGCTTGCGGAAACAAGTGGAACTTTAGTAACTTCTGAAGCAGGTGTATATCAGGCAACTCTAATTAGTGATGCTGATAGTGATTGTCAGTCTGGATTCTCGAATTTAGTAGTGATTACCTCAATTACATGTGGTAGTACAGATGGTGCTACAGACTCTGGTACAACTGACACGATTGCTGATACTGCTTCTACCGACGGAACAAGCAATGATTCGATGACAGATATGGGTTCTTCTGACGGAATGACCGATGATTCATCAATGGATGGAACAACTGATGGAATTATGGACACAGCTTCTACAGAAGGAGCAAGTGATGATTCGATGACAGATATGGGGTCTTCTGATGGAATGACTGATGATTCTACCGACGGAACAACTGATTCTGGTACAACCGATACAATTAGCGACACTGCAACTACAGATGGTACTGCTGATGATGGTGCTAGCGATGGAACAACAGCTTGTCCTGCCTTAACAAATGCAAATGCAAATCCTGGTGGGGTTTGTTCAGGAGCATCGGTTGAATTAACTTATGAATTACAAGATGGCGATGGAGGTACACTTGTTTGGTATGATGCCGACGGGAATGTTGTACCTGACCCAAGTAACGCTATTGTTTCTACAAATAATTGCGATGGAGAATTTGTTTCATTTACAGCAGTTTATACACCGGCAACTGCTGGTTGTGCTGAGGTAAGCATTTCGCCAAATACTGTTTTTGTATTGCCTGGTCCGAATAATCTTCAGGCGGTAACCGATGGTTGCGAAATAACATTACAAAATGTATGTGCAGCATTCGAGCTTACATGGTCCGATAGCTATGGTAATGTAGGTGTTGGTAATACTTATACCGCTAATGAAGATGAATCAGGTTCTGTTGTGTTCTCTGCAATTATGCCGGGTGGTTTTGACGCTTGTGGGCCGACAACTATTTCAGTTGACTTTAACTGCGATTTGATCGCAAATGATGATTTGATTGCGGATGGAGCAACTGATGATACCACAGACATGAGTACAGATGATTCTTCAATGGATGGAACAACAGATGACTCTATGGCTGACATGGGAGCTACTGATGGGATGACAGATGATTCATCAATGGACGATTCGTCAATGGATACAGCCACAACAGAAGGAACAACCGACGATTCAGTAACGGATATGGGAATTTCTGATGGAACTACTGATGATGGAAGTGCCGATGATTCTTCTGCTGACGGAACAACAGATAGTTCAGATGACGGTAGTACAGATTCAATCAGTTTTGAAGGAACAACAGATACAGGAAGCTTAGATGGAGGAACACCTGATTGTACGAATGCACAGGTTTGTGCTGGTATGACAGTTTGTACAGAGCCATTAACACCAATTACTATTTGTCCTGAATTTGATTGCTTACCAGGTTCAATGTTTAGCTTGGAAACTGTTCATTCTACTTACGAATGTGGTATTTTATTAAATGGACCTTGTTTTGTTTATACCCCATTGCCGGGTATGGAAATGTTCAGTCCTGATTTTGCGGCTGTAACAGGTTATGATGAATTAGGAAATTGTGCTTCAATGCAGATTGTTATAGAAATTGGAACTTGTAATGAAGCACCAACAGCAAACGACGATAATGTATCTACAGATCAGGGAGATTCAGTAACTGTTTCTGTTTTACCTAATGATACTGATCCGGATGGAGATACGCTGGAGGTATGTGATTTTTCTCAACCTGCAAACGGAATGGTAGTGCTTTCTGATGGTCAGTTTACTTATACACCTGATAGCGGATTCAGTGGAAATGATTCATTCACTTATACAATTTGTGATGGAAATGGTGGTTCAGATACTGCAACAGTTACTGTTACGGTTGTGCCGAACGATCCACCGGTAGCTAATGATGATAGCGCAACAACAGATGAAGATATGCCGGTAACGATTTCTGTTTTACCTAATGATTCTGATCCTGAAAATGATAATTTAGAAATTTGTGATTTTACTCAGGGAGCAAATGGTTCTGTTGCTTTAAGTGGAGGAATATTCACTTACACACCAAATACTGGTTTCTTTGGAACGGATACATTTACCTATACGATTTGTGATGGAAATGGTAATTCTGATACAGCAGTTGTAACTGTTACAGTAATTGAAGTAGAAGATAATTTACCACCGGTAGCTGTAGATGATAACTTTACAATTCCGGCTAATGATCCGTTTACTGTTCCGGTAACAGGAAATGATTCTGACCCTAATGGTGATGATTTAACAGTTTGTGATTATACTAACCCGATCAACGGTACTTTGGCTTTAGTTGGTGGGGATTTAATCTACACTCCTAATGCTGGTTTCTTCGGAAACGATATTTTTACTTATACAATATGTGATGGAAACGGTGAGTCAGATTCTGCAACTGTATTGATTTCAGTAGATCAGCCAATCGACCCATGTGATGATCCTACACCTTGTGGACCTTTTGCACACTGTGTAACTCCATTGGTATCATCTGATATTTGCTTTGATGAGTGTATGATCGGTGGAGAGGTAGTTAGCCATCATTCATTATATGGATGTGGAGTTCAATACATTGATAATGGATGTATCAGATATACTCCGCTACCGGGAATGGAAGAGATCGGTGTAGATCAGGTTACGCTTTTATTAACTGATGGAATGAGTTGTTATGAGATCATTGTAGATCTTGAAATTTCAAATTGTGGTGTGAATACTGCACCTGTTGCAAATGATGACTTTACTTCAACTGAAGATGAAAACCCTGTTGTGATTTCGGTACTTCCTAACGATTCTGATCCTGACGGAGATGATATCTATGTTTGTGGAGATTACTCACAACCAATGAATGGTTTTGTTGTTCAGCAAGGTGATAATTTCGTATATACTCCTAATGAAGGTTTTGAAGGTACAGACAGCTTTACCTATCAAATTTGTGATGGAAATGGTGGTTCTGATATTGCTACTGTTTTCATCGATGTAACTCAAACAGGGTGTGAGAATCCGGAAGTGAGCTACTGTGTTGGAGAATTACAGCCAATAGTTATATGTCCGGAATTCTGTGCATTAGACGGAATGTCTTATGAGCTAATGGATATGCACTCAGTATATGGTTGTAGTGTTTCTAACTTAGGAGAATGTATCAGATATGTTTCTATCCCTGGTTTCTCAGGAAATGATATTGTTCAAATTGTTGCTTGTACTTCAAATCAAGCTGTATGTGATACAGTTATGCTAAGTGTGCAGGTTGGAAATTGTGAAACAACAAATAACCCACCAATAGCAGATGTAGATTTAGTAACAGCAAGTGCTAATAGTGCGAATGCTATTAGTGTATTAGCAAATGATTCTGATCCTGATGGTGATAATATTTCTATATGTGGATTTACACAAGCTTCAAATGGTTCAGTATCTCAGAATGGAGATCAAATGGTTTATACACCTAATACTGGATATACAGGTTCTGATTCTTTCACATACAATGTGTGTGATGGAAACGGAGGCTTTGCATCTGCAACGGTTGTAATTGTGGTTTCAGGGACTATTCCACCTGTAACAAGTAACGATGATCCAAATGCTCAGGATGATAACATTTCTACCGATTTTGAAACAGCAATTATTATTTCAGTTTTATCAAATGATTCTGATCCCGATGGTGATGTTCTATCTATATGTTCTTCAGCAAACCCTATGAATGGAACAGTTGCTATTGAAGGAACACAAATTATTTATACTCCTGATAGTGGTTTCTCAGGTACAGACTCATTCTCTTATCAGGTTTGTGATGGAAATGGAGGAACTGATCTAGGGAATGTAACAGTAGTCGTGAATGAAGAGATCCCTGTTGTTACATGTAATGTTTCTGCAGGTACTATAAATACAAGTGATGCTACTACTGTATGTGTTGGTGGTGATGAAACAATTACCGTTAATATCAATGGTGGTGGCACTGCTGATTTTGCTTTCATCGTAACAGATGGTTCAGGTTCTACTATCCTGGATGGTCCTGTTACATCTAATACATTCAGTTTTGGTGGAGCGCCTGCTGGTACATGTCAGATTTGGGGTGTATGGTATGATGGAATCAATATTCCAGATGATCAGGTTGCAAACATTACAGGTTGTTTTGCGCTTTCAAATCCAATTAATGTAACTCGTGAAGAATGTATTGACGATTGTCCTGGCTTAGGAAACTTCGGTGAAGCATGTGACGATGGAAACATGGATACAACTAACGATACAATTCAAAGTGATTGTACATGTGCTGGAACACAAGTAGTTACTGAAGATTGTCCGAGCTTAGGAAACTTCGGCGATGCATGTGACGATGGAAACATGGACACAACTAACGATACAATTCAAAGTGATTGTACTTGTGCTGGAACACAGGTAGTTACAGAAGATTGTCCAGGTTTAGGAAACTTCGGTGAAGCATGTGACGATGGAAACATGGATACAACCAACGATACAATTCAAAGTGATTGTTCATGTGCTGGAACACAAGTAGTTACAGAAGATTGTCCGAGCTTAGGAAACTTCGGCGATGCATGTGATGATGGTAATCCTGATACAGAGAATGATTCTATTCAAAATAACTGTACGTGTGCCGGAACACCGGTTCAAACTGCTGAATGTTTGGTAGCTGCAGGTTCTTTATCTGCTGTTGAAGCTTCTGTTTGTAGAAATGTTGATATGCAGGCTATTGTAGCTACTGCACCGACTGTTCCAAGCGGATTCTCAACTGTTTTTGTCTTGACTTCTGGAAGTGGATTAATCATAGAACAAGTTGCTGAAACGCCTAGTTTTACAACTGATGTACCAGGTAATTATACTATTCATACTTTAGTTTATAATCCAGCAATACTTGATCTTTCAAGTCTGACACTTGGTGTTACATCTGGTATAGACGTGTTTGGTTTATTGATCGAAGGAGGTGGATCAATTTGTGGAGCCTTAGATGTTGTAGGCGCAGGAATTACTGTTGAAGATTGTATTGTTGATCCGAATGAAAACAATAATCCATCTGCTATGAATGATGAAGCAACAACTTTAGAAGGAGAGGCTGTTTCTGTTTCTGTATTAGCAAATGATATGGATAGTGATGGAGATGATTTATTTATATGTGATTTATCTCAGCCTGCTAATGGTACAGCTCAGTTATTTGGAAGTGAAATTTCTTATACACCTAATGTTGGCTTCTCTGGCTCAGATACCTTTACTTATTCAGTTTGTGATGGAAATGAAGGTCAGGCTGATGCTACTGTTACCATTACTGTTGGTGCTGGAAATGCAGAACCAACTTCTAATGACGATACTGCAACAACCGATGCTGGAACTGCTGTAAGTATTGATGTATTGGCGAATGATTTTGATACAGATGGAGATGATGTTTCAATCTGTTTTAATACAAGTCCTGCTAACGGTACTTTATCGACTATCGATAATGGTTTTGTATATGAACCTGCTGCTGGTTTCTTCGGAACAGATTCTTTCACTTACTCGATTTGTGATGGAAATGGAGGTGAAAGTACTGCTACAGTTACAATTACTGTTAATGAAGTTGTAAGTACGAACAATCCGCCACAAGCTAGTGATGATGAAGTTGCTACGAATGCAGGTGAAGATTTGATAATAAATGTGTTATCAAATGATTTCGAACCAGATGGAGACGACTTGTCAATTTGTGATCTGTCAACACCTGCGAACGGTTCAGCTACATTGGCTGCAAACGAGATATTCTATTCACCAGATGCAGGCTTCACTGGAACAGATACCTTCACATACACAATTTGTGATGGAAATGGAGGTGAAGCTACAGCAACGATTACTGTTTCTGTAGTACCAGACGATTCTGGTTTTGTTCCGAATGCTGATGATGTATGTACTGGAATTCAGGAAAGTATTGATATTTGTGTTGAGTTCCATACTGATTTAGCTTCTATAGTAGAAGTAACTACTACATTTGATTGTGGTATTAATATTCTTAATGATAATTGTTTCCGTTATACACCACTTCCTGGTTTCGAGAATATTGGTGATGTTATCAATGTTGAAGGATGCTTTGAAGGATCTTGTGTAACTGTACCAGTGAATATTTACGTTGGAGAATGTGAAGGAGCAACTGTAAACGAAAGTCCTGTTGCTGTAGATGATAATGGTGTAATTATGCAAGGAGAAAATATTGAGTTCAATGTATTGGATAATGATTCTGATCCTGAAGGAGATAGCTTAGCAATTTGCGACTTTACACAACCGAGTAATGGTGTTGTTGATTTTGTTGGTGGAATCTTTACATATATTCCTGATCCATTGTTCACAGGAGAAGATAACTTCAGTTACACGATTTGCGATGGAAATGGCGGTTCTGCCATTGGATTGGTTAGTATTTTAGTTAATACATTGGAAAGTGATTGTAATCAGATTGTACCTTCTTTCTGTACAACGCCAATCGACCCTTCTAATCCTAATCCGTTACAGGTTTGTCTTGATTTCTGTAATCCTGATGTAGCGATTGTTGATTTAGTATCTACTTATCACTGTGCTGTTCAAACAGATGAAGATGCAGGTCCGAATTGCTTTATCTATACGCCACTTCCTTTATTTACAGGAGATGATTATGTTCAGGCTCAGGCTTGTGATGCAGCTGGTAACTGTGAAATTTTACTAGTGAACGTTACAGTTGCTGTAGATTGTGGTGGTGGAAAATTACCAGAAGAGAGCTTAAAATCAGCTAAGTGTGAATTAAATATTCCGAACGTATTAACACCTAATGGCGATGGAATGAATGATTTACTGAAAATTGAAGCAGCTAATTGCTTGAATGATATTGACTTCACTGTTGAGATCTTTGATACTTATGGAAACATGATCCAGACAATGAGAGTTGAGAATACTTATGAATTATGGGATGGTAAAAACAAAAATGGAAGCTTTGTTGAACCAGGTACCTACTTCTATGTTATTAAACCTAATAATAGTAATGACTTTAGACAAATCTCTAAAGGATTTATTGAAGTTAGACGATAGAATTCCATTTCTTGATTGGTTGGGTAGAATTATTGAAATTTTACCCAACCAATTTTATTAAATTAACGTATATACCCTCAAATACGATTCTTTTTCGCTAACTATTTTTATTCTCTCAAAACAAAACCTATCAAAACCAGCGAGTTATGAATAACAAAATTTTTACTTATTTTTTTGTTGTGTGTTTGAGTTTTATATCTACCTCATTGGCGTTTGCTCAGGGAGTAGTTGATTTACGCTTTGGTAATGAAACCCTTGATTGTGATGCCAACGAGTTTTGTACTACAATTCAGATTACAGCTGCAAGTGCCGATAATTTCTTTATCGGAACTTCTTCCATATTATTTACTTATAACACTGATGCAATTTCTTATATCTCTTATTCTCCTGAAAGATTTAATGGAACGGATCTTTGTATTGTAGGAGCTGCACCTGCCTGGGACCCGCAACAATGGGACGCAACTTCAGTGCCGGGGATTTTTAACTTAACAATGACATTAACTTCTAATACCTTTAGTTGTCCTGAAGTAACCAATGCTGAATGGATCAATGTAGGAGAAGTTTGTTTTGGTGTTAAAGATGCAACTCAATCACCTGATTTGATTTTTAATCAAACAGATACGAATTTCAATAGAAATGAACCTAATAATGGTACCGATCCAATAACTAAAGGTGCTTTTACAGATATAACAGGTGCCGATACATTTGAGTGTAATACTTGTACACCTCCGGCAGCACCAACAATTAGTGTTGATGCTAATCCAATTTGTTTGCCTGGAACAGGTTCTCCTGTTAATGCAACTTTTTCTTCAACTGAAACGCCCCCAGCTGGTTTTGGATATCAATGGTTACTAGGAGGAGTTCCTATAACCGGAGAAACAGGAGCTACTTTACTTACAAGTACTACAGGTGATTTTAGTTTGATCTTTACAGATGGTGCCGGTTGTGATGGTGCTGCCTCAAATTCAATTTCATTAACAAGTGAATCATGTGTTGTAATAGATCCGGTAGGTATATCAGTCTCAGATCTTTGTAACTGTGATGCTGGAGTAGATAATGATGGTGATTTTATTAACGAACTAGCCCAGGTAACTTTTGGAGTTACTGGTACTTCTCCATATACAATAACTGCTGTTTCTGGTTTATTCAACAGTGAAGGCAGTGCCTTGTCAGTAAGTGATGTTCAAACATTATTAGGAAGTGGAAATACAATAGTTGCCTATGCAGAGGCAGGAGGTGCAAACGCGTTTTCAATTGAAATCGATGGACAGGATAATTCTTCTGCTATAGTTATAGATGGACCTTGTTCAGCATGCCCACAGGAATGTCCGACAATTACAACTCCGACTATTACTGTAGATGCTAACCCAATTTGTCAGGATGGTACAGGCACGCCTGTAAATGCTACTTTCAGCACAACAGATACACCTCCAACGGGTTTTGGATATCAATGGATTTTAGATGGAGTACCAATTAGTGAAACTTCTTCAACATTGGTAACCAGTACCACAGGAGCCTATAATTTGATTTTTACAAGTGGCTCAGGATGTGAAAGTTCAGCTTCGAATACAATTAGTTTAACAAATGAAGATTGTACACCTGCTGAACAACCTGAAATTAGTATAACTGATCCATGTAATTGCGATTTAGGATTAGACAATAATGGCGATTTTATAAATGAATTGGCTTCTGAAACAGTTACAATGACTTCAGGAACCGCACCATTTACAGTTACAGCAGTTACAGGTTTGGTAGATGCTTCAGGAACTGCTTTAACAATTGCAATGGCACAATCTTTATTAGGAACAGGTAATTCAATTACTGCGTACGTTCCTGCCGATGGTGTTTCAACCTTTTCTATAACAATACAGGATGATAATAATTTGGAAGCTTCTATTAGCGGAGGACCTTGTCCTGAATGTCCATTGGTTTGTCCTGCTATTGCAGCACCAATAATTTCAGCTGATGCAAATCCTATTTGTGATGCAGGTACAGGTACACCTGTAAATGCAGAGTTCAGCACAACAGATACCCCACCTACTGGTTTTGGTTACCAATGGTTATTAGGAGGAGTGCCAATTAGTGGTGAAACAGGAGCTACATTGATTACAAATACAACAGGAGATTATAGTTTAATATTTACCAATGGTGATTGTGATAGCGAAGTATCTGCTTCAATTACACTTGTTAGTCAAGACTGTACACCTCCATGTGATGTGCCAACACCAACAATTAGTGTTGATGCTAACCCAATTTGTTTATCAGGAACTGGAACACCGGTAAATGCAGAATTCAGTACAGCCGATACGCCACCTGCTGGATTTTCATTCCAGTGGCTTTTAGGTGGTGTGGCCATTTCTGGTGAAACAGGTGCTACTCTTTTGACAAGCACAACAGGAGATTACAGTCTTATTTTTACAGATGGAGTTGATTGTAGCTCACTTTCTTCAAATATAATTTCTTTAACCAATGAAGATTGTACCCCACCATGTAACGTAACTGCCCCACAAATATCTGCCGATGTTAGTCAGGTTTGTGTAGGCGATGCCAATGATTTAATAAATGTAAGTATTGATGTAGCAGGTTCAGAAATGAATTATGCTTATGTGGTAACCGATAGCGGTGATCCTGCAACAGCAACTATATTAGGATTACCTGGTGGATCTCCAATAGATTTATCAGGGGCACCAGCCGGAACATGTTATATCTGGGTAGCAGATCATGACGGAACATTAGCCGGAGCAGCTGTGGGAGGAGCTGTCGCTGATATTACAGGTTGTTTAGCATTATCTAACTCAATCGCGATCGATAGAGTAGATTGTACGCCGACTTGTAATGTAACCGCCCCACAAATATCTGCTGATGTTAGTCAGGTTTGTGTAGGCGATGCCAATGATTTAATAAATGTAAGTATTGATGTAGCAGGTTCAGAAATGAATTATGCTTATGTGGTAACCGATAGCGGTGATCCTGCAACAGCAACTATATTAGGATTACCTGGTGGATCTCCAATAGATTTATCAGGGGCACCAGCCGGAACATGTTATATCTGGGTAGCAGATCATGACGGAACATTAGCCGGAGCAGCTGTGGGAGGAGCTGTCGCTGATATTACAGGTTGTTTAGCATTATCTAACTCAATCGCGATTGATAGAGTAGATTGTACGCCAACTTGTAATATTGAAAGTGGTATTATTGAATTACCTAAAACAACTTATTGTTCTGATGAGTTGATCGATTTTGGAACATCGGCAAGTACTTTCCCAGTTGGTTATCAATCAGCTTATGTTTTAACTTCAGGTGGAATCATATTAGATACTAATACGACTAGTGATTTCCCTGCTCAATCAGCTGGAAGTTATCAAGTTCATTTATTGGTTTACGATCCGGCAACACTTGATTTATCTACTATTGTTCCGGGAACAACACCTGCAAGTGATGTGAATGCTCTATTGTTACAGGGAGGTGGCGATATTTGTGCTACGCTTACTTTAACAGGAGGAGAAATTACAGTAGAAGATTGTATTCCGGAATGTGATATTCAGAGTGGTGAGATTTCATTAGCGAAGCTGACTTATTGTGATGACGAAGCGATTGACTTTGGTGCAACAACTTCAACTTATCCGGTAGGATACCAAGTTGCTTATGTATTGACTTCAGGAGGAATTATTTTAGATACTAATACTTCAAGTGATTTCCCAATTCAATCAATTGGAAATTATCAGGTTCATTTATTAGTTTATGATCCGGTAACCTTGGATCTTTCAATAGTAGTGCCGGGAACAACACCTGCAAGTGATGTAAACGCATTGTTGATACAAGGTGGAGGAAATATCTGTGCTACTTTAACATTAACAGGAGGAGAATTTACAGTAGAAGATTGTGTAATTCCTTGTACTGTAACCGCACCGCAAATTTCTGCCGATGTTAGTCAGGTTTGTGTAGGCGATGCCAACGATTTAATAAATGTAAGTATAGATGTAGCAGGTTCAGAAATGAATTACGCTTATGTAGTAACAGATAGTGGTGATCCGGCGACAGCAACCATACTAGGTTTGCCGGGTGGTTCAACAATAGACTTGTCTGGAGCTCCAGCAGGTACATGTTATATCTGGGTGGTAGATCATGATGGAACACTAGCTGGAGCAGCTGTAGGTGGAGCTGTAGCTGATGTTACAGGTTGTTTGGCGCTATCAAATCCAATTGCTATTGATAGAATAGATTGTACACCTACTTGTAACGTAGCAACACCTGTTATTAGTGCAGATGCTAATCCTATATGTTTATTAGGTACAGGTAGCCCGGTTAATGCAACATTTAGTGCAAGCAATATGCCGCCGGCTGGTTACAATTACCAATGGCAGTTAAACGGGGTGAATATTGCTCCAGGTTCTGGTGGAAATGATCCTACTATAACAACAAGCACGCTCGGAACATTTACTTTGATATTTACGAATGGAGTTGATTGTGAATCTGCTTCATCAAACGCTATAGAATTAACAAGTACAGATTGTACGCCAGCATGTAATGTTGCTACACCTAGTATTTCAATTGATGCTAATCCTATTTGTAATGTTGGAACTGGAAGCCCTATTGTAGCAACGCTAACCGCTTCGGCAACTCCACCAGCTGGATTCTCTTATCAGTGGCAAATAAATGGTGTTAATATCAATGCTTCAAGTGGTGGGAATGCTTCTCCTTTACAAACAAGTACTACAGGTATTTATACTTTAATATTTACTGATGGAAATTCTTGCTCAAGTGCTGCGTCAAATTCTATTAATCTGACAACTGAAGATTGTACACCATCTTGTGATGTTTCTTCTGGAAGCTTAAGTCCGGTTGATGCTGTTGTTTGTACAAACGAAGTTTTAGAAGCTTCTCATAGTGCTAGCCCTGATTTCACAAGTGAATATGAAGTTGTTTATGTATTAACTTCTGGTAGTGGTCTGGTAATAGAAGCAGTGAACACTTCTCCAGTATTCTCTGGATTATCGATAGGGAATTATACAATCCACACCTTGGTTTATGATCCATCAACTTTAGACCTGAGCACAGTTATGTTTGGTGTTACTACAGGTTTTGATGTGAATTCAGTTCTTATTCAGGGAGGTGGAACAGTTTGTGGTTCATTAGATGTTCAGGGAGCTTCTTTTACAGTGGAAAGTTGCGGACAACCTTGTGATGAGGATATAGTAACAAATTCTTTCAATAGTTCAATTTGTGAAAGTCAGACATTCAGCTTATTACAATATAGTAATACAATATGGACAGATGCTTCTGGCATGATGGTAAATGCACCTGGAGCTTTACAACTAACAGCAGATGCCTGTGGAACGCAAACTTATAGTTTCTTTACTGAATTTGAGGAAAATATTGGTGATTGTACTGTACCTTATGAATATACAGTTACCGTTACTGTTTATCCTACTATTGGTTTTGTAGTATCTTCTATTACAGATTGTTCAGTATCAATTACTACTTGCCCATCTTACACCGTAAGTTGGAGTGATGGAGCTAATTCAGGTTCAGGTACTAATTATACGGCTACTAATGGCTCAGCTGGATCAGTAGTTTTCACAATTACAGATAATAACTCAGCAAATATTTGCCCTTCTTCAGAACAAGCCTCTTTTAGTTTTGCTTGTGGTGGAACTACTGATATATCAGGAACAGATACAAGTACTACTGATAGTTCGGGTACTGATATTACTGGAACGGATTCATCAGGAGGAGATACAGCTAGTTCTGATGATGGTGATCCTTTTACATTATGTGGCTGTAGTCTCGACTATGATCCTGTTTGTGTGAATGGTAGCGAATATGTTAATGCTTGTATTGCTCAGTGTCTTGGATTGAACTTTACACCAGGCCCTTGTTCTGGCACAGGTGGTGGTGTAACTGACATATCGGGTTCTGATGATGGTTCAACAGATGGAACAATTTCATGTGATAATGTTGCAGGTACGTGTAATTTTACTTTAATTGACTTTGGTTATGGTACAACAATGACAGAAGAAGGTATTTATGAAGTATGTCCTTTTGATGGTATATATGTAACAGTAAGTGGTTATACTGTAGCTGATGGTTATGATAATGCTTATATCATCTACACAGATCTAAATGATCCTATTGGTTCAGCGATAGCAATCAATAATGAAGGTTCTTTTATGAATAATGGTTTAAACGTTAATATACCTTTTGATACTCCATTGTACTTCTCAGGTATTGTAGTTCCAACACCTTTAGTGTCTATCGATATGATTGATTTTGATGATCCATGTATAGCGATTGAAGCTGGTGCCAAAACAGCAGTATTCCAATCTACTTGTGGTGATGTTGCTTTTGACGGGGAAACAGATTCTTCTGACGAAGAAACAGATGGTAGTAATAGTGGAATCTGTGATTGTCCGGATTATTATTATCCGGTTTGTGGAGATAATGGCTTATCTTATTTCAATGAATGTTATGCCCAATGCGACGGGATTACAAATTATACTTTTGGACTTTGTACAGATGGAGGTGGTACAACTGATGATACTTCTACAGATGATACAACGACTGACGATTCTGGAACGGATGCAACAGATGGTACAGCTGATGATTCTGGCACTGATAGTACTGACGGTAATACAGATGGAACTACTCAACCTGATTGTGTAGATGAAGATATGTTTATGTGCATCGGACACATGGAGCCAATTGTTATTTGTCCTGAATATTGTGGGTTTGGTCCTATGGATAGTTATTCAATTACAGGGTCTTTAAGTATGTATTCGTGTAGTGTTTATATGATTGATGATCACTGTATCAGATATACACCACTTCCTGGTTTCTATGGAGTGGATATGGTCGAATTGGAAGCATGTTCAAATAGTAATTCAGATCAATGCTATACAATCAATATTGAAATCTTAGTTGGAAATTGTAATAATACACCTCCAACTGCTACTGATGATTCTTCTTCTACACCTCAGGATACACCGATAAGTATTCCGGTACTTCCTAATGATTTTGATGTAGATAATGATAATCTTACCGTTTGTTCAAATACAAATGGTGCCAATGGAAGTGTTACGCTTGTTAATGGGAGTTTTGTTTACTCGCCAGATAATGGTTTTGTAGGAACGGATAGTTTTACTTATGAAATCTGTGATGGAAATGGTGGTACTGATACAGCAATTGTAACAGTAATTGTAACGGAAGATTGTGATAATACATCCTATGCTTGTACTGGTCATATGACACCAATTGAATTATGTATAGATTTCTGTGATGATAGTGTCGTTATCTATAATACACATACTACCTACGATTGTAGTATCGAAGCAATTAGTGATCATTGTATCAGATATGTTCCTTTACCTGGATTCTATGCAACTGATATTATAGAAGTAACGGCCTTAACTCCTTTAGGCAATGAATTTGAAATTGCTAATGTTTACATTACAGTAAGTGATGATTGTAATACTGCTGATTTAGGTGGAAGTCAAAATGGTAGATTATCAAATCCTGTCTTAGATTTAGGGTGTGCTTTAACTCCTCCATTAGCGTTTACTCCAAATCAGGATGGAATCAATGATGTATGGAAATTAAAAGGTACTAGTGACTGTTCTACAAATACAATGCTGAGATTATCAATTTATGATAAATCAGGAAGATTGATAAAAGAGCAGGTTGCTTATGCTCACGAATTGTCATGGGATGGAACTAATTTGAATAATAGTGCTACATCTTCTGGTGTGTACTTCTATCATATAGAATCTATTGATAAGGTTAACAAAGTTCCGAATACAGGATATATCGAGTTAAGAAGATAATAATTTCTCTTAATTTAATAGTAGTGGGGAAACTGTTCAGCCGAATGGTTTCCCCATTTTTATATTACAATAAAATAAATGGAATGCTTTTTGAAATACCATCATTGAATAATCATTTGTAGACTTTTATAGACTGTCTATTCAGAACAAATAGTTATTTGAATTTTTGTTTTCAAATAATCTAAAACGCCCTCGGTTTTTTTGTTTATGAATATAAAGTCTTGATTGTCAAATCTCCCAAAATCTAATACGATGAAAAAAAAATTACTACTTAATCTGGACATCATCATCAGTTCGCGTATTCTTTATTTATTAATCCTCTCTCTTTGTTCTAATGTAATAATTGCACAATGTGATACAGAATGGGCAGATATTGCAACAATTTTTAATGAGAATGGATGTGCCAACGTAGGATGTCATGGTAGTGGAGCCAGTGGGCTTGACCTGACAACTTATACCGGATTTACGAATGGAGGAAGTCAATGTGGGTCTGATATAACAATGGGTACTTTGTTAGCTGACATTATTTCAACTGGGTCTAGTTGTGGAACAGAAACAGTACCATCAATGAATGGATTTACCGGTGGGCAGATAGATGCAACAGAGTTGAGTACCATTCAGGCATGGATTACCGATGGTGCTCCAGAAACTTGTCCGGCAGATTGTAACATCACTCCTGGAGAAATAACCTTAGCGACTACAACTTTCTGTACAGATGATGCGATCGACTTCGGAGCAAGTACAAGTACATTCCCAGTAGGTTATAGTGTGAAATATATATTATCAAGCGGTGGAACGATTATAGATGTTAGCATTACTGGCAGTGATTTTCCAGCACAGGCGACAGCCGGAAATTATCAGATTCATTTAATGGTTTGTGATCCTAATACATTTGATACAACAACAATTATAGCAGGGACAACTACGATAGCAGATGTAGAGGCTCAGTTAATACAAGGAGGTGGCAGTATTTGTGCTACTTTGAGTACCACTGGCGGAGAGATCGTAGTAGAAGAGTGTACACAGCCATGTAACATTACTTCGGGAGAGATAACATTAGCAACAACAACTTTCTGTACAGATGATGCAATCGACTTCGGAGCAAGTACAAGTACATTCCCAGTAGGTTATAGTGTGAAATATATATTATCAAGCGGTGGAACGATTATAGATGTTAGCATTACTGGCAGTGATTTTCCAGCACAGGCGACAGCCGGAAATTATCAGATTCATTTAATGGTTTGTGATCCTAATACATTTGATACAACAACAATTATAGCAGGGACAACTACGATAGCAGATGTAGAGGCTCAGTTAATACAAGGAGGTGGCAGTATTTGTGCTACTTTGAGTACCACTGGCGGAGAGATCGTAGTAGAAGAATGTACACAGCCATGTAACATTACTCCAGGAGAGATAACATTAGCAGCGACAACTTTCTGTACAGATGATGCAATCGACTTCGGAGCAAGTACAAGTACATTCCCAGTAGGTTATAGTGTGAAATATATATTATCAAGCGGTGGAACGATTATAGATGTTAGCATTACTGGCAGTGATTTTCCAGCACAGGCGACAGCCGGAAATTATCAGATTCATTTAATGGTTTGTGATCCTAATACATTTGATACAACAACAATTATAGCAGGGACAACTACGATAGCAGATGTAGAGGCTCAGTTAATACAAGGAGGTGGCAGTATTTGTGCTACTTTGAGCACTACTGGCGGAGAGATCGTAGTAGAAGAGTGTACACAGCCATGTAACATTACTCCAGGAGAAATAACATTAGCAGCGACAACTTTCTGTACAGATGATGCAATCGACTTCGGAGCAAGTACAAGTACATTCCCAGTAGGTTATAGTGTGAAATATATATTATCAAGCGGTGGAACGATTATAGATGTTAGCATTACTGGCAGTGATTTTCCAGCACAGGCGACAGCCGGAAATTATCAGATTCATTTAATGGTTTGTGATCCTAATACATTTGATACAACAACAATTATAGCAGGGACAACTACGATAGCAGATGTAGAGGCTCAGTTAATACAAGGAGGTGGCAGTATTTGTGCTACTTTGAGTACCACTGGCGGAGAGATCGTAGTAGAAGAGTGTACACAGCCATGTAACATTACTCCAGGAGAAATAACATTAGCGACTACAACTTTCTGTACAGATGATGCGATCGACTTCGGAGCAAGTACAAGTACATTCCCAGTAGGTTATAGTGTGAAATATATATTATCAAGCGGTGGAACGATTATAGATGTTAGCATTACTGGCAGTGATTTTCCAGCACAGGCGACAGCCGGAAATTATCAGATTCATTTAATGGTTTGTGATCCTAATACATTTGATACAACAACAATTATAGCAGGGACAACTACGATAGCAGATGTAGAGGCTCAGTTAATACAAGGAGGTGGCAGTATTTGTGCTACTTTGAGTACCACTGGCGGAGAGATCGTAGTAGAAGAATGTACACAGCCATGTAACATTACTCCAGGAGAAATAACATTAGCAGCGACAACTTTCTGTACAGATGATGCAATCGACTTCGGAGCAAGTACAAGTACATTCCCAGTAGGTTATAGTGTGAAATATATATTATCAAGCGGTGGAACGATTATAGATGTTAGCATTACTGGCAGTGATTTTCCAGCACAGGCGACAGCCGGAAATTATCAGATTCATTTAATGGTTTGTGATCCTAATACATTTGATACAACAACAATTATAGCAGGGACAACTACGATAGCAGATGTAGAGGCTCAGTTAATACAAGGAGGTGGCAGTATTTGTGCTACTTTGAGTACCACTGGCGGAGAGATCGTAGTAGAAGAGTGTACACAGCCATGTAACATTACT
>JAHDFD010000004.1:139203-178350 GCA_020628375.1 Chitinophagales bacterium | reverse complement strand
GAGGCAATGCCTCGTCGCTAACTCTATTTTTCAACCAACCAAACAGTTTTAAAGTCAAATGTATAGTGATGAAGTTTATTCCAACAAGTCCATAATTTGTTGGCGAAGTTTCTTTAGTTGCTTAATTACCTTAGGGTTCCAGGCAAGCAGGCGGTTGAGTTTTAGTTTGAATACATTTCTGCGCCAGCTTTCCCTGAATTTTACAGCAAAAAAACCGCTGAACGGTAAGCTCAGGAAATACATAATCGAAAAATAAACACTACCGGTTAAAGAATACATTAGCAAAGTTTGCAAGCTGTAAAAAATGGGAAACATAAAAAAGCTCAATACAAAAATTCCCGATGATTTGAACTGTGGACCAACTAGAATAGGTGTAAGGAAAAATGGAATTCTGTTGGGTAGAAAGTTCATAACTTCACCATACAACCAAAGTGGTAACAGACCAAACAAAATAGCAAACTGAAAACTAACACCGCGCTTAGAATGAGAAGGTGGCGTTTTTACCAACCAATCCTTTATTTCAAGGTGATCTAGCTGAACCTTATATTCTGCCAGCAGCTTCATTAAGTTTTTATAACGATCAGGAGCTTCTGTTCTCATTTGTTCAACAAAAAAGATCTTTTGTTGTGCTTCAAAAATATCCCGTTTTAAACTCTTTTTATCATAGATCATTTTGCTCAGAAAAATCATTTGCTCGTAATCTTCATCACGGGCAATATGAATCATTCTTTCCTGTATCTTCTGCTGAAGGTCGAGTGTGAATGTCCGATAAGCTTTTGCAGGGTTTTCTTCATATAAAGCTTGATAGCTTTTTAATGGAATTGCTTTTCCAAAGTTCACCATTAAATCGCTTCTGGCTCTTGAATAATAACTGAAATCCAAGCCAACAGGAATTACCTGAACATCCAGATCGAAATTATTTTCTTCTTCAGCTTTAAAAGCAATACGCGCCAAACCTTTATGCAGCGGACGCAAGCGTTTTTGCATCATCATATTGGCTTCAGGAAAAATCAATAATGAACCTTTGTCTGAAAGAATTTCGGCACATTCCTCAAAAATAGGCGCATTCATTACGCGGGTATCTACTTTATCGCGTTGCCGGTAAATAGGAACCAAACGAATACTTTTTAATAAACCACCTAGTGTTTTATTATTGAATACATCGGCACGGGCGATCATATAAGGTTGTCGGTGCTGGTTAATCACCACTGCCAAACCATCCATCATGGCATTTTGATGTGGTGCCGCATAGATAACAGGTTTGTCGGCAGGAATATTATCGAGGCCACTTACTTCCATACGTCGGTAGTAAGCCTGTGCCATCCATTGGAGTAATTTTCTTAAAATAGCATAGCGCAGTGATCTTTTCCTCATAAAAACTGAAAAATAACCAACACAAAATAGATACTTTTGAGTCTTAAATTTATTGACTTAGTACAATTGTACGTAAATGAAGAAATTTTTACTGATTTTTCTGCTAATATTTTTAACAATAATCCTTTTAGCCGGAGCTTGGGGGTATAAAAGTATTTATGGAAAAAATGTAAGCGTAGCGCAAGGAAGTACTCTTTTATATATACCGAGTAATAGCAATTTCGAAGATGTTATTGCAAAATTGAAAGATATTGATATTCTCGATAACGAAAGCTCATTTGAATGGGTGGCAAAATTGAAAAAGTATCCTGAAAAAATAAAAGCGGGACGATATACCATTAAACATGGTTGGAATAATAATTATCTGGTAAATATGCTTCGCTCCGGAAAACAAGAAGCTATAAAGGTTACCTTCAATAATGCAAGAACAAAAGAAGATCTGGCTGGTAAGATCGCACCTTATCTTGAATTCGATTCGCTGACAATGCTTAATCAGTTGAACAACGAAGCATATTGGGCTGCTAAAAAAGTAAAACCTGAATTGGTTACAAGTTATTTTATTCCGAATACTTATAATGTTTATTGGAATACTTCTGCTGAAAAATTCTGCGACAGAATGATCAACGAGTATGAAAAATTCTGGACGGAAGAAAGAAAACGAAAAGCCGATAAATTAAAACTGACAGAAGGGGAGGTAATGACTTTGGCATCTATTGTTCAAGCAGAAACCCGCAAACGTGATGAAGCGCCAAAAGTAGCAGGTGTTTATTTGAATCGGATCAGAAAAGGAATTCCTTTACAAGCTGACCCTACGCTCATTTTCGCTTTAGGTGATTTTTCGATCAAGCGCGTTTTAAATGTACATAAAGAAATTGAATCGCCCTATAACACTTATAAATATAAAGGCATTCCACCAGGTCCGATCGGTGTTCCTGAGATATATGCTATTGATGCTGTTTTAGAAGATCTGCGCCACAATTATATATATTTCTGTGCTAAGGAAGATTTTTCAGGATACCACAATTTTGCTAAAACTTATAACGAGCATATTAAAAACGCAAATCGTTATCAACGTGCTTTGAATAAAAGAAAAATCTTCAAATAATGCTATTCAATATCGACGAATATTTTATGGGAATTGCCTTGAAACAAGCACAACAGGCATTCAATGAAGATGAAGTGCCGGTGGGGGCTATAATCGTTTACGATTCTAATATTATTGCCAAAGCATATAACCAAACAGAAAGATTACACGATACAACAGCGCATGCTGAAATGATAGCTATAACGGCTGCATCTAATTATATAGGTGCGAAATATCTGCATCAGTGTACTTTATATGTTACCCTCGAACCTTGTGTAATGTGCGCTGGGGCTTTAAGTTGGGCACAATTGGGACGAATTGTCTGGGGTGCTTCTGATTTAAAGCGCGGATGTTCTAACTATCAACCTTTACTACTACACAAGCGTACGCAAATCACTAAAGGCATATTAGAAAATGAATGTTCTATTCTGTTAAAAGAGTTTTTTAAGAATAAACGTACAGATCGTTAAAATAAATTTATCTTTGTAGGGAGTTACCATCTTATGATGTTTATCACTTAATCATTCTTACCATGTACAAATCTATTTTTCTATTTATTGCAACAATGTATGTCAATGCCCTTTTGGCACAACCTAATCCTGACTTAGTGGCTTATTATTCTTTTGACAATAATGATTTGTCAGAAGCAACAGGAATTGGAGGTGATGGTACTGCTTTCGGTACACTAGAATATACAAACGGAATAAAAGGTAATGCCTTGTTATTTTCAGGTGATGACTTTGTTACTTTCTCTGGTAATGTTAATAATTATTTCAACGAGGAAGATTTTACCTATAGCTTCTTTATAAAAGATTTAGACCTTAACAGGCAGCAAAGTATTCTGGGAAAAAGGGCTTATTGTAATGGATATAATCTGTTTGATGCGCGTATAAATGCTACTGAAGAATTGCGTTGTTCTATTGCTGGAGATAGTAATAATTGGCAGAGCAGTTCTATAAATACAACGATCGAACAAGAATGCTGGGAGCAAATTACTTTTGTTCGTGAAGGCTTTAATACTTATTTGTATGTTAATGGTGAATTGAAAAATTCGGGCAGTGCAGATATTGTATTGAACTTAGAGAACAGTGCAGACCTTTCCATCAGTAACAGCCCTTGTATTGACTTCGATGGAACTCAGTCGTTAATTGGCGTATTCGATGAATTGCGTGTTTATAGCAGGGCGTTATCAAGTACAGAAGTAGCTGAACTTTTTGAGGAATATAGTAGCGAATTTACAGAAGCCTGTCTTGACGAACCTGTAAATCCTCCAGTGATAGGTATTATCCCCGGTTTTCCGACAATAATCAGTATTGACGATCTTTTTGATATGGGAAATATCAGATTTATTAAAGGTGGTATTCGCCCAGTTCGTTTCAGTATGCAGTTATATGATTTTAATGGTAATAAGGTAATGGAGTCTAACGATTTTGAGCTCAATTTGTACGAACACCTTGAACAAAGAAGCCTTAGCCGTGGCATTTATATCTATAATGTAAGTTACCTTAATGATGAAGGGAAATTAGAAACTTTGAGAGGGAAGTTGGTTTATTAATTTTGACTTTGGTTTTGTTCAGGTGACTGTGCGTCCCAGACCAAAACGAGATGAAAAGTAAGGATATATAAGAATGTGAGATCCTGCTTTAAAAATAGTAGTATTTATAAATCTTAAGAATAGACATTATTGCGAATAATAAGTATAGCAGTTCGGCCGCTTCGGCGGTCCGATACGCTCACTGACCACGTAAATTCGTTTGCTGAGCGTAGCCGAAGCCCTCTGACAAACCCCAAAAATAGCTTTCGCAATAAACTCTAATAGAACAAAACTTTTATACCAATTACACATGAAGAATTTATTGAAATTATTAATCGTTATTATTTGCTTCACATTATCTAAAGATTCTTACGCTCAAACATTTGGCGTTAAAGCGGGGCTGAATTTTTCTGAATTATTAGCTTTAGGTTCGTTCGGGTAAATATTATTCAGAATCAAACAATTATCCTTTTTACCTTTTTCAACGAGTAAATTAGCAGGCATCGTAAATGGCTTGTTCGTTTGGTAATCGAGATAGGTGATCGTACCTTCCCAATTACCTGTTAAAACGTTCAACTCTTTAGCAGAAACAATTGACTGAGCAAAGCTGTTCGCTGAAATGAGAAAGCCGAATAGTAGAATCAGGTATTTCATTTTCAAAGTTTTTGAATCATTCAAAAATAACCCCATTCAACTAAGAATATGTTTAAAATAATAACCGATCAATCGTATTTAGGCTTAATGAACCAAATATCATTTAGTGTTAATCCAATGTGTGCTTTGAAAAAAGTTTCTCTTACCAAGCTGTTAGAAGTAGTTCCTCTTTGTCCGACATCGAAAGCAATGTTTAAACGCGAAGAACGCTTCTTGCTGAGCGGGAAGCCTGCTCCAAAGGTGAATCCGTATTGATTAATGGCTTCAAAGCTTTCAGTAGCAACAGCTCTGGCATCAAAATAATTATTATTGAAATATGCCCCGAAACGATATTGGGTTTGATTAAAGAATTTACGAATACCTTCGCGGTAAGGCATGAATCCGGCACCAACTTTTACTTTTATCGTATTTCGGTAATCAGCATTCACATCACTTAAATTGGTACTTCCCCAATTTGCCAATTCAATATCGAATCCTGCCATCCATTCGCTTCCTCTGTTAACTGTTGCTCCAAATCCGAACTGACTAGGTAATTTGATTTTATATTCTTCAGAACTCTGAATAATAGCGACAGTATCTCCAACAAGCTGTCCATCTATAACAGTCGATGAACGACCTAAAGAGCTTTCATTTTTTACATTAAGATTGGTACTTGCCGACCAGTTCGCTCCAACTGTAAGTCTGATCCTGTCGCTTATCTTTGGATGGAATTGTAATCCTGATTTCCAGATAAATCCGCCGATTTGCTCGTTTTCGTCTAATAAATAAGGAAGTATTTCAGATACATCAGGGTAAGTAGAAAGGGTTGTTCGTTCCAATGAACCAAAAACATAAGCAAGTTGAAATCCTGCAGAAAAGGTTTTATAGTTAAAACCATTACCCCAATAAAACTGATATAAAGAACCCTGACCTTCTGAAGTGAATAATTGAGTGCCTACACCTTCAAGGTCATTTACGATTTCTTCTTCTATATCGTAGTAAACAGAGCTGAAAGGTAAGAAGCCTAAACTACTTCCCCAATATTTGGTTACCGGAACAGTAAGTGCAAGATAGCTGATACCCATATCAGACATACTTTGTGTTTCTGTACCATTATTAAGACGGATGCTATTGAAATCAAATCCTGTTTCAAAAGTCGTTCGTTTAATTGCTGATAAAGAAGCAGGGTTATCAACCATAGTATTCGTAGCCGTTCGCAAGCCAATCGATAAACCACCGAAAGCTCTGCTCATACCAAATGTTGTTGGTTCCAGATCACCAATGCCAAAATAAGAGTAGGGCGAATTAGCTCTCTTTATTGTTTGTGCATTAATGGTAATATTCAGACCGTAAATACAGCTGAAAAATAAGATTATCTTAAGTAGGAAGCGTATGCTCATTCCAGATCAAAATTTGATTAAGCCCTTCCAAAATCAGGAAAGGACGTGCAAATATCTGCTTTTTCGTACAGCGTTCCAAAAGTGGGGCGGCTCCACCGGTCATAATTATTGTTAAATCGGTGTTTTTGCGCTTTTTTTCTGAATTCAGTAACCAGTTCTGATAACGATCTGCCATACTTTCTATTTCACAGACTGTTCCCCAAATAGCCCCTGATTGTAAGCATGTTTCAGTGCTCTTTCCCAACCAGCTGTTTTCATCTATACTTTCGAAACGTACATTTACAAACGGTAAACGATGCGTAAAAGTATTCATAGCACGCGCACGCATTTCAATTCCGGGGTGAATACTTCCACCTTCATATACGCCATCTGCATCGATAAAGTCGAAAGTATTACAAGTACCTGCATCAATTACTAAAGAATTTTTACCTTTGAATAAAAAGTAAGCTGCTACAACACCTGCCAATCGGTCTAAACCTAAAGTTTCGGGTGTAGCATAATTATTTTGAATGGGCAAAGGCGTTTTATGATTAAAATATAAGACCGGAAAAGGCGCTTCATCCAATTCAGGAACAACCGCCACAGAAGAAACGATACAGGCATCTATCGAAAAATTGTTGATCGCGTCAAAAACCAACTGAGTATCGAAACCTTTATGGGCAGTTTCAAATATTAATTCATTACGATCAAAAACCGCAACTTTCGTTTTCGTATTACCTATGTCTATCGCAAGATTCATATACTTTTTATTTGTTCAATTTAACTTCGACTGCGCTTAACTTCGACAGCGCTCAGTTACCACCGAATAACTCTTAAACTCGCAAACTCGCAAACTCGCAAACTCAAATTCGGCTGCGCTCGGTTACCAATTAACTGGCTACCTCGTATAATTCCCCCTGTCAGCGTCTAAACGGATGAGTATGGCAATTAATAAAGTAAAACCTAGTAAAGAGGAGCCACCATAGCTCATTGCGGGAAGTGGAATACCAATAACAGGCATTAAGCCGATGGTCATACCAATGTTTATCCAGAAATGAATGAATAAAATACCAGCTGCGGCATAAGCGTAAATACGGGTGAACTTAGTAGGCTGCCGTTCTGCGATATACACAATTCTTATCATTATAATAAGGTAGAGGACAACAATGAAGGAAGTACCCAGAAAACCGAATTCTTCACCTACGGTACAAAATATGAAATCAGTACTTTGTTCGGGTACGAACTTACCTTTGGTCAAATTTCCATTCAAATAACCCTTACCGGTTTCTCCACCTGAACCAATCGCCATCATCGATTGTCTGAGGTTATAACCTACACCATGTCGATCAATAGTTTTACCTAAAAAAACATTAATTCTGTTTTGTTGATGCGGTTTAAGTGCATCATAAGCAAATCCGACTACCTGTGTATAAGCAGTTGCCATAAAAAAGATGGAAGCAAGAATGAAAAAGGCGTATCTGTTCCAAAGAAAACCTATTAAGCACAGTACAGCTAAACCAAATAAAATACCCATATAAATCAAAGGTTCAAGGTAGAAGTGTCCGGCAAATAAAAGCGCCGATATTAAAATTACAAGAACCGACTCTTTCCAGCTAGGAGAAAAGTTCAGTATAGCCATAACAAGCGCAATTAGCGACATAGCCAATAAAATGATCCAATACTGATCGAGTAATAATGTAAGAAATGCCAAGGTAATGGCGGCTCCGATAAGAATCATATACCAGTTAGATAAACCTTCTCGATAGAGCACCAGAATAAAAGAGGTAAAGACCAGGGCAGTACCCATATCGTTTTGCAGCACGATAAGCGCAAAAGGAACGAATAAGATCAGCCCTGTGATAAGTTTGCCACTCAAAGTCCTTATATCGGCGCGTAAACTGCTTAGATACCAGGCAACCATTAGTGCGGTTGAAAATTTTGCAAATTCTGAAGGCTGTAAACGTATAGGTCCTAAATTGATCCAGGAGCTTCCACCACCAACAGTATAACCTGCAAAGGCGACATAAACTAGTAGCAGAATAACAACAGTATAAACCAATGGAGTAAGTGTTGTTATCGTTTTTCGATCTATGAGCTGAATCAGGAAAGCACACATAAGAGAGATGCCTACCCACATAAATTGCCTGCCCGGTGAAGTTGTAATAAATCCGTCTAAATTTGATAGAATAGAAGGAATATCGCTACTGTATTTGGCAGAATAAATTGCCGTAAAGCCCGCTGCGATCAAAACCAGATAAAGCAATACCAGTAACCAATCGGTTTGTCTTTTATTTCGACTGTCGTAGTAGGAAACAGGCATGCTGATTATAATTTATTAAAGCTGAACTGATAATTTGCCCGGTTACCACAGGCATCTTCTACAATCAGTAGAAAATCGTGTACTCCTTTTAGGGTGCGACTGCTGAATTTATGGCTAAGTCTTCTGTTTTTAGCATCATAATCCAATAATACCCATGCTCCATCAATATAAGCATTATAGTGCTTAATTCCAGAAAGATCATCACTAACTTTAAAAGAAATTTTATCGTTATTGGTAAAGCTCTTTTTCCCGCTTCTGATCTCTGATTTAATTACTGGCTTTTTTGTGTCAGAAGTAACAAAAAACGTACCTGGAGCTTTGGTATTTGCTTTTAAGAAGTCACCTTCCCATTCACTGGCTAAACCTTTAATTCTGCCTTTATCGTTCTTATGAGCGATCAATAACTTATTGCTTATTGCTGAATCATGCTGAAAAGGTCGGATCTTAACCGTACAGGCTTTGTGAAAAGCATAACAATCGGGGCCAATGGCATGTGCAGCCGAATATTGGTTTTGCTGTTGATCGAAATCGGTATCGTATTCCAGGTAAAGTTTATTGTATAAGGAAGCCTGATCTGTTTCAAAAACGAAGTTATTTCCTTCAATTAAGTATGGAAAACCCCAATCAGCAATATAAGGTGTTGGTTCAGGGAAATAGAAAGCCCTGCCGAATTGATTATCATATTGCACTTTTATGGTGTGTCTGGTAATATTATTCTTGATATCCGCAATCTCAAAACTCAATACATGAACCTGACCATCATGAAGGTTTACAATCCCATCGTTAACCAATGTTTTATAATTATTCAGTTGGTTGGCAGGCTCTCGGTAACAACGGTGTTCTCTTCTTCGGTGTTCACAATAAGTAGGATAGTGGATATGACTGTTCAGATAACGCGTTTCACCAAAATCGAATTCATCCATAGTATATTGATAAACGAGGTTGCCATTATCGAACATACGAATAGAATAAACCCCGTTTTTATTATTTGCGCCATCAAGTAAATCGTACGCGTGCAGACTGATTCCAATACGTGGTTGTGCAAGCTTTACGATTGCAGGTGTGTTATTCTTAGGAATATTTATGGTATTATCGCTCAGAATACCTTGTTCATTAAAAGCAATAATACCTAATTGATTCAGAATAGGTGCTTTTGAATCGGGAACTTCAAAAAACATGAGTGGATTTAACGGATGTTCGTCAGAAGTGCGCCTTATCTCAAAATGAAGATGCGGCGCCGATGAACTACCTGAATTGCCCGAAAGTGCAATGATCTGATTTTTATTGACCATTATTTCACCGGGTTGCAGATAAAGATCTACTTCAAAGCTTTGTCGTTCATATTGTTTTTGTTCAACATATCGCCCTATTTCATCTTTGAAAACACTTAAATGACAATAAACCGAAGTATAACCATTCGGGTGATCTACATAAATGGCTTTGCCATAACCGCCAGACTGGACTTTTATGCGCGAGACATAACCATCGCCAATGGCATAGATCCGATAGCCTTCTGATCCTTTCGTTTTTATATCTAAACCTGCATGAAAGTGATTAGATCGTAACTCACCAAAAGTTCCTGCTAAAACAATTGGAATACCAAGTGGTGAACGGAACTCTTGTGCCGGATAGCCCTGAGCAAATAAATTGGATGAAGCTATGAACATCACCAATATTAACAATATTAAAAAAGAGCATTTTTTATTAAAGTTTGTAGTTCGATCGATCATTCTTTGGTTTTCTCATATATTAACACAACAGCATAAGCACTTACTCCTTCTTCACGTCCTACAAAACCTAATTTTTCAGTGGTGGTTGCTTTTACAGAAACCCGACCTTCTTCTATTCCCATTACATCAGCCAAACACTTTTTCATTTCAGGGATGTAGGGTTTTATTTTAGGTTTTTGTAAACACACAGTTGAGTCTATATTCCCAATTGCGAATCCTTTTTCTGTCAAAAGTTTAACTACATCTTTTAATAAGATCTTACTGTCTATGCCTTTGTATTTGGCATCGGTGTCAGGGAAATGTGTGCCAATATCTCCTAAATTGGCAGCCCCTAACAGGGCGTCGCAAATCGTGTGAATTAATACATCTGCATCGGAATGCCCGAAAGCACCTTTAGTATGTTCTATCGGAATTCCTCCTAAAATAAAAGGATGATCTTCTTTCAAAGCATGAACATCATAGCCAAAACCTACTCGAAATGGAGTCATTATTTTAAATTTTCATAAATTTCCTGCGGAAGTACAAAGGTAATTCAGTGAGTGATTTATAAGCTTTGACAATATTGTATTAATTTGTTAAAATATATTGTTTTATAGCTATTTGAACCTTCTGGCTACTTATGTTTTGATATTGGTATGAAATGTTTCACCAAAATATTCATCATGTTAATGATTTCAGGAAATATATCACAGGCTCAGAACCTCAAACAATTCAAGTGGGAAAACAGAATACTACTTGTTTTTTCAGATAAAAAAGAGAATGAAATTTACAAAGAGCAGTTGCAGGAATTAAGTGAGAATGAAGAAGGATTAGCAGAAAGAAAACTTTTATTATTTGAAGTTGTAGAAGAAGAATACAGGAAAACACATTTCGATAATGCCAATGCTGGATCAAGTAAGTGGCTGATTACAGAGAATCTGCGTAAAAAATTCAATGCTGAAAATGAAAGGTTCAAAGTTGTACTAATTGGCTTGGATGGACGTGTGAAAAGAACTACGAACAAACTATTTGAAAAAGAAGCCTTGTTCGGTTTAATTGACAGTATGCCAATGCGTATTCAGGAAATGAGTCGGGGAGAATGAGTTTTCAGCGTTCTATTCTGTGTGGAGCATGGTAAATATTGAAACGGTCATTTTTTAAGAAGCCAACCAAAGTAATATCAAATTCTTCAGCAAGCGATAATGCCAAGCTGGAAGGTGCGCCTACCGAGGCAACAAAACCGATACCTGCCAAACAGGCTTTTTGTAATAATTCAAAACTACTTCTGCCACTTAACAATAATACTTTGTTGGTTAAAGGAAGCGCATTATTGATAAGATAATGTCCAATCAATTTATCGAGCGCATTGTGTCTGCCTACATCTTCGTATGAATGAAGTAAATCTCCTTCAGTATTAAAAATAGCAGCAGCATGTAAGCCACCAGTCTGGTCGAAAATTGCCTGATGTTTTTGTAGGGTAGCAGGAAGTGTGTTTAGTGTAAGAGCATTCATGGTAAATGAATTTTCATGCTCTTGTTTTTCCAAACGTTTAGAACGTATTGCCTCTACACTCGATTTTCCACATACACCACAACTGCTAGTCATATAAAAATGCCGCTGAATATCAGCAAACTGAAATGCAATATTTTCATTCAGGATAATATCGACATGATTGTAATATTGCTTAGTGTGCTTTATCTGAGAATAGCTTTTAATAATATCTTCAGAAAATAAAAAACCTAAAGCCAATTCGGTATCTTTTCCCGGAGTACGCATGGTAATGGCGATATTACGTTCAACTATATTTTCGTGCGGAATGGAGATACTTATTTGCAAAGGTTCTTCCACTACCAAATAATCTTCAGTTGTAGTAGAAGCGTGCTTGTTTATCTTATAGATTTTATGTTTTACATGTTGCATTAAGTGTAGGTTTTACCTCAACTTCTTCTTTGTCAGGCTTGCTTTTCCATCTGTTTTTAATAAAACACCTTGTGCCGATCTGCCTAATTCGGCAGCATTTCCTTCATCTGTATCAATGTGCATTTCTAGTTTGTATTTAGGGGAAACTCGAATCAGTACATTCCCGAAAGTCAGGCTTCGTGAACCCTCGGTTACTTCTACTTCTACTATATCTCTGTCTGCAACGCCAAAAATAGCAGCATCTTGAGGTGTCATGTGAATATGTCGCCATGCGCAGATAAGTCCTTCTTTCAAATTTATTTCCCCTTTGGGGCCGATTACTTTACAGCCTGCAGAATTTTCTGTTTTACCCGATTCTCTGACAGGTGCATCGATTCCTAAATAGAATTCATCGGTACGGGAAATCTCGATTTGATTTTTAGGACGAACCGGACCAAGAATACGAACACGCTCAATTTTATTTTTAGGGCCTACTATGGTAACTGTTTCATTAGCCGCAAATTGATTGGGCTGAGAAAGCGGATTGCGTTCGGTAAGCTGATAACCGGCTCCGAAAAGTTGTTCCAGTGTTTCCTGAGTAATGTGCATGTGTCGTGCAGAAACAGCAATAGGAATAACCGGAGTCGTATTTACTTTGTTTTTTTCTGCAACAAGGTCGGCAGTTTGTCGGGCAATAGAGTATTGTTCATCGGTTTTTATTGCCAATAATTGAACCCTGCTATGATTCATATTGAACGACTGAATAGGAGCATCTTCCGAAAGTGTAATAGCACTGTTTTTATCTTCATTGATAATAGCTCCTAAAAAGTCTAAGCGCTGGCAAGTTCTGTGTCGAACAACCGGGCTGTTTTCCCCAATGCCGCCGGTAAAAATAATAGCATCGACACCACCCATAACCGCAGCATAAGCGCCAATATACTTTCGTAGGCGGTGGGTAAATACCTGAAGTGCTAATCGGGCAGCATCGTCGTTTTCATTACTGGCTTTGGCAATAATATCGCGCATATCGTTTGTGCCACTTATGCCTTTTAAGCCACTTTCTTTATTCAGTAAATGATCAATATTGTCGGCACTCATGTTTTCCTGTTCTGCAAGGTAAGTTAGTATGCCTGCATCAATATCACCTGAACGTGTACCCATTACCAGGCCTTCAAGTGGAGTCATGCCCATACTTGTTTCAATACTTCGCCCATACTCAACAGCAGCAAGACTACAGCCATTTCCTAAATGACAAGTAATTAATCGAAGGGCACGAATATCGGTTTGCAAATGATCGGCAGCAGCCTGACTTACATAGTCGTGGCTGGTTCCATGAAAACCATATCGGCGTATTTTGTGTTTTTTACAAAGCTCATCAGGTAGTGCGTAGGTTTTTGCCCGCTTTGGAAGTGTGTTGTGGAATGCAGTGTCAAAAACAGCAATATGAGGAATTTCTTTAAAAAAATCTCTGGCAATACGAATGCCTTTTAGATTGATCGGATTGTGTAATGGTGCTAAACGATTCAAGCTTGATATGATCTGCTCAACATCATCGTTAATAACCACTGCTTGCTCAAATGCATCGCCACCGTGAACAACCCTGTGTCCAACACCATGAATAATGGTTCCGTTTAGTTTTTTTACTAATAAAGGAAATGCCTGTTCAAGCACAGCACGATGCCCATTTTCTTTACAACTTAATGGGTATTCTTCATCTGAAAATCGAATGCTGGCATTATCCATTACTCGCTCGGCAGTCATTTTCAGCAAACGTTTTTTATTCAGTGTATTAATAACTTCTGCTTTTACCGAAGAACTACCGCAGTTGATAACAAGGATATTCATATTTTTAAATATTGGTGTTTAATTGACACTGCAAATATGCTTCAAAATCGGGCTTGTTATGTTGGTGTAAAACATATTTTAATCAGGCTTGCCGTTCAAATTCCATTACTTCCATTTCCTTATCCATACATGTTGATAAGTTAATTTGATATATAAGGTAAGTTTAATAATAGTTGATTTTTTGGTAAATTAGTTTGGTCTTATTTTTATAGAATAGATTATCTTTAGGTAATTCGAATGCTTTTAAGATATTAGTTTTCAATATATTTAGATAGAGACCTTATGACATGCCCATATTTAATGATTTTCAAGCTAGCTTTAACAAGCTACACAAAATAGAAAAAGAAGACAATGTAATGCACCTTTTTTCTTTGTGTAATTTCTTGATCTTTTTTATTGTATTAATTAGCGCATTAATAATTTTAATGTTCGATGATTGGATTACTTATTTTAATTATGTTTATTCATTATTATTTTTAGTTTCTATAGTAACCTTTTTATTGATCAGAAATAAATATTATCTATTTGCTCAAACCTTTTTCTTAATATCTTCCATTGTTTTGATCAGTGTTTTCACTTTATGTGTTGGTAATGATAATGGTTTAGAATTTGCCCTGATAATTTATTTGATATCATCTGTTTTTTTGTACAAAAAGAAAAAGTATATTTTTTTCATAGCAAGTATTTGTTCACTTTCATTTTTTTCTACTGAAGTATACTTTTATATGGGTAACACCCATTTAATAGACCTTCCTCCAAGTTTAGCCACAAAAATTCTTTTATTTATCAGCTTATTGTTTTCTCTGTCCTTTATTTTATACTATGTAATGAATAGAAATTATGTTTTTCAAGAAAATTTACAAAGTTTATTGAATCAGAAAAAAGCACAAAATTCTAAGCTAGAACAAGCTAATTCTGAACTTGAGAACTTTACTTATATTGCATCACACGATCTTAAAACCCCATTACGTACCATTAATAGCTTTGTAGGTTTAATTGAAAAGAAAATCAATAAAAAAGAATATGATTCAATACAAGAGTATATAGATTTTGTTAAAAGAGGGTCGAATAAGATGTACCAGATTATCGAAGATATTTTAAATGTTGTTCAGGTTAACTATGTACAGGACATGCAATACAATAATATTGATCTGAATAAGATTGTAGAAGATGCGAAAGAAATATTACAAGATTTAATTAAAACGAGTAATGCCAAAGTTGAATATCAGAATCTAGCTGAAATTAAAGGTCCTAAAAGTGAGTTTACATTGGTTTTTCAGAATTTAATTGAAAATGGTATCAAATACAATAATAGTAAAATACCTGTTGTTTCCATTCGATCAGAATTGGATAATACCAAACTTTACATATATATAGAAGACAACGGAATAGGGATTCCAGAAGAATATAAATCTACAGTTTTTAGTATGTTTAAGAGATTACATACATCGGATGTATATGAAGGAACAGGAATGGGCTTGGCTATTTCGAAAAAAATAATTGGAAAACTTAATGGAAAGATCTTCTTGCAAAAACCAATTAAAGGAAAAGGAAGCGTTTTTGTAATAGAATTGCCAAAGTTATAAAGTAATGATTGAAAAATTGAGCTTGTAAATCATCGGTCTTCCGGCTTTGTGTTTTTATAATCTTTAAGGTAAGCTTCATGTTTTTCTTCTGAATAATCTTTTATATGAAGATTGTTTTTGGGTGGATATTTCGTCATTTTATTCTTAGGCCGCAAAGGTCTTTGTTGAAAGCCACCTCCACAATTAGGACATACATTCAGTAATTTTTCTTCAACACAGTTTTTACAAAAGGTGCATTCAAAGCTACAGATCATAGCTTCGGTACTTTCAGGAGGCAGCACTTTTCTACAACTTTCACAATGAGTTCGTATTTCAAGCATAATATGCTGTTTTGTGTTGTTCCTTAGCGAAACATCATTTTATTCAATCCATCGACATAGGCTTTCAGCGATGCAAATACTATATCTGTATCTGTTCCAAAACCATAAGTAATATTATTATTCTTATCGGAAAGCTGCATGTGTACTTTACCAATATCATTACTGCCTTTTGTCATAGCCTGAATGAAAAACTCTTCTAATTTAATATCTTTCCTAATAATTATTTTTCTGATTGCATTTATTGCTGCATCTACAGGTCCATTTCCAATAGCTGTTTCTATATGTATTTCGTCAAAATATTCTAATTCTACTCTCGCCATTGGAGCGCTTGGATTACCGCTCATTATCTGGGCACTGATAATTTTTATTTTAGAATTGTTTTTAGGTTTTCCAGCTAAAGCTAATAGGTCTTCTTCTGTAAAATCACGTTTGTTATCAGCCATTCTCAGAAATTGGTCATATACTCTGTCAAGCTCCTCTTTTTCAAGTTTTAAACCTATTTCTATCAATTGATGTTTCAATGCAGCTCTGCCACTTCTGGCAGTCAGAATAATACTTGATTGCTTTACGCCAACATCTTCAGGATCGATAATTTCATAATTCTCTCTGTTTTTCAATACTCCATCCTGATGTATGCCCGATGAATGAGCAAAAGCATTTCTGCCAACAATAGCCTTATTAGGTTGTACTGGCATGCGCATCAGATTAGCTACCAAACGGCTTAATGGATAAATTCTTTTCGAGTTGATCTGTGTTGCAAGATTGAGAGATTTATGTGTTTTTAATGCCATAACCACTTCTTCTAAAGAAGTATTGCCTGCTCTTTCTCCAATTCCATTAATAGTAACCTCAACCTGTCGGGCACCATTCATTAAGCCTGAAAGGCTATTAGCCGTTGCCATACCCAGATCATTATGGCAGTGAACAGATAGAATCGCTTTATCGATTCCCTTAACATTTTCTTTCAGAAATCTGATCTTAGCACCGTATTCATCTGGCAAACAATATCCGGTCGTATCTGGAATATTCACGACGGTAGCTCCCGCCTTAATAACCGCTTCGACCATTCTAGCCAGATATACTTTGTCAGCTCTCCCTGCATCTTCACAATAAAATTCAATATCTTCGACAAACTTTTTCGCATATTTTACAGCGGCAACCCCACGTTCGAGTATGGCATCTCTATTACTTTTGAATTTGTGTTTTATGTGGTAGTCGGAAGCGCCGATACCCGTATGTATCCTTCTGCGTTTGGCAAACTTAAGAGCATCAGCAGCGACTTTAATATCTTCTTCTACCGATCGGGTCAATGCACATATTACTGGATCATTTACAGCTTTTGAAATTTCAAGAACTGAATTAAAATCACCAGGGCTTGAAACAGGAAAGCCAGCTTCTATAATATCTACTCCCAATAACTCAAGTTCTTTGGCAATTTCTATTTTTTCAATAGTATTTAATTGGCAACCCGGAACCTGTTCACCATCTCTAAGCGTAGTGTCAAAGATAAAAACCTTATCACTCATGTATGAATTTTTAATGATTATTTGAAAAGCAATGGTTAAGACCTAAAGGGATTCAATTATTTTTTCTGTGAATTTATCGGTACGTAATATTTTTTCTGTTTTTGTTGTCTCCTGAGCAAGGTCTATTGTTCTGAAACCATCGGCGTAAACCTGCGAAATAGCACGCTTAATATCTTCAGCTTCCTTTTTTCTGTTAAAAGCAGTTTCAAACATAAGGGCTGCCGACATGATGGCTGCCACAGGATTGGCAACGTTTTTACCCGCAATATCAGGAGCGGAACCATGAACAGGTTCGTATAAACCAACTTTGTTCCCAACAGAGGCAGAAGGGAGTAAACCTAATGAACCAGCAATCTGAGAAGCTTCATCTGTTAGAATATCGCCAAACATATTTCCTGTAAGGATAACGTCAAACTGTCGTGGGTTCAGAATTAATTGCATTGCAGCATTATCGATAAAAAGGTGCGTTAATGCTACATCGGGATAATTTTTCGATAATTCATTAACTGTTTCTCGCCAAAGCCTTGAACTTTCTAATACATTAGCTTTATCAACAGAGCAAAGTTTTTTATTTCTTCTGCTCGCAGCCTTGAATGCCATATGGGCTATTCTTTCTATTTCTGAACGTTCGTATCGAAGTGTATCGATTGCTACATTACCATTATCCCTTCTTTCTCTGGGTGTGCCAAAATAAATTCCACCTGTTAATTCACGATAAAAAAGAATATCTGCTCCTTTTAAAATTTCGGGTTTCAGGCTCGATGTGAATAGTAATTCATCGAAAATTGTGATTGGTCTTATGTTGGCAAACAAACCAAGCGATTTTCGTAATTTAAGTAAACCTTGTTCCGGACGAACTTTTGCTGATGGATCGTTGTCGTATAAAGGCATACCAACTGCTCCAAGCAAAATGGCATCTACATTATTACACATTGTTAGTGCAGAATCGGGTAGAGGGTTTCCTGTTTTTTCGATTGCAGCATGTCCGATAAGGTCGTAAGTATAACTGACATTGAAATTATATTTTCTTCCAATCGCATCTATGACTTTACAGGCTGAATCTACTACTTCCGGTCCAATTCCATCACCGGCTAAAATACCTATTTTGTAACTATTCATTGATTGTTCTCTTTCTCGAATTTTTGAATATGTGCCTGTTTGCTTAGTAGGTAATCTATGTTATCATATCCATTTTGAAGGCACATTTTTTTATACGCATTGATCGTAAAATTGACCGATCGATCTGAAAATGAGAGCACTTGTTTTTCAAGATCTACTTTTATTGATAATTGATGATCGTCGTTTATTTTTTTGAAAAGTAATGATAATATTTCGTCTGAAACTTCTATGGGAAGAATACCATTATTGAGTGCGTTATTTTTAAATATATCGGCAAAGAAACTAGAAATAACTACTTTAAATCCGTAATCGGCAATTGCCCAGGCAGCATGTTCTCTACTCGACCCACAGCCAAAGTTTTTTCCGGTAACAAGAATACTTCCTTTATAATCAGGTTTATTCAATACAAAATCAGGATTCAGACTGTTGTCCTTGAGGTATCTCCAGTCTCGAAACAAATTTTTTCCAAAGCCGTCCCTTGAAATTGCTTTGAGAAAACGGGCAGGAATGATCTGGTCGGTATCGATATCCTGTACTGGTAAAGGAATAGCGGTGTCGATGACTGTTGCAAATTTATTTTTCATGTAATTGGTTTATAAGAATTGTCGCGGATCTGTAATTTTTCCGGTAATTGCCGCAGCTGCGGCTGTTAATGGGCTTGCAAGAAGTGTACGGGAACCAGGACCTTGTCTGCCTTCAAAATTTCTGTTAGATGTAGAAATGCAATATTTACCTGCGGGAACTTTATCTTCATTCATTCCTAAGCAAGCAGAACATCCGGCTTGTCTTATAGGAATATTCGCAGCTTCAAAGATTTTGTCTAAACCTTCTGCTTTTACCTGTTTCATTACTTGTTGAGAACCGGGCACAACCCATACTTCGGTAGAACTGTGTTTTTGCTGACCTTTGATTATTTGGGCTGCTAATCTCAGATCTTCAATTCTTGCATTGGTACAAGAACCTATGAACACATAATCTATTGGCTTGTCAAGCATAGTTTCACCTTTTTCAAAACCCATGTATTTCAAAGATTTGAAATAAGATTCTTCTGAAGAATGTACAGGTATCTCAGTTGGAATTTGTTCAGAAATATGAATTCCCATTGCCGGATTAGTACCATAAGTTATCATCGGCAGAATATCAGCGGCAGCAAATTCATATTCTTTGTCGAAAGAAGCTTTATCATCAGAGAACAAAGTTTTCCAGTAAGCTAGCTTTAAATCCCATTCATCACCTTTGGGAGCAAACTGTTTATCTTTCAGATAAGAATAGGTGATTTCGTCAGGAGCTATTAATCCGCCACGGGCGCCCATTTCAATGCTCATATTACAAATGGTCATACGAGCTTCCATACTTAATTGCTGAATTGTTGTACCTGCATACTCAACAAAATATCCTGCTCCGCCACCAGTCCCTATCTTAGAAATAATATATAAGATTATATCCTTTGAACTAACCCCTTTCTTTAATGCACCATTGATAGTGATCCTCATGGTTTTAGGCTTCTGTTGAAGAATGGACTGAGTAGCTAATACCTGTTCGACTTCACTTGTGCCAATACCAAATGCAATAGCACCGAACGCGCCGTGTGTACTTGTATGACTATCGCCGCAAACGATGGTTTTACCAGGTTGCGTAATGCCCAATTCCGGACCAATAACATGTACGATTCCCTGAAATGGATGTCCTAATCCATAAAGTTCAATTCCAAAGTCTTCACAGTTTTTTACCAGTGTTTGCACCTGTTTACGACTTAAGATCTCTTTGATGGGTAAGTGCTGATCTACGGTTGGAACATTATGGTCGGTAGTTGCTACGGTTTTATCTGGTCTTCTTACCTTGATGCCTCTTTTTCGAAGTCCATCAAATGCCTGCGGACTCGTTACTTCATGTATCAAATGAGTATCGATATACAAAACAGCCGGTGAATCAATTTCCTGAAAAACTATATGTTTATCCCAAATCTTATCAAAAAGTGTTTTAGCCATTATATGCTCTTATTTCTACTAAAAATAAAGGCATAAATAATAAACATGTTTCTATCAATAAGCTGAATAAGAAAATCTGATTTTTAGGACTCAAAATTTGAATTTGTTTATACTGTTTGCTAATTTGTTATATCGATTAGTTTGAAATTAAATAATAGTCTTGTTAGAATTCAACATACTTGGCATATTATTTATCATAAAAAACAATAGTTAATTAGCGGAAAAGGCTAATTTTCTTATATTTATCGTTCGCGAAATAATTTTATCTATATATAAATAATTTAAAATGAAACTGAAACGAATTCTGTTCAGCTTATTCGTGCTGCTGTTTACCGTACAGTTAGCACACTCCCAACGCACCATTACAGGCACAGTAACCGATGATACCGGAGAAACGGTCATTGGTGCAGCTGTATTAACGAAAGAAGATAGAAGCCGGGGTGTTGCCACTGATTTTGATGGAAATTATACGATTGAAGTACCAGCAGGTACTACAGCTTTGATCTTTTCTTATGTAGGAATGAGAGAAATGGAGGTACCGTTAGGTGCTTCTGATGTAATTGATGTTCAATTAGAATCGGATACAAATATTTTGGATGATGTAGTAATTTCGGCTTCTAAAAGAAAAGAGAAAATATTAGATGCTCCAGCTTCTGTGAGTGTGATCACTGCTGAAAGAATCGAGAACAATGCTTCGTTAACACCTGTAGATAACCTTAAAAAAACGCCTGGTGTAGATGTTATGACTACAGGTTTGGTAGGCTCTAACGTAAACATTCGTGGGTTTAATGATATTTTTTCAGGAGCTATGTTGACAATGGTTGATAATCGTATAGGTCGTGTACCTTCTTTAAGGGTAAATGCTTTTCAGCTGATTCCGGGTAACAACTACGATATTGATAAAATGGAGGTTGTACGTGGACCAGGTGCAGCATTATATGGACCGAATGCTGCCGATGGTGTTTTACATATCATTACGAAATCTCCGATCGATCAAGAAAAATTTAACGAAACTACTATTTCACTAACAACTGGTTTAAGAGGAGTTACTGATGGACAAGTCTTAGGAGGATGGCCAGAAGCAAGTGGTCTAGAAAAAGGGCAGTTAAAAGGTATAATTACTCCAGAAATAAGAACTTCCTTTAAATTTTCGGATAAAGTTGGTTTGAAGATTTCTGGTAAATATATGCAAGGAGAAGACTGGGAATATTATGATTTTACAGAACAGGAAGGTGGTGTTTTTTCTTCCCGAGAGCCAGCTGTAGGGGATGCTTATGTTTTAGGATCCAAAGCAAATGGCCAGGTATGGGCAGCTAGAGATGTTAATGACGTAAGAACCTTCGATAGAGATTTTACTATACAAAACTATAATGGTGATGCTCGTTTAGACTTTAGACCTACTGATGATACTGAAATTGTTTTAAGTGGAGGCTTATCTAGCTCTAAAAATTTAGAACTAACAGGTTTGGGGGCTGCACAATCATTAGGATGGCAAATGTGGTATGCGCAGGCACGCTTTCGTTATAAAAACTTATTTGCTCAATTTTTTACCAATTCTAGTAATTCAGGTGATGAAACGTACCTGATTCCACAATTTGGAGCATTATCACCAAATGCCAACCCACCTTATCATCAATTTGATTTACTCACTGATAAATCGAAACTACACGTAGCACAATTACAACATAGTACAGAACTATTAGATGATGATTTACAACTAATTTATGGGGCTGATTTATTAATGACACGACCAGAAACTGAAGGAACAATAAATGGCCGATTTGAAGATAGAGATAACTTTAATCAGTATGGTGCTTATTTACAAGGAGATTACAAACTTGATGAACGATTTAAATTTGTAGCAGCTGTACGTGCAGATTATCACGATCTAATCGAGGAGTTTCAAATTTCACCACGTATAGGAATGACTTATAAACCTACACCCAAGCAAACGCTCCGTTTGACTTATAATAGAGCATTTAGTACCCCCTCTTCATTGGCAACTTCTTTAGATTTATCTAATGGTTTACACCCAGTATGGGGAGAAAATACTTTAGAACTACCTTATAATGATGGTTTCGCAATAGCAAATGAGTTCCAAGTAGGATCAGATATTAGAGGTATAGGAAACTATAATGGTTATCAATATAACTATAATGAAGCAGGAGAAATACTTTACCACAACTTTTGGGATGATGGATATTATACATTAACTAATAACACTGTTAATAATCATGTATATTTTCAAGGTTTAATCGATTTGGTAGGTTCTCAGTTACAAGCTGAATTGCCTGAAGGATCTGAAGGCCTTAATGTTGAATTTATAGTAGAGCAGCTTTTTGCTGGAATAACTGGTGAAAATGGAGACATTCAGGATGCCCGTTTAGTGGGAATAGATTTAATTGGTCTTGCTTCTGGCGGAACAGCTCAGGAAAACTTATGGAATGGAGATGGTAGTGTGAATGGTATTACAGATTTTGAAGGAGTAAAAAGTTCAATTACTCAAACCTACGAATTAGGGTGGAAGGGTATTATTTCAAATAGACTTTTTGCTAATGTTGATTTTTATGTAACACGTAAATCTAATTATCAAAGTCCATTAATCAGTGTGAGTCCAACAGTCGGTTTTCACCCTGATGACTTGGATAATTTAATGAATGAATATCTCAGAGATAATTTAGAGACATGGAATCCAATTATTTCTGGTTTGATAGAAGGGGGACAATATGTAGTTGAACAAAACGAAGATGCTTTTGATGAGATTGTAAAAATTATTCAAGATTCTAATGCACAAATTGGTGTTGGTTTGATTACTCCTGAAAATGAAGAAGGATTTGTTGGAGATGACTTAATTCTTACCTATAAAAATTTAGGAGACATAACACTATGGGGTTTTGACGTAGGAGGAAACTATTTGGTAAAACAAAACGGAGATATGCAAGCAGGCTTTGCCTATTCCTATTTAAGTACTGATCGTTTTGAGTTTGAAGAAGTAGATGGATTTTTGGGTGTAAATACACCTAAGCATAAAGTGTCAGTTTCTTGGGATCATAAATTAGCAGATACTGGAATTGGTTATGGTTTAAACCTGAGGGCTCAAACAGGCTTTCCTGCGAACTCAGCAGTTTACATTGATGAGGATTTTCCAGGTTTTTATAATGTTGACACGCGTATTACTTATCAGCCGAAGTTTTCAAAAGGAACTGCTATAAGTTTAGAAGTCAATAACTTTACCGATTTATTTTATGATCATAAATATCGTACTTTTCCCGGAACGCCAGAAATGGGGGCTATCGGGTTCTTGAAAATTAAGCAATCGTTCTAATTATAAGAACGTAGAAATTCAGAATTAAATACCTTGAAAATCTTAAGACAGGAACGTCCAGATTTTCAAGGTGTTTTTATATCTTCTTCTAAAGGAACGATCCAATGAGAAGCTTTGAATCGATGCCACGGTTCGCTTGCCAGATCTACTTTTGTGTCGATTAAATTTTGACGTTTCCTTCCATTCAAGCTCACTTTTGCCACAGCATGAACAGCCACATCTTGCCCTTTTTCGGAATAAATATCTTTAAGTCGCTGAGCAAACTGCCAGATCATATCAGGTCGTTTCGACATAGACCTCACCTGGTCTTTGGTCATATAATCTCTGGGAGAAATACGGGTCTCTTTTCCTGTATCTTTATTTTTGACTTTATAGTAGATCGAACCAGATTTAGCTCTCAGCATCATTCGCCAAGCCATTCTATGTCCTTCTTCTGTCCAGTTAACATTACCGGGGAAATAAAAATGACGCAGTGGAAGTAATAACTGAATAATTAAGTAAATACTAATTGGAGCTAACACTAATTTCTGATAACTAAATTGTTTTAGAGCAGCTTGGTCAAATGGAATTGTTTCCTGAAAGCTTTTAAAACGATCAATGAATAAACGGCGAACGGTTTGTGGTTCAAAGAAGAACACAGAAAAACCGATCATCATATAAGGAAAAATACCGATTTGAAAAGTAATAGAATTAAACAAGTGAAAGAACAGCGATAAGCAGAAAGCAAATACTCTGGTTCGCCTCCATAGTAAAAGCGGAATAATAAGCAAGTCATAAAGAATGCCTCCCCAAACAACGCCCCACTTTAAAAATGCAGTTTCATAAATCCAACCAATTACCGGATAGTTAGATTTGTATTTAAACCAAATATCAACGGGTAAACCCTGAATCCAGTCGAGGTGCATTTTATTGAAACTAGCGAAGAAATAAACAATAGCCAATTGACACATCAGTAAAAGTAAACACCAACGCGGGCAGTGTTGTGTTCTTATTTCAGGGTTATTTTTAGCATCTAAAGAAAAGTCGCGGTTAGCTGGTAGGAATACCATTATCCAACAGAGCAAAACCGCCATATAGTAATGGTTATTGTAGTGGGTTTTTTGCATTAAATAGACTGAAGTCCATAAAATTGCATAAACGATCATAGCAGTCCGGTATCGCCAACCGATCATAACACAGAAACCGGCAGCACCCATCAGTAAAAACCAGCCGTACATTCCATAACCCGGTAAGGGTTGCAGAAAGTCTAAACCAATGAAGTTAAAAGTAAATTCAGGTTCAATTAAGGTATTATGAACCCAGCCTGTGCAGATAGCGCCCCAAGCTTCGCAGGTAATCAAAAAACCAAAAACTACCCGAAAAACAACTAATGCAGCGTTATCTGCTGGTGCTAACCAATATTTTGAGCTAAAAAATTGTCCGATCACAGATTCAAAGGTAGGTCTAAGTAAATCTTTTTTCAAAGGACGAATGCCCTGTTTTTATTTCTTTGTCGCCAAGGAATATAAATCCTATTGTTCTAGTAGAACTAAAAAAGCCGCCTCATCAATAATTTGAATACTTTCGATCTTTTGAGCTTTACTAAGTTTAGAGCCGGCCTTTTCTCCTACAATCAGATAGTCTAATTTCTTACTTACCGAACTTAATACCTTGCCACCTTTCGCTTCAGCCATTTGTGCCGCTTCAGTTCTTGAAAGCGTTGGAAGTGTACCCGTAAATAAAAAAGTCTTACCAGAAATAGCACTGCCTTCAAACGATACCTTTTCTTCTGTATTGATCAGATTCAAACCCAAAGCTTCGAGTTCTTCGATCATCGAAATATTTATATCATTATTGAAATATTCCGATACCGAACGGGCAACTACAGGACCAATATCGTGCAGTTCAGAAAATTGTTCTTCTGTCCAGTTGCATAAATCAAGCAAATGCTCAATCTCTCCTACGAATATTTTTGAAGTACCACGACCTACAAAGCGAATGCCTAGTGCGTAAAGTAGTCTGTTTAAAGTTTGAGTTTTAGACTGCTCAATGGCAATTTGCATTTTCTCAACAGAGCGCTTCCCAAAACCTTCCATTGTTTTGATCTGCTCATAAGGCAAGCAGTAAATGTCGGGTATTGTTTTCAAAAAGCCTTCCTCCCAAAAACGCTCTATTTGTTTTTTACCCAAGCCATCAATATCCATAGCGTGTTTTGAAACAAAATGTATAAGTCCTTCGAGGTTTTGAGCCGGACACGATACATTCATACATCGCCACACCGCTTCTCCTTCCGGTCGTTCTAAATTACTTTCACAGGAAGGACAAGTCTTGGGATAAATAATTGGCTGTTCCGCTCCGGTTCGGGCAGCTTCAACCACTTTTACAATTTGAGGTATTACATCGCCAGAACGTTCAACAACAACCATATCACCAATTCTTAAATCTTTTTCAATAATATAATCTTCGTTATGAACAGAAACAGATGAAACAGTAACACCTGCTAATTGCACAGGTTCTAGTTTGGCAACTGGTGTAACCGCTCCGGTACGACCTACCTGGAATTCTATATCCAATAAGCGGCTAGTACTTTCTTTTGCCTTGAATTTATATGCCATTGCCCAGCGTGGATGGTGAGAAGTTGCGCCAGCCTGATCCTGAAGATTCAAGTTATTGACTTTTACAACCAATCCGTCTATTTCATACGGATAACTATCCCGTTTGGCATCCCAATCAGCACAAGTTTTAATAACAGCTTCTATATCCTTGCAAACATTAACTTCCTGTTTTGGTACTTTAAATCCCAAATCGTAAAGCAGACTTAAAATATCTGCATGATTTTCTATTTGTTTACCCAATAAAGTTCTGTCATTTGTATCAACAGCATAACCTACATGATATACAAAGGCTTCTAATCCACGCTTAGCTACTTCCGAAGCATCCTGCATACGCATAGCACCAGAAGCTGTATTTCTAGCATTGGCAAAAGTACGTTCTCCTTCTGCTTCACGACTGGCATTCATTTGCTCAAATACATCTTTGCGAATCAGTATTTCCCCACGTATTTCTACCCGATGAATATTTTTAGAATTAAAATCGGCATAGAGTGGTATCGATTTCAGTGTTTTTGCATTATTGGTAATTTCTTCACCAACAGCTCCATTTCCACGCGTAACACCTCTTAATAAACTGTTCGACTCATAAACAAGAGAAATTCCAGTTCCGTCAAATTTTGGTTCAACAGTGTAACTAATTTCTTCCGTTTCCAGCAATTTTTTTAATGAAGTATCCCAATCCCTAAGATCATCGGCATTATAAGAATTGGCTAAAGAAAGCATAGGTACAATGTGCGCCACAGAAGGAAAATCTTTTGTTAAACCCTTAGCAACCCTTTGAGTAGGCGAACTATCCGATCTTAAAAGTGGATTTTGTTCCTCAAGATCTTTCAGTTTTTTAAAAAGAGTGTCATAATCAATGTCAGCAATTACCGAATCAGATTGAACATAGTATTTCCAATCATGGAAATTAATAACTTCAGCTAATTTTAAAATCTCGTCCTGAACAGAATATTTATGATTGCCAGTTTTAAGGTTTTGCGTTAACTGAAGCAGTTGAGCTGTTTGTTCTTTAGAATACATCGGAAGATTTTTGTGGGTAAAGTTAACTAGGCTTTTGCATAAATTTTTATAGATATATAACAAAAAAATCAGCAACCTTTGAATAAAAGTTATCGTCTTAAAAATAAAAAGGAATCAATTGTTGATGAACGAACTTTATCTTTGGTTCTTTCGTTTAAATTATTCGACTTGTTGAAGTAAATAGGCACGATTTTTACAATTTTGTTTTTTACTTAACAGGTAAAGATATTTATGACTTGCAGGCTAAGAAATTTAGTCTATCTTTAAACTAAGTACATTGTAAACAAAATTTGTGTATTCAAAACAGTAAACGACTAAATTTACAATGTATTAAGATTATTATCCCTAAAAAGATTGATAAAACCTAATGAATTATAACCAGGACGACATACTAAGCAAACTGAAAATAAAGGCACTTAAAACCTATGGTTCTGCTGAATGGATGGCTGGTAAGCAGAAAAAATACCGCCGAGTATTCGACAGGAGTGAAACTACTTATGTTTATGTTGAATTTTCTTTTTTCAATAAACTATTCGATGAAGAAGATTGGGAGATAAGCCTTGAGTTACGTGCCTTCGCACTAAAAGGAACCCGCCGAACACAGTTATGTACACTTCCGATAGAAAAGAAGGTGAGTAAAAACGATAATATTGTTTACATACGTGACGGTTGGGGAAATAAAAAACAGGGCCTTTACTGGAAAAAAGGTGTTTATGTTTGGGAGGTAATTATCGATGGTGAAGTGATTTCCTCTACCCATTTTCATGTAGAAGATATAGGGCCGGTTACAGCCGATTTTAATCCTTATTTCTCTATTGAATCAATGAAACTCTACGAGAGTGGAGATAAAGGAGTTGATGTGAATGATCGTATTTATTATAAAAAATTCGATAGTAAAGAAACGCGCTTCATTTTTATTGAATTTACCTTTAAAAATCTGGTTTATCCTGAACCATGGTCCTGTGAATTGCAATTCAATTTTTATAATGATGCACGGCAACTCAAAGGTGAAACGGTAGAACTAAAAAGCCTTGGGAGCGATGATCAGACCTTTACCATTACTACAGGTTGGGGATCGGATGCGCGAGGAACCTGGTTCCATGATAATTACACTTTAGAAGTCGTTTTTATGGATGAGTTGATCGCTATTCTTCCATTTGAAGTAGGTGAAGGTTATGAAGACGGCATCAACGAAGCTTATATGCCCAACAGAGTTGGCGTTGTTGAGCCTTTGTTAAATCCATCGATCGATCCTGACGTTTCATTAGATGATGTAATGAAAGATCTGGATGGCCTTGTTGGTCTTGCAGAAATAAAAACGAAAGTTAAAGAATACGCCGAATATTTACGATTTATTCAGCTCAGAAAAGATAAAGGTTTCAAGGAACCAGCCATGCCTCAAATGCATGCCGTTTTTACCGGTAATCCCGGAACAGGAAAAACGACAGTAGCCAAAATGCTTGGGCGCATTTATAATAAAATGGGTTTACTTAGCAAAGGGCACGTACATGAGGTTGACAGAGCTGACCTGGTCGGTGAATACATAGGACAAACAGCACCTAAAGTTAAAGAAGCCATTAAAAAGGCGAAAGGAGGTATTTTATTTATTGATGAAGCTTACGCTTTATCTCGTTCTAAAGAAGATAATAAAGACTTTGGCCGGGAGGTAATAGAGATTCTGGTGAAAGAATTATCAGATGGACGCGGAGATATTGCGATCATCTTTGCGGGCTATCCGTCTGAAATGGAGACTTTCCTCGATTCAAATGCCGGACTTAAATCGCGATTGAACCTAAAGTTCGATTTCCCTGATTACTTACCTCAGGAATTGATCGAGATCGCTGATTATGCTTCTAGAGAAAAAGATGTTATACTCAGTCCACAGGCTAAAGCATATTTATACGATAAATTAGTAGAAGCTTTCCGTAAGCGCGACCGTTTCTTCGGAAATGCGCGTATGGTTTATAATACGATCGAGAAAGCCAAAATGAATCTTGGTTTACGTGTAATGAAAACCGATAAGCCTATTGAAGAAATCAGCAAAGAGGAATTAGCAGAAATTCGTGTTGATGATTTTGAACGAATTTATAAAGAAAAGAAAAGCTCATTACCGGATATTCCGATCAATGAAGAAGAATTGGAAAGAGCTTTAGGTGATCTTGATAAGTTGATCGGTTTAAAAGAGGTAAAACAAAATATTCACGAACTAGTTAAGTTGGTACGTTTTTATAAAGACACCAAGCAAGATGTATTGAATAGCTTTTCACTACACACTGTATTCACTGGAAATCCGGGAACAGGTAAAACGACAGTTGCGCGTATTATGGCGCGAATTTTCAAAGCCTTGGGTATTATTGAGCGCGGACATCTGATTGAGTGCGATCGTCAGAGTCTGGTGGCAGGTTTTGTTGGACAAACAGCTATTAAAACAACGCAAAAAATTAATGAAGCCGAAGGTGGTATTCTGTTCATAGATGAAGCTTATGCTTTATATCAGGGTGGATCGAGAGGAGATTATGGTAGTGAGGCGATCGAAACCTTATTAAAGCGAATGGAAGATCAGAACAATCAATTTGCTGTGATCGTTGCAGGTTATCCGGAAGAAATGAAAGAATTTGTTGAGTCAAATCCTGGTTTAAAATCGCGTTTCACCAGAACCCTGCACTTCGAAGATATGGCGTTAGACGATCTGATGGCAATAGCTCGATTCCAGATCGCTGACAGAGGTTATAGTGTTAGTGATGAAGCTATGGAACATTTATCAATGTATTTCAAGCACTTACTGTTTGGAAAAGATAAGTTCTTCGGAAATGGTAGAGTAGTGCGTAATACAATAGAAGAAGTTGTTCGCAAACAAAATCTTAGATTAGCAGATCTTGACGATGCCAACCGTGATGAACAAATGAAAGCAATTGTTTTATCTGATGTTGAGTTCTTAACCGGCGATCATGCACGTAAGATTTCTGGTAATGGAAAAATTGGTTTCAGAGGGAATTAAGTGTTTGTTCTTGACTTGGTAACGAAATAATATTCTGATATTTTTTGTTCACACCTATTAGACTTTAAAATCTAATAGGTGTTTTTTTATAAATAGAAAAAAATCAGTCCAAATCCCAATCTTTACAACGTTCAACGGCTTTTTTCTTAAGTCGTTTGATAAATTATATGATCTAAAAGGAAATGTTAAAAACTTATACGGAACTTTAATAATTCAAAAAATCATTTTAATATTGTCTCGTCTAACTTATTATGTTTGCTGCCGCATCACCAACATTGTTTTATTATCGCATCACCAAATTATATGCTATAACATAACTAGTAAATTGTTTGCCACCGCATCATAATGGTTGGTTTTTTAACCAAAATCATTTATTATGAAAAATTTATTTTTACTTGCTTTAATTATTACTTTGGTTTCTTGTTCGAAAGAAAATCCAATAATTGAAGAAGTTAACACCAACACAAAAGCTCTTGAAATGATCAAAGAGTATTATCCTGATTCTGGAATTAATGTAAAAGAGAAAGTTGTTGATTTTTTAGCCAAATCTCGCTCATTAAATCCTATGAAAAACAATTCTGAAGACATTGAATTTAACGAAGCAGTTTGGATGATGGAAGGAGCATCTAATTATTTAATGAATGTAAATCTTGATTTATCAACCAATGCTCATAAAATATTGGATATAGATTTACCAGTATTTACCGAAAATGGCGAATATATAGTAAAGGAAACAGATGTATTTGACCAATTTAACTATTTACAAAGCCAGGTTACTGAATATGAAATTGAAAATGATAAATCAGCGCAGATAGCAGACTACGCTATAAAAAGCGTTAATGAAAATTCAATTCTGTTGCATGTATCTGTTCTTTTCGGTGAAAATCAAGACGAAGAAACAAATTGCTATTATGGGTTTAGATCAACATCACAATGTGAAAATAAGAATATGGAATTACCTTATTGGAATTATAACTACGGACCAAGTAACCAATATGAATCTATTGTAGATTGGGTATATACAATGAACCAAAATTACTTATGTGGTCATAATACAATAGATTATCCAGATTATGATGTGTTTTTTACTAATGTTCGTGATATAATACCCTTTATAGATACAGATGGTAATGGTAGTCATGATGGATATGATTATTATTACTGTGCTCAAGTATTAAACCAGACCATAAGTACTGAGGCTATGAATGCCACTTTTGAGACTATCAGAGCTATTATGTGTGAAGATAACTTTTTCTCAATTGATCCATTATCACCATACAATATATATAACGATATAGGGAATTCAGGTATAACTTTAAACACCAGCCATTTTAGCAATGCTTATATAAAGCAAAAGATAAACCTTTCAGATAATGGAGAAGGATTACACAAGCTAATAATAAATAACCTGATGACAGGTATAGAACAAAATTATTATGAAGATTAATTATAGAAATCTAATATTATCAATACTAGGATGGCTTTTTGTAAGTTATCCTAGTATTGCCCAAGAATTACAAAGTTATAATGCGACTAATGCAGATGAATTTTGTTTAAGTGCTTCGTTAGTTGAGTATGATAAGATATTATTATTACAGGCACACAATCATTTTCCCAATCCAATTGGTGATTTTGCTAATTACAAGAATATATTTAATAGTGTACAAGCTATGAATATAGACACAAGTTATTCGCTTTCTACTTTACTTAAAACAGATGCAAATTTGAATACTTTAAACAGTTATGTCTTTCAATCTACTATTGATACCTTGAAGGTAGGTTTAGATGCCATCGAAAATTATATAAGTCAAGAATTTGTGATCTTAGTTGGCTATATAACTGAAAATGTGATAAGTAAATATCTTTTATTTACAGACTATGATCTAAATATCAAACGAAAAGTTTATATAGATACTGATATTATTTTTGATGATACTTTTAGATGGGCTATTACAATAAAGAAAGATTTATTTAGTGAAAATTATATTGTTTCTGATTATAATAAATTTTATGAAGTTGATGCTATTACAGGAGTAATAAATAAGCTGGCAACCACAAGTACAGGATGGACTTTGCAATTTCCTAATAAGAAATTGATTCATTCTGACGATGATGGTGGATATGCAATTTATAGTAAAGATTTTACACGAGATACAACTTTATTTAAGTTGCACCCTCCTCACTTGACAACCACAGGTATTAAAATGGTACGTCCACATAATCAAAGCCACATATATTCAGCAGGAATTTATAGGCACGATACGCTAACTAATATTGGTCTTCCTATACCATTAGGTTTTAGTGATGCTTTGGTACGTGTAAATCAAGATTTAAGTTTAGAATATGTATTTATTGATACAACATCTTTAGATCTAACTGCTGGTATAAACGGACTTCATTCTTTTGATTTACATAATGAAGACAATATTTATTTCTGTATAAATAATAACTTTTGCGGTTATTATTTATCTTCGGAATCATGTGTTGAATACCTGAATTTTTATAATGTAAATAGTGAAGGAGAGGTCAATTTTACAAAATATTTAGGGGGCGAAGCAAATTATATTCCGCTCGAAATAGTAGCTCTCCCCGATTCAAGTGCCATCATGTTCCTTGCTCGTTATAAGCCTGGAGAGAATGAACTTTATGAATCAGATACATATTATATTAAGTTTGATGCTCAAGGCAATCAAGTCGAATTATCCCCTGAACTTTACACCCATAATGGTCATTTAAAACCCCTAAATATCCCTGTTTTTGATGTTTTAGTGTATCCAAATCCTACATTTGATTTTTTGAACTTTAAGACTCAATTAGATAAATCGGGCGTATCCATTAATATTTATAATTTAGAAGGAAAACTGATACTTGAACAAAAGAGCATTATAGAGCCAATCGAATTAAGTGATTTAATTTTAGGCATTTATGTTTATGAGCTAATTAAGGATGATAGCATATTACAAACGGGAAAATTTATTAAAAAATAGCTCACGAAGCCATGTTCCCTTTTACTCAAAAGAGAAAAACGTTTAAAAAACAAATCAGTCCAAATCCCAATCTTTACAACGTTCAACGGCTTTTTGCCATTTTTTATAGCGCTTGCTACGTTCTTCTGTTTTCATTTCAGGTGAAAAAGTATGATCTATTTGCCAGTTTTTTGTTAGATCATCCAGTTGGTAAAATCCAGATTTCAGACCTGCCAAATAAGCTGCGCCGAGTGCAGTAGTTTCAATCACTTTTGGGCGTTGAACTTCCGTATCAATAATATCTGCTTGAAACTGCATTAAATAGTTATTTGCACATGCTCCTCCGTCAACACGTAGTTTCGCCAAATTAATTTCTGCATCCTGCTGCATAGCGTCTAATACATCTCTGGTTTGATAAGCAAGTGATTGTAAAGTGGCTCTTATCAAGTGCGCTTTTTGTGTACCGCGTGTTAGTCCGAAAATAGCTCCTTTGGCATACATATCCCAATAAGGAGCTCCCAAACCGGCAAAGGCAGGAACTACATAAACCCCTTCTGTATCATCAACTTTTGTTGCGAAGTATTCAGAATCAGGAGCAGCATCTATGATCTTTAGTCCATCGCGCAGCCATTGGATAGCAGCTCCGGCAATAAAAACAGAACCTTCTAAAGCATAAGCAGGTTTATCAGCAGTTCCACAAGCAAGCGTAGTCAATAATCCATTTTTAGACCCGATAGGTGTATTGCCGGTATTCATCAGCATGAAGCATCCGGTACCATAAGTGTTTTTAGCCATTCCCGGTTGAATACAAGCCTGCCCGAATAAGGCAGCTTGTTGGTCACCTGCCACTCCATTAATAGCAATACTTTCTCCCAAAAGTGCTGCTACCGTATTACCATAATCACCAGAAGAAGCTTTTACTTCGGGAAGCATACTTGCTGGAATATTTAAAGTGGAAAGCAAATGTTCATCCCACGAAAGAGATTTAATGTTGTAGATAAGTGTTCTCGATGCATTTGTGTAGTCAGTAGCATGTACAGCTCCACCTGTAAGTTTCCAGATCAACCATGTGTCTATTGTTCCGAAAAGTAAATCCCCTTTTTCGGCAAGTGCTCTTGTCCCTTCTACATTATCCAGTATCCACTTGATCTTTGTCCCTGAAAAATAAGCATCGATCACAAGCCCGGTATTTGAACGAATGTAATCGTTAAGCCCGTTAGCTTTCATTTCATCACAAATAGCAGCTGTTCTTCGATCTTGCCAAACAATAGCATTGAAAACAGGCAGTCCGGTTTTTTTATTCCATACAACCGTTGTCTCTCTTTGGTTGGTAATACCAATAGAAGCAATTTCGTTTAACTGAATACCTGCTTTACTAATTACATCACGGGCAGTTTGTAATTGGGTATCCCAGATTTCCATAGGGTCGTGTTCAACCCAACCCGACTGAGGGAAAATTTGTGTAAACTCTTTTTGTGCAACAGCGACAATATTGGTGGCTTGATCGAATATGATAGCTCGAGAACTCGTTGTTCCCTGATCTAAAGCAAGTATGTATTTTTTCATTTTGTTATATGCATTGAACACTCAAAGATACAAAGTATTTCAGCAGAAAGTTAATCAGTATCAGGGTGAGTATCCTGAATTTGCTTTCCTATTTTTTCCATACACTTTTTCATGCTTTTACTCAGATGGTGGAAATCAGGTTTTTCCTCTTTCCCGATATATAAGAACATAACTGAAAGTTCATTTTTAGGTGGAACATATTCAGCAAGTGTATGTTTCTGCAAACGATAGCATTCGCGCAGTAAGCGTTTTAAGTGGTTGCGTTGTACAGCTTTCGCAAAACGTTTTTTACTGGCTGAAACACCAGCTTTTACTGGGAACTGATCGGGAAGTTCAAGTGGGGTCAACAAAAAAAGGGCGCGTATCGGATAAGCCGTTACTGCCCTGCTTTTTTTGAATAATTGATTGATTACAGAACGTTTCTTTAATCGCTCTGATTTTGAAAAGGAATACTTTGTCGTTTTCTTATTCATTGTGTCTGTTGGTTAAAAAAGCAGACACCAACAAAGATTACTTCAAGCGTAATTCGTCAGAAACTGTTAATTTCTTACGACCTTTAGCTCTACGACGAGCTAATAATTTACGACCATTTTTAGAAGCCATACGCTCACGGAATCCGTGCTTGTTTTTACGCTTGCGGCGAGAAGGTTGGAATGTACGTTTCATCTTATTGTTCTTTTAACTTTTTCAGTACTACCCGTCAAAACGGCTTGCAAAAATAGAACTATTTTTCCACAATTGTAGAAATGAAGGTAAAGAAAAGTGTTTTTTCTACTTGTTTAGAAGAATTATTGAACGCTAACAAGGCATGTAAATGTGATTTAGATACCCAATAATCCTAGTTTCAATAAAATTAGAGCAAGTTTAAAAGTTGTTTTTCAGTTAATAGAAATTTAAATATACTCTTAAGCTATTGGAACATTGGCATAAAAAAGCACCGCAAAATAGTGACAAAAAGCACCTGCCATAACAAATACATGCCAAATGACATGATTAAAAGGAAGCGTTTTCCTCAGATAGAAAAATGTGCCGCTTAGATAAAAGAAACCACCGGCGAGTAAAAAATAAAAACCATTGGCAGGCATACTTTCAATAATGGGCTGTAAAAACCAAATCGCAGCACTTCCCATAGTAGCGTAAAGTATAACATCTAAAGTTCTGAAACTATTTAAACGATGGCGCATACTGAATTTGAAAATAATTCCTATAAACACAACAACCCACATCAGAAAGAAAATGGTAATACCATGACCATCTCGTAAATTACCTAAGGCAAAAGGAGTATAAGAACCTGCAATAAGCAAATAAATAGCTGTATGGTCGAGCAAACGCATCTGACGTTTCAGCTCTATTCCTTGAACCCAATGGTAAGCCGTTGAAGTAAGGAACATAAGCGACAGCGATATTCCAAATACTAGCATACCCGCCAATATCCATGAATCATTGAAGCTAACTCCTCTTTGGAATAGAAAATAAATCCCTATCAAACTCATTAAGGCACCGAAGCCATGCGTAATACAATGCCATCTTTCTTCTAATGGTGTATATCTGGGTTTTTCTTTAATTGAGTTCATTTATCAGGCTTCCTTTTGTAAGCTTGTATTTTTAGGTTGAACTCTTGCAGAAACTAAAATGCTGAGTTCGTAGAGAAAATAAACAGGTACAGAAACCAATATTTGAGTAAAAACATCGGCAGGAGTAATAACAGCAGCTATAATTAAAATGGCAACAAAGCTATGTTTCCTGAATTTTCGCATTCCTTCAGGTGTAACTATTCCAATTCTGGAAAGCAAATACACAACCATTGGCAGCTGAAACATTATTCCGGCAGCAAGAACCAACATACTCAATACAGAAATATAAGAGTCAAGTGCAAAAATATTCGTAACCTTTTCACTAACCTGATAACTTGCGAAAAAATTTACTGAGAAAGGGGTTAAAACAAAATATCCAAACAAAACACCTGTCAGAAATAAAAAGCTTGTATAAAAAACCAAACCTCTTGTTACATCTCGTTCATTTTTGTATAAGCCCGGTCGAACAAAACGCCAGATTTCCCAGAATACATAAGGAAAGGCAAGAATAAAACCCAATATGATCGATACTTTAAGATCAGTAATGAACTGACCAGTAACTTTATAATTCTGTAATTCAAATTTAGCCGGCGTAATACACATGGTTTCACCTAAGCCCAATGAGTTAGAAAGCGTACATAAACCTTTATAAGTAAGAAAGTTTTCAGAGCAGGGAGCTAGCAGAATATTTTCAAAAATAGAACGACTGAAAACAAAGGTGAGTATGGCAATAATTACAATTGCAGCCAAAGCTCTGATAATATGCCATCTCAGTTCTTCTAAGTGATCGACGAAAGACATTTCTTTAGTGTCGTCCATAACATCGATCTGATCGAGTTTTGCGGGTAATTGTTCTGACATTGCTGCAAAATTAGCTTTCAGAAGGTTAAATTGCGCTCTTTCATACGCAAAGCCCTATTTTTGAAGTTTGTTAGTAAGATAAAAAGTAAATATCCGAAAATATGTTCAAAAAAATTCTACACTTTTCAAGTATTTTCATAGCAACAATATTGCTTTCATTTGCAATGCAGGCTCAATTAGCAGACTGCGATAATCCGGGAGCATTCTCAATTACGCCCGAAGCTCCTTTAGGTGGAGATGGTACAGCAGAAAGCCCTTTTATTGTTTGTGGGAACAGCGACCTGATTATACTAGAATCGAATGGAGTTGATGTTGAGGCAACTGGTTTGGAAGCTCCGGCATTAGTTTATGCACTCTATACCGATCAACCTGCCAATACGGTTAATCTTGGCGATCCGAATTCTTTAGGAGTTGTGCTTTCTGGAGAAGAAGGCATTATTTTTAATAGTGGAATAGCTGATTTTTCCAATACGTCCAATTTAGGATATGGAACTTTCGTAATTGTACCGGTTATCATTCCTGATTCAACTGCAAATGCTTTGATTCCAGATATAAACTGTACTAGTATCGATGCTGATGAAATATATCCATATATAACAATTTTGAATCCGGGAGAAAATGCGGAATCATGTTGTGTGGATTCAGCTCCTGAAAATGATTTATGTGAAAATGCCACTTTATTAAGTACTGAAGAATTAAATGGTCCTTATAATAATTCGTGTGCTACCGCAACAGGAGAACCATGTGATGAATGGGTAACTTTCCAGGGAGAACCTTCTATAGAGAATTCGCTATGGTTTGAAATTGTTGGAACAGGAGGAGAAATGACCGTAACAGCGGTAAATTGTACAGACTTTACCATTCCTGATTCACAATTTGCTTTATATGAGGGCTCTTGTGATGGTCCGGTTATCGCCTGTAACGACGATATTGCCAGTAATAACTTCCTTTCTTCAATAACCTTCGATTCGGAAGCGGGACAAAACTATATTTTATTAGTTGATGGTTTAAGAGGTTCAGTAGGTGATTATTGTTTAGAATTAATGACCGATGAACCAGATTGTTCAGGTGTTGAAGATATAACAGAAGAAGCGACTATCTGCGTAGGAGATACCTATATATCTGAAAATAGTGGAACGGCTTATACAGAGTCGGGTTCAGAATTAGTATTAAATGCAATAAACTGTGAATATATGCTTACAGTTATTATTGATTATTATGAAGAAACGCCAACCTTAGTAGTTGATGCAATTTTATGTGTAGGAGATACTTATCTTTCAGAATCCGGTATAGAATATACTTCATCATTTACAGAAGAATTAGTGGATGAAAATGGTTGTAATTATACTGTAGAAGTGGGCATCGGTTATTACGAAGAAACTTTAGATATTAATATTGAAGAGGTTTATAATATAGGTAGCGGCGAAAGTTATACTTCCCCATCGGGAACGGTTTATGACGAAAATAATCCAAGTGGTGAAGAAGTATTGGAAGACGAATATGGCTGTACTTATACAGTAACAGTTAATCTTTTCTTTGATGATCTGTGTGCTGAAATAGAAGATCAATTAATTATACCATTTGTGTGTGTTGGGGAAAGTTATATTTCATCAACGGGTATGGAATATTTTGAAGAAGGTTCAGAAGAAATTACAGATGCAAATGGTTGTACATACACTCTATTTGTAGAACTTAACTTTTATCCTGTTACAGATATTTCAGTAGAGGAAACATATTTAGCCGGCAGTGGAGAAAGTTATACTTCCCCATCAGGAACTATTTATGACGAGAATAACCCAAGTGGCGTAGAAGAGTTAGAAGATGAAAATGGTTGTGCTTATACGGTAACTGTAAATCTGACATTCATACCCGATGTTGAACCATGTGAAGATATTTTAGTAGAAGAAACTTACTTGGAAGGCAGTGG
>JAHDFD010000004.1:0-139103 GCA_020628375.1 Chitinophagales bacterium | reverse complement strand
ATGTTGAACCATGTGAAGATATTTTAGTAGAAGAAACTTACTTGGAAGGCAGTGGAGAAAGTTACACTTCTCCATCGGGAACGGTCTATGACGAGAGTAATCCAAGTGGAGTAGAAGAGTTAGAAGATGAGAATGGTTGTATTTATACGGTAACTGTAAATCTGACATTCATACCCGATGTTGAACCATGTGAAGATATTTTAGTAGAAGAAACTTACTTGGAAGGCAGTGGCGAAAGTTACACTTCCCCATCAGGAACGGTTTATGACGAAAATAATCCAAGTGGCGTAGAAGAGTTAGAAGATGAAAATGGTTGTACTTATACAGTAACTGTAAATCTGACATTTGTACCAGATATAGATCCATGCCAAGGAGTCGAACATATTTTAGTAGAAGAAACTTACTTGGAAGGTAGTGGCGAAAGCTACACTTCTCCATCGGGAACGGTTTATGACGAGAGTAATCCAAGTGGTATAGAAGAGTTAGAAGATGAGAATGGTTGTACTTATACGGTAACGGTAAATCTGACCTTCATACCCGATGTTGAACCATGTGAAGATATTTTAGTAGAAGAAACTTACTTGGAAGGCAGTGGCGAAAGTTATACTTCCCCATCGGGAACGGTTTATGATGAGAGTAATCCAAGTGGAGTAGAAGAGTTAGAAGATGAGAATGGTTGTATTTATACGGTAACTGTAAATCTGACATTCATACCCGATGTTGAACCATGTGAAGATATTTTAGTAGAAGAAACTTACTTGGAAGGCAGTGGCGAAAGTTATACTTCCCCATCGGGAACGGTTTATGATGAGAGTAATCCAAGTGGAGTAGAAGAGTTAGAAGATGAGAATGGTTGTATTTATACGGTAACTGTAAATCTGACATTCATACCCGATGTTGAACCATGTGAAGATATTTTAGTAGAAGAAACTTACTTGGAAGGCAGTGGAGAAAGTTACACTTCTCCATCGGGAACGGTCTATGACGAGAGTAATCCAAGTGGAGTAGAAGAGTTGGAAGATGAAAATGGTTGTGCTTATACGGTAACTGTAAATCTGACCTTTGAACCCGTAAATGAAGATTGTGAGATTACAGTTGTAAGTTCTTTGGAAGATGTGAATGATTTTTACTTCTGTGGTGATGATATTCTATCTTTAGGTAATACAGTTTCCTGGACTTTTGGAGATAATGCAGATTATTTTGGTAGCTATATTCTAACAGACGAAGCAGGAATAATCGTAGCAAGTAATGAAGAAGGAATTTTCTCTTTATCTGATTTTGGAGGCAATACCAATACTGCCTACTTTGCTGGGGCAATTGCCTATGGTGATACTTGTAATGATACAATAAGTTTATCTGGTCCTCAGGTTGTTTGGTTAAATCCATTAAATATAGAAGCAGATATTGAATGTGATGAAAATACCGGAAATTCCACCTATGTAGTTACTTACTTTATTACTGGTGGTTTACCTGAGTTCGATAATAGCTTTACCTATATGACAGCAGGAGATGTTAATGCTGAAATAATGTATGGACAGCCAGTTGTTACCTCTCACCTCGATAATTCGAACTATAGTCTAACTGCTACAGATGATATAGGGTGTAGCTTTTCGGTAGCAGAAACACCCGATCCTTGTGTGAAAACAGCAATAGAGTGGTTGTACTTTGAAGGAGAGGCAGAAAATGAAAATAATTTACTAAAGTGGGGAACAGCAATAGAATATAATAGCGATTATTTCCAAGTCGAACGTTCTGAGAACGGACTTGATTTTGAAGAGATCGGGCGTGTAATTGCACAAGGAGAAAGCATTAGTGCTACAGATTATTATTTTATTGATGAAGATGTTGAGAATCAGGATTTTTACTATCGTTTGGTGCAGTACGATTTTGATGGAAGCTTTATGACTTCTGAAGTTGTTTTAATCGAAAGAGACATAAACGAAACTAGTGTAACAATATATCCAACAATAGTAAGCGATGTTGTAAATATTGAAAGTTTAGGTATAACTGGTTTGCTAGAAGCTAATTTGTTTGATATGAATGGTCGATTATTACTAAGACAAAATGTTAATAATCAAGATAGTATGGATATTCAGGAATTAGCGACCGGAGTTTACTTTCTACAAGTAAATGATGGCAATAAAGTATGGAACTTTAAGCTTATAAAGCAATAATTAAATTAGTCTTTCTAAGGCTTTTAAAGGGCTTGTTTTCTGATAAAAAAGAAAACAAGCCCTTTTGTTTTTTGTTAGACATACAAGGGTTAAAATCAATATTTTACCTGAATTACTTGGATATATGAGCTAAAATGATGTTAATTTAGAGTATGTTTAAAAATTATTTAAAGTTGAAAATCAATAATTTATGGTTCTGAATAAGAAATATCTTAGGAATTTAGCGAGCTAAATGAGTAGGATATTTCAACATCAGGTTTATAAAGTATTGGTTTTCAGTTTATAGAAAATTTAACATACTCTTAGTATATTCTCTCCTTTATGCTTAATTTGGCTCTCTCTATTCAGTGAAAAATCTTTAAATAATACATTCTTTAATTACTTAATTTTTTATTATGAAAAAAAATTTACTTTTCGTTTTTATGGCATTAGTTTGCTGTTTATTTTCAGTTCAATCTTATGGGCAGTGTGATGTCGATGTCAGTTGGGTAGGTGTAAATGAGCTAGGAGGATATACACTAGCTAACTCACCATTTATTGATTGTAATGGAGGTGATTTATCAATAGGAGTTGCTACAGGTTCAGAAGGAGACGCTGAATATGAATTATCTGCTAACTTTGGAACTTTTGGAAATCCATCTGTACAACCTGGATTTGTAGCATTTTATTTAATAAATGATAATGATATAGAAGATATAAATGCTGCTGGTGGTACTATCGAAATTACCTTCACAGGACTTAGTGATCCAACTTGTACTGGAACAATTTCAGCAACTTTAGCTGAATTAGGGATTGATGAAATAAATGTGTATGAATATTGTTGTACAAATCCAAGTTGGATTGATGCTGCAGGTCCTTTCAGTTCCTTTGTGCCTACTCCTTATTGTGAAGAAGGGTTTATCGTTTTGCCTTTAATTGCTTTTGGGATTGATGCAACTACATTCACTGTAACAAGCGATGCAGGAGTCTTTAATTCTACTGGTGAAAATACAACTCTTATTACTTTTGATGGGGAAAGTTCAAATATTGAAGTGCTATTATTTGATGAAGAACAATTGACGGCTATAGATGGAGGAGTTGTAACGATAACATTTGTTAATGATGGAGATCCAGGATGTCCACAACAAAGTTTAGTTTATGATTTTGAAGGTCAAAATGACTTTTTTACCTTATGTGAAGCACTTTCGCCTTTAGCTTACGATGCTTGTGAAAGTGCAGTATTACTAAGTGAAGGGGAAAATGGCCCTTTCTCCAATCTTAATGCTACAACAGATGAGAATGAACCAACAGCTCAGGCAGGTTGCTTTTTTGATGATGATGTTTATCAAACAACTGTATGGTTTACCTTTTTTGGTAGTGGTGATGATGTAACCATTACTTCAAATAACTCATGTGCAGGTTTAGAGTCTCCTAATACAGACACTCAATTTGCTATCTATGAAGGGTCTTGTAACGGACCACAAATAGCTTGTAATGATGATATTGATGCAGGAGCTACCAACTTTTTATCAACATTAACTATCGCTACAGATAATGGTCAACTATATTATTTACTAGTAGATGGTTGGAATGGAACTTCAGGAGATTTCTGCTTAGAAGTATCTGGTTCAGGAGCACCTTGTGAAGTTACTGCACCTGCAATTTCTTCAAATGATACGAATATTTGTCCGGACGAAGATTTAATCATCAACTTAGATGCTGAAGGTTCAGGAGCGGCTGGAACAAGATATGTATTAACGAATATTGCTGGAACGATCGATGAATACCAGATCTTAGCAGGACCACAAGAATCAAATACTTTTTCTAATGCAGGTTTACCAGAAGGTAATATCCTAGGATGGGCTGTTTCTGTTGAAGATGCTATTTCTGATACAGATGGAACCGTAGGTGGTTTACAGGGATGTTTTGAATTTTCAGATCCTCCGATCTTATTCAAAATTTTGCCAGCTGCTGATGAAGATTGTTTCGTTTCAACAATTACAATTGATAATGTTCAGGATTTACAGTTATTCCCTCAACCGGCAACTGATAATGTAAACTTGGTCTTAACAACTAACACAACTGACGCTATGAATCTTCAAGTTGTAGATTTAGCTGGAAAAGTAATTTCAAGCTCAAATATTGACGTTCAGGCAGGGCAAAATACGATTAACTTAGATGTTAGCAACTTTGCTTCTGGTATGTACTTCGTACAATTATCGAATGATGAAGGTATTGCTACTACTAAATTAATTAAGCAGTAATTGATACAAACTAAAGTTCTATTTTAGAATTAAAGCCGTTAATCTGATCGAGATTAACGGCTTTTTTGTTTCTATAATGAAAGATAAGGAGCTATTTTTTTGAGTAACTTCCGATCAATTAATTTAGAGCGTAATAGGTCATCTATGAACTCATAGCTACCTTTTTGTTCTTTCATTTTTACGATCGAGTTAGCAACAGCATAGTCTATATAAGGATGTTGTGCTAAAATTTGTGTTTCTGTAGTATTGATGTCAATTGACTTTAATAATGAAGCGTCAGTCTGAATATAGGCTTCCATTTTGTCAAATTCTTCTTCAGAAATACCAAACACTTCTTTTAATTGATGAATATTTATAAATCCACCTAATTGTTCCCGATAGTCCATAATAAGTTTTGCCCTTTTCTTTCCAACTCTGGGGAGTAGAACCAGATTTTCAATAGTTGCGGTGTTTAGTTCAATAATAGGAATTTCTTTAACTTCTGGTTCTTCTGCAATTTCATTCTTATCTGGAAATTGCATATAAGGAAGTAATTCTTCAACTTTATCCGCTTCAAGCCCATAGATTTTCTGAATATCTTCTATACTGTAAAATGTGGTAGAACTACGAAACTTAAGCCATGTTGCAGCAGTTTTTCGATCAATCCCAAAATTTATAAGGGTTTCCTTACTTACTTCGTTTGGGTCGAAAGGAAAAAGTTGTATTGCTTTTTTGTCGCTTGTAGTATTGTTATCGGCTATTTTTTTCTTTTCAGGAAATATAAAGAATGGGCTTAGTTTTTCGAGTTCTGTATCACTGAGTTGGTAAACCTTTGCTACATCTTTTTCTGAATAAAATTTCCCTCCTGAATTTCGGAATTTATCCCAATTTTTAACTGCATATTCATTAATTCCAAAGTCGGAAAGTTCTTTTGCTGAAATTTGGTTGGGATCGAATGGATAGTATTGAGAGTTCTGCTTTTTACTTTTGATTGTTTTGTTTTTTGAGTAATGTTTCTTGTTTTGATATTGCTTTTTCTTTTGTTGAATTTGTATGAATGGTGATAATTGCTCAAAGAGTTCATCATTCATACCATATATCTTTTTCAGATCACTTTTTTTATAGAATTTTCCACCGGCTTTTCTATATTTTTCAATGGTGTTAAATAATTTTTTCTCAATACCCAATTGCATGGCATCTTTGAAATTTAAGGTATTAGGATCAAAAGGAAAATAGCTTGATTTTTCTATGTTTTGTGCTTTTTCAGCCAAAGCAATTCGTTCTTTAAAAGCCAGATATTCTTTATAAAATGCCTCATTATTGTTCAATACCTCTGGCTTAACAAAATGATCAATAGCGGCATTTAGAATTAAATAAATGAAACAAATACAAAGCATGGTCAAGTAAGCTCTGCGATCTGATTTAGTAGTCAGAAAAAAATAGGTGAATTTTTTTAACATAATGAATGGTGATTGGTAGTGAGTGGCTAAATTAAATAATTTTGAAATTAATTTTAGTTAACTCGCCTGAAAAAACGTATATTTCACATTCATTTTAAATTCACTCTTATAATTCGATGCTATGAAGAAAATAATCATATGTATATGTGTAGCGACTATTAGTCCTTTGTTTATCAATGCTCAGTCGGCTACCGAAGCCGATAAAAAGGAGACTATTAAGGAAGAAATAGCTGAACCGGAAGAATATCATGCAAAAGGTTTGTTACATCAGATTTATCTGGAAAATAAAGCCCGTTCTATACAAGAATTAGAGTACGAAAAAGATGGGGAAAAACTGAAAGGGAAGATTTCAGAAGACGGAAAACGAATTATCCTTGAAAATTATCATAAACGAGGAAGGGTAAAAGTAACTTACACAACCGAAAGTGGAGAACAGAAAACGGTTAGTAAATCTTCTTGTTATATTGATGTGGTTATTCCATTATAAAAAAACGACAGACCATATAATTTTATAGTCTGTCGTAAAATAGGTTTGCATATAAGAATAGATTCGGCTAAGTAGTGTTTCATATTAATAGTGGCGGATGAATTTTGAGTTGTTAATTTGTGCTAATATGAGGCAAAAAACACAGTCATAGCCTAAGCTATGGCGAGTATTTTTAACGAAGTATTAGTATGAATTAAGATTAAAAGAAACCGTCAATATTAACTTGAAAGACTACTAAGAGTATATTTGAAAACTATTCTAGCTTGTAACGAACCGGCAGGTTAAATGCTACACGAACATCTTTGCCTTCTTGTTTGCCAGATGTCCATTTTGGCATAGAATTAACCACTCTTAAAGTTTCTTCATCGGTAGCTTCATCTAAGCTTTTTACGATTGAAACATTACTGATAGAACCATCTTTTTCAACAATGAATTTTGCTACATTACGACCTTCAATACCGGCATCTTTCGATATTTGAGGATACTTAATGTTCGTACCTAAATAATTAAGCATAGCTTCTACGCCACCAGGGAATTCCGGCATTTCTTCTACAAGTTGAAAAACAGTTTCGGCATTCTCTGCTTCAACCATTGTTTTATCGTTCTGCTCAACACCATCTATGGTTTCATCAGTACAGGAAAAAATACCTAAAAGGAAAATAGTAACAATAGCAAAGCTCAGGTAACGACTAAGCTGAAATGAATCAGTTTTTTGTTTTGAGATCATCATAATACGCTGTTTTAATTGTGATTTATTAGAAAATGTGTGAGGTAATTTGAATTTGTCAGATGTTTGAACACATGCCAATATACTTTGTGCATAAGCATACTTTTCGTTGGTTCTTAAGGTGGTTTCATCGGCTAAAAATTCGTGATTTTCTTTTAAAGAATATTCAAAAAGAAAAACAAAAGGGTTAAACCAAAAGAATATTTTAATACCATTGATCAGTAAAATATCCAGCGTGTGGTATTGCTGGATATGTGCTTTTTCGTGTTGGATTATTGTGTTTTTTTCCGTTTCAGATATGGACCATCCCATGGGAATGAATATACTTTTTCCAAATGAAAAAATCTGGTCAATACCTTCAACATGATATAGGAAACTTGTTCCTTCTTGTTCTTTTTTATGATTTGTCATCAGAAAGCGAACCCTCAATAATTCAGTTATAAATAGGCCCAGAAATATGGTACAGCCCAACAGGTAAATCAGATAGAAATAATTGTACGAACTATCCTGATTCATTTCGCCATTAACGGTTCCTGATACAAACTCGGGTAATTGCTGACTTATAAGCTGAACAGGCGTATAAACAGATTGAAATTCTATCAATGGAATTGCCAAAGAGAGGAACAAACTGCTTAGTAGATAAATTCTATTCAGTTTGAAAAAAGTTGTCTGACTTAACAGGAAGTGATACACCAACCAAAAAAGGGCTGTGCAACAACTTGCTTGCAATAAATAACTTATACTAAACATATTTATTCGTTTTTGAGCTTTTCAATTTCTTCAATGATCTCTGATAATTCATTGGCATCTATTTTTTCTTCTTTTGCAAAAAAGGAAACAAGTTGCCTTGGAGAACCTGAAAAATACTTTTTCAATAAACTCGAAGTAATGAATTTGCGATATTCATTTTCCGAAATTATTGGAAAATATTCGTGTGTACGACCATAAGCTTTATGATCGAGAAATCCTTTCTTTTCAAGAATACGCACCACCGAAGAAATCGTATTGTAAGGCGGTTTGGGAGCAGGAAGTTGCTCGATAAAATCTTTAACAAACCCACCATTCATTTGCCAGATTATTTGCATGATCTGTTCTTCAACTTTAGTTAATTCACTCATTTTTATTCTTGTTTTATAGTCCAGTTAATTCCGTGATGTTTTGCATAGTCTTCAATAGGTCCTAAGCCAACTTCAGCTCTACGCTGATTTACTTTTTCGGGTGCTTCAATAGGGAAAAAAGCACTCTCACCATTGGGAGTATCTAATTTTATTTGCGTTCCATATACTTGCTCTTTATCATTTCTGACAAGAATGCGGTCTTCTAACATTGCTAACTGTTTACCAGGCGATTCTCCTTCACGAACAGAAGTTTTCAATAAAGGAAGGTACTTTTCCTGTACAGTGATTGGCGCGTGTTGAATTACTAACCAGATTGTTGTATTAGCCTTAGAGCCTACTGTGCTTAAGCCCGGCCATCCATGCTTTTCCAATAGCGTTTCTACTTCAATTAAATTAATGCTATCTTGTTCTGCCATTAATTGCCAGAAATAATCCATTTCTTCCGAATCTTTACCAAACTTACTTTGTGCTTCTTTATACAATCTGCGCAGCATTTGATCTTTAACATGTAATTTTTCAATAGCTGCTTTAAGCGGTTTGTCAAAATCCTTCTCATAATCGTCAATATTTTTTTGTATTAATGCCAGAATTTTATTCCATGCATCAAGCTCATGCAAACTAGAAAGATCGGTATCTTTTTTAATGTGTTTTAGGTTTTTATATCCCTTTTCAACAGATAAATACAGGTTTCTGATAGCATTACTTGTATCGGAAGCAAGCGCCCAGGAACAAGCTGCATTATAATAATTGTAGGGGTGTCCTTCTTCTAATAGTAATGCAGCCTCGTACTTCTTAGCTGAGTTTTCATATAGCTCACTATCATACAAATCATTGGCTTCTTTGATTAATGAGTCAAAATCTTGTGCCTTTATGGTATTAAAGAATAGAAAAAAATAGAATAAGATAAAACAAATTTTTTGCATAATTTTTGTATTTAAAATCAAATATAACGTAAAAATACATTTATTAACGTATTTTTCAGTTATAAAACTGATTTTACAGTTTTTATATTGTTTTACAGGCAAAAAAAAATCAGACTTTTATTTAATTCGATAGAGTTAGGTAACAAATCACAAAGTGTGTTAATGCTATTGGAACAAAACATTTAAAGCTTATTTTTGCAGCAGATTTAGTGTAATGAATTAATTAACCTGAGTTTCGACTTATCGCAACTTGAATTAATTATAAGTATCATTGCTAACTACTGTTATTATTGAAGAATAATTGATATGCTTCGTTTTGAAAATGAATTATGGTTTTGGGGAATGTTGTTAGTGCCAATATTGGCAATCTTATTCATTTTTCTTACTCAATGGAGAAAGCGCGCCATTAAACGAAGTGGTGATGAAATTTTAATTCGCAGATTATCACAAGGCTATTCACCGCGCCGTCAGCGTTTAAAAACCGCACTGTATTTACTTGCCTTGTTCTTTATTTTTATTGGCTTGGCAAACCCGCAGTTGGGTTCTAAATTAGAAAAAGTAAAACGACAAGGAGTCGATGTAATCATAGCTATCGATGTTTCACGCTCTATGTTGGCAGAAGATATTCAGCCGAATCGTTTAGAACGTGCTAAGCAATTGGTATCGCGTATGATCGATAATATGAAGGGCGATAGGGTAGGACTGATCGTTTTTGCAGGAAATGCCTATTTACAAATGCCCTTAACCATCGATTATGCAGCAGCCAAATTATTTCTTAAATCTGTAAGTACCGGAATGGTGCCCACACAAGGAACTTCTATTGGTGATGCGCTGGATCTTGCTATTAATAACTTCGACAGAGATCAACGTTATGCGAAGGCCTTAATGCTCATAACCGATGGAGAAAACCATGAACAAGGGGCTATTGATCTGGCTAATGAAGCAAAAGAAAATGGTATCATCATACATACCTTAGGTGTAGGCTCTGAAGAGGGAACTCGTATTCCTGAGTATGATGCAAGAGGACAGTTAAGAGGTTGGAAGCAGGATAAGAACGGACAAGAGATCATTTCAAAGTTAAATGAAGCGTTTTTGCAGGAAATAGCGACTATTTCAGATGGTGAATATTTTCGGTTGAAAGGGGATAGAAAAGAAGTAGGTGCGATTTTAAGCCAATTGGATGATATGCAGAAAAAAGACTTCGAAGATCGTGTTTTTACCGATTACGAAGATCAATTCCAATACTTCATTTTAGTTGCTATTATTTTAATAATTATAGAAATGCTTATTTCGGCACGTAGTGTTGGTTGGTTCAGAAACTGGAGTTTATTTGGCGATAAACAGAAGATTTAGCATTCGTATATAGCATGTTAAGCAAGTTTTATTCATTTAATGTTAATTCTCAACATTTAAAAAGGAAAATATAGGGCAAACCTATTTTAATTATTGCAAATTTGTAAACGTATAATCAGACATGTTTTTTCAACCTTCCTGAAATCGTTCTATTATGTATATTTTTGATTGTACACATAAGCTTAGAAATTAATTTTTTTAATATAAATGAAACTTACTTTTTTTGGTGCTACCCAACAGGTAACGGGTAGTATGTTTTTAATTGAATCAGACCTAGGACTTAAAATTTTAGTAGATTGTGGATTAGATTTTGACAGACACAGACGTAAAGATAGAAAAGAGCCTACCTCTTTATTCCCGTTCAAAGCTTCTGAAATAGATATTGTACTGTTAACACATGCCCATTTGGATCATACCGGAAGAATTCCTAACTTACTGAAAGCCGGCTTCAGAGGTAAAATTATTTGTACCCAGGAAACTTACGATCTTGTACAATTACTTTTGGAAGATGCGGCACGCCTGAATAAAAGTGCAATAGATCATGCTGAAAGAAAACAAAAAGCACTTGGTTTTGCTTTAGCAGATCCAATGAAAAGCAGAAGCCTCGATCAGCGTTATGTTTTGAAAGATGTAAATGCCATTCTGCACCTGATGCAAACTAGCCCGATGAACGAAGAGCAAAAGCATGTAAGTGGCTTGCGTTATAAATTCAATACGGCTAGCCACTTATTAGGTGCTGCAAGTGTTGTATTAACGGTTCCGGAAAGTAGTGGCGATAAAACAATAGCATTCTCTGGTGATATTGGAAGAGATAACTATCCATTATTGCCTGCACCTGTTGCAATGGAACAAGTTGATTATTTGGTATGTGAAAGTACTTACGGGAACAGAGCACATAAAGACAGAGGAAGACCGGAAGAAATACTGGAAAAAACGATACGTGAAACCTGTATAGACAAACCAGGCAGATTAATCATTCCTGCTTTCAGTATTGGAAGAACACAGGCTTTATTATATACGCTTAACAGACTTTATGTAGAAGGAAGACTTCCGAAGATCAAGGTATTCGCCGATAGCCCGCTTGCAGTAAGAAGCACCGAAGTATATGAAAAGCATATTAACTCAATGAATGAAGAAGCAAAAGCTTTCTTTAATGAACACGATTCTTTATTCGATTTTGATAATTTGAATCATGTTTCGGACCTGAAAACGAGTGAGGAAATTTCTAACTATCATGAACCTTGTATTATTATTTCTTCGTCGGGGATGTTAGAAGGAGGAAGAATTCAACATCATATCGATGAGAATCTTGAAAATCCTTTCTGTACCATATTTTTCATTGGTTACAGTGCTGAAGGAACATTAGGACATCAACTTTTACATGGTCAGCGAAGAGTGAGAAGTAATAATGGCGCATACATTAATATTGCTTGTAATGTGAAATCTACAGATGTATTCAGCGGACACGGAGATGTACACGATCTGATGGCATTTGTGAATCATCAGGATAAAGAAAAACTAAAAAAAGTCTTTATCGTTCACGGCGAACACAAATCGATGTTGGATTTTCAGGGACGATTACAGGAAGATGGTTTCAAAGATGTAATTATTCCGGAATATAATGATGAGTACGAGTTGTAAATTTCCGAATTTCAATTAAATACTAACGCATTTCAGAATACGCTTTTAACAAGGTAATTGAACTTTGTTAAAAGCGTAATTTTGTTTTAAAACCAATCGTATGAAATATTTTTTTGTTAGTATTCAAATCGTTTTCTTATTAATGGCAACTGCTGTTTCCGCTCAAAATACACAAGTTCAGGTTTACGGTGTACACCAAGCCGAAGCACAATTAGAAAAAGCGATCATCTTTATTCAGCTATCTACAATAGAGGCTTCACCTTACAATGGAATTGAAGGGCAAAAGTTGGATGAGGTAGAAGCCAATTTCAGAAAAGATCTGCAAAGTGCTGGCATCAGCGAAAAGCAGCTAAAGGAAAACCCGATTCTGAATATGCGTAATAGCTACGGGAGTTATGGTTATCAGAAATCTCTGGTATTTGAAACAAGTTCAGAAAAAGAATTCAAACAGCTAATACAGTTAAATACTATGGGCGTTAGCTTCCAGGATTTTAAATTACAGATAAAAGACATAAGTAATGCTGAAGAGGCTGAATTTTTTACTAAGGCTTTAGCAGATGCAAAAGAACTAGCTGAGAAAATAGCTAAACAACAGCAACAAAAGATAGGAGATCTTATACAAGCAGAAGTCGTTACTTATATCAATAAAGATGATTGGGATTATACTTTCATAGAACAAAGTACGAATACCGGAAACTTCGAGCTGAAATATGATTATATCGTGAAGGCTGCTTATTCCTTTAAACAATAAAAGAACGATCAAATGAGTTATGATCTGGATTTCTGGAAATACAAGGAAGGACACACATCGCGATACATTCGGCTTTAAAAGCTGTTTATTTGGTTGAAAAATAGAGTTAGAGACGACACATTGCCTCGTTACGCTCAAATTATATTTAATGTGTAGTGGTGTGGAAAGGACATTATACAATTTGAAAAATATATAACCGTATATATTATCCCTTTGCTGGTCGCTGACCAGCAATTTACATTTTCATAATGTATTCATTTTACACCAAAGTCAAAAAAATTATACCTTTTGCAACATTTTAGCATTCAGCCAATTTTCAAAATTGAAATATAATCTGGCAGACCAGTCAGAATTTTCAGGTGCATTCAGACGTATTAGATATTGCTGAATAGTTTCATTTCGTTTATCTGAATCAAGTTGATAACGAATCAAATCTCTGATCAGCTGAAAAAAGTGCACTTCGTTTTCATGGTAAAGATCACGTTTACTTAAAGCTCTTTTCGAATTCCTTAGTAATGCAGCCATATACTGGTAATTCTTAAGTTCAAAATGGCATATAATTTTTAAAATAGTAGCAATTGTGTGAAAGGAAGATGTATTTGATCCATTACTTTGGGTTAGTTTTTCAATAAATTGCAAACTTTCATCGAATTGTTTTAAATAGAATTTTGCACTGGCAATGTAAAAGAGCGCACTTTGAGTATTTATAGTATTTGTTTTTTCATCGATATTACTCAGTAGGTCTATCAATTGTTCAATATCGTTATCAGTAGCATTATTCCCCTCAGAATCACTTAATAATAAATACTTCAACTCTGCAATATTAATGAAGTCAATAAAATTATCAGCACTCGTTAAGTTAGCTTCACTTATAATTCCTTTAGCTTTTTCTATTTCTAGTTTGAAAGCGTCGTAATGCTTGAATTTTCTGAATGATAATAAATAGGTAACCAAATTGGACAAGGCGCGCATATATGCACCAATAAAATAGCTGTTTGTTTCAGCTTTACTACTAATAACCGATAACACATCCAAACTATTTTGAATACATTCATCTTCGTTTTTGAGTACGTAGTGATAAAGGCTTTTTATAAAATAAAAATTGAATTTATTCTTGGTTGTTTTCAGCTGATTTGCATCTTGTAAAACAGCATCTTTGAAAACCAGATCATAAGCAGCTATGTCTTCATCTTTATTTACATACCCTTTTGTTTTTGATAAACGATTAAGGCGCTGCATACTTGAGAGAAGCTTAACTTCATGTTCAATGTTTACAAGTTTTGAAAGAACAAATTGCTCCATTTCAATAATATCATTATTACTGATATTAGCGAAAAGTTCCTGTTGCCAGAAAGTACATATTTTTCGCATGTAAGTAATCAACAGATCATAAGACTCATACTCAATGATAAGCTCTTTTGCCCTTTCCAGATATTTGTGAGCCTGTTCATAAAAGCCTCTTTGAAATAGGGTGGTCGCATCATTCATTTTCTGAATGATCTTCATATTGAATTGCTTATCGCTATGGAATTCACTTAGCGAGAGCAATATTTTTTCTTGTAATTGGAGCTTGGTAACACTCAGATGTTTGAGGAAATTTTCGTTGCGAAATTTTTTCTTCAGGGCTTTTTCATCATATTCTTTTTGCAGAGATAAGGCTGAGAATAACTTCGAGAAGTTACTCCTTTTATTCGTCAGGTGTTTTATCTTGAAGTAGCGTTTTTCATTCTTCGACATCGAATGAATCAAGCCATGTACCACATCTTTATCCGCCATATTCTATAAAGAAATTATAAAATTAAATTTGTTGTAAAATATTGATATTCAGTAAATTGCGGCATATTTTTTTAGTTGGAATTTTAATAATTCCGTGAAATAAGTAAAAATGAATAGGAAGAGATTAATTTCCTTTGTAATAGTAACTGATTAATTCGACGTGCTCTACTCAATTTGCAGTAGAGTACGTTTTCTATAAAGACTTTAAAAAGTCAAAGTTAACAAACCTTATTTATTACTCCTAAATTTATTGCACTTTCTGTTTCACTCCAATCTACCCCTATTGGTAAACCTAGAAAGTCTTTGCGTAAAAGTGAAGGCTTTTTTTGGTTCAATCAAGTTGGTGTAGAAATTCATTCGTAATAAATGCTATTATTTTATTGAAAGATTTCTTTGGCGAATAATATTCAAAAGAACTATTAAGAAATTTTTTCTGACTACTTGAAATTGACCTTAAGATTTTAACTGTTTCCTGATCCACCACATAATGTTTAACCTTTCAAACGCTTCTGTTTCTGTATCGAATTTATTTAGATCTGAAAATATTTTTTCATACTGTTCAAAGATTTTAATTGCATTTTTCTTATTTGGCTGTTTAACCAATTTGGAGAGCATTTCTATAATCGCTTTTTCAAAAGAATAAAAGTAATCTCGGCGCTTAAGCTTTAACTTAAGATTGGTTAATTGATAACCAAGTAACTCGAAATTCTTATGCTCATATTCTATTAAAGCATTCAACAAATGAGTAAAAGCAAAAACATCATTCCTGATATTTAGATTTTCTTCATTTAGTAGTACCATAAGTGCTTGTTGGGCTTCTTTTAGTAAACCATTACACCAAAAAGTGTAGGCTATTTCATATTTATAATTTATGGTGTGATAAAGAGAGAGCTTATCAGCTTTCTTATTTACCGCTTCATTCAATTTTTTCGCATACTCAAAGGCTGAGCGGTATTCTTTTCTATATAAATAGAAGTTTAACTGAAAACCAAAAGTACAATCGAGCATTCGACGCTCATATTGAATAGCACTTCTTTTTTTGCCTTTGAAGCTGTCAATAAATTTCTTATATTTTTCTATGTAAGGATCAATATCTTCTAGTTGCTCTCGTGTTCTAAGCAAGCCCCAGATAAGATTTCTGTAAGTTATAATTTTAGCAAATGGTTCGGTATCCAATATTTTAGGGTATTCATCGAAAAGATCGTATAGTGCCATATTGGCTTCGGTAAAAGCGGTATATTGTTTTAATCCAAGAAAACAGGAAGCCCTGGAATGATAATAAAATACGCGAGTCCTAACACTTAGAAGGTTCACATTGATTGTTAGTGGTTCAGAGTGTAAAAGCGTATTTAATTGTTCAATATCTTCTGCTTTGCGCATACTGCTTTTCAGAATGATCTTATCAATTTTTTTTGCTAAGGATTCAAATACATAATAATATTTTAATTGATCGCAAAGTGCCGGAATGTCAACAAAATTATTATTGGCGGCTTTGTCATCTCTGTAAATTTCAAGATTAGAGAGTCTGTTGTTTTGCCATTGTCCTAACCTTATTTTATTAATTAAGGCTTCCACTTCATCTGATAAATGTATTGCTTTATCCAATTGGATATTGGCTATTGCTGGTAAGCCTCTGTTCTTTAATATTCTATAATTTTTTTCTAAAATAAAAAGCTTATCTATATCAATTTCTTCTTGATAATAGATACGAAGTGCTTTCAAAATGGAATTAAAAAGTAAGTTTTTATAAACGGGAAAATGCTTAATGAAGCTGTGTTTTTTCAGTGCTGTTTTCAGCGTTTTTTCATCGAACGATTTTTGTTTTAAAATGGCTTCTAATAATAAAATAAAATCACTGCTTTTAGCTTCAAAAGCCTGAATGTATTTTTTGCAAAAGCGTAGTTCTGTATTGTTCAAAGAATGGATTAAATCGTATAAAAACCGCTTCCGACTCATATATTATAATATTTTTTAGTGTAACTAATTGATTTTTAATAAATTAAGTGCTGTTGAAATAGTCGTAAACTATAATGTTACATGATAATTGTATTTCATTTTATTCACTGCCAATTAGAAATTTGTAAAATTTGATAAACTACCCTTAATTAACACATAATCAGATAGATTACAAATTAAAATAAAACTAAATAAATATTTAATCGAAAATTATGAAAAATTTCCCCGCACTTTTCTTTGCATGTTTTTTAATGTGCTTTAATGTAAATGCTCAGACAGTCATTTTTTCTGAAGATTTTACCGACTTCGATACTTGCGACGCTGCTGAATTAGCAGGTCCATGCGATACCGATGATATAACTGCTTGTGGTACATACAGTCCACAAGCAGGCGATGGTTGGTTTTTATCTGCAGCAGGAGACATTACGACTTTAACAGCTTCTGGAGATAATGCTGAAACACAGTCTTCAGGTGTACTTGAATTTCAGGATGCTGAAGCAATTTTATGCTTTAATACGCCAATATTAACACTCGGTGGTGCTACAACAATTTCTATTTCAGTAGATGTTATTGAAAGTGGAGATCTTGAGCCTGAAGATTTCGTAGATATAAACTTAATTGCCGATGGTGTTGCTTCAACCCTTACCGGAGGTGAATTCAGTGATGGTGTTCATACTTTAGTAGGTGATTTGCCAGATGCCGGAGATTGGTCAACTTCAAGTTTGATTCCTGCGACTGTAACTGGTTCTATTGCGGCAAGCTCAACTTTCCAATTACAAATTTGTGTGCTGAATAATGCCGGGTCAGAGCAAATTTCTTTAGACAACATTGCTGTTACAGATGAAAGTGGAATTTCGCCTGTTTATAATGCTCCGGAACCATGTGGCGAGCCAGTTGCTGACCCATGTGCTAATGCAGGCGGAGATGCAGATGCTGATGGTGTTTGTGCAGATCTAGATTGTGATGATAGCGATGCTTCTGTAGGAGCAATTGCCGATGGAACAACCTGTGATGATGGAGATGACAATACAGAAAATGATATATACACTGCTTGTGTATGTTCAGGAACACCAATTTCTCCGGTAGATCCAACCTGTGATGATGGCATGATGAACGGTGATGAGACAGGCGTTGATTGTGGAGGTTCTTGTGAACCATGTGAAACTGAGCCAACGCCAACTTGTGATGATGGTATGATGAATGGCGATGAAACAGGCATTGATTGTGGTGGATCTTGTGATCCTTGTGATGTAGAGCCTCCAGTTGGTGATGATGTACCAACTATGGGCGAATGGGGATTGATTATTCTTGCTTTATTAACCTTGAACTTTACTATGTTATATTCAGTAGCAGGTCAAACTCAATTAGCTAATGGAAGTACAGTTCGTTTCGAATGGAAAAATGTAAATGCTTATCCGTTCAATAAAGAAATATTTGTACATGCTGCAATGTTAACGGCTGTATTGTTAGCATTTACTACAATTTATGCCTTAGCATTCTATGGTTTCTTAACTGTTGTAGATGTTGTTGGGTGCGCTATAGCGGCTCCGATCTTTACTTATATGATTCACTTAATTGTTTTACTGAATCAGAAAGAGCAGTAATTATTACTTACTCTTTACAAAATTGGTATCTGTACTTTTAGTACAGGGGCTTTTTTGTTATTAGCTTTCGTTCAGCCATCTTTCGTAGTTGAAGTAGAATAATGCAGAGGCTTCTTCTTTTGGGGTTTCCTGAATCTGTTTAAGTAAAGCCTGCTTATATTTCTTCATTTTCTTAGGATCTTTATCATACATACAGCCTTTTCTGATATAATTGAATACTTCAGTTTCAAAGCTTCCGTATAAATTTTGATTGAGTAGTGTACGTTTTGTGTTTCGAAGTAATGAGTTTAAGTACTCGTAATTTTTCAATTCATAATGACATAGTAAAACAAGCAGATACACAGATAAAAATAAAGGGTTAATCTTACCTTTTTGATTGTCTATAAGTGGATAAAGCTTATCTAAGCAAGTATCATGTTCTTTAAGCATAAAATAAGCCACAGCCACATAATAGGTCATGGTTGTTTTGTCATTGGGTGTAATTTCTGTTTTCTGAATCCATTCCTCCAATTCATTGATTAACTCTTGTATTCTGGAAGTTTCGATCTCACTATTCGTTAAGGTCAGATATTGCAGCTCGATCAGTTTTAAATCGCCTAACTTTTTGGTAGAACTATCGTGAGAAGCTATGGTCGTTACATTTTTTAGTTTCTCCTTAATAGATTTATAATAATCGAAATCTTTAAAGGTAATGGTCAAATACAAAAGATTAGAAAGACCTCTGATATAATCAAGTACAAAGCTATTATTACTTAATGCTTTCTGTTCAATTGCCTCAATGGCTTTCAAATTATTTTCGAGACATAGCTCCTTCTGTCCCGTTAGTAAATAGAAGAAGGAATAATTAGTATAAAAGTTAAACTTTGCTTTTGTTGTTTTTACTTTCGAGATGTCGGTCATGATCGTTGCTGACATAATATCTTCAAATACTTTTCGCTCTTTCTCATTACGTGGGTAGCCCACCGTTTTTGCTTTTTTATTCAGCAGTTGACTAACTTTCAGCATATCGATATGACTTTGCTGATAATCAAGAAAATCACTTGCCTCTTCAGAGATATGATTCAACTCTTCTTCAGAAGTCTTAAGCATGCCTTCTTTTTGCCATAGTAATACTTTAGCCGAATAATAATTAATGAACAAACCGTAACTTTCGTGTTCTTCTATAAGCTCACGGGCTTTTTCGAGATATTTGAACGACATATCATACAAACCGCGCTGATAAAGTATATCAGCATCAGCGATTTTATCCAATATAAGTTGATTGGGGTTCTTTTCTCGATGGAATTCGCGGAGTGAAGTCAGAATTTTTTCGCCTAGTTGATTTTTTATTACATGGATATGTTTGACGAATTTTTCATTTTTGAATTTTACTTTCAGTTGATCTTCATTGTATTCTTCCTGTTTATCAATAGCATCGAATAATTTTATATAATTACTTTTCTTACCACTACCCTGATAAATCTTAAAATGCCTTTTTTCACTTTTACTCATCGAATGGATGAGTACATGTAATGCATCATTGCTTTTCATAATCTAACTGTTCTTTTGTAATGATCTGAGCCAGGCTTCAAAATTGAAATAGATATTTGCATTCCATTCCAAAACTGCTAAACTAGCTAAATATTCTAAATAGTCTTGATAAGCCTGTTCCAATTTGTCTTTATTATTCTGAAATCGTACCAGTTTTTTAACAAATCGGAAAAATTGTTTTTCATGAATTCCATAAGTGTTATTTTTTTCTAATGCTCTTTTTGAATTACGTAAAAGCGCTTCCATGTACTCAAAATCCCGCATTGATAAATGACAAATAATCCTTAGTAATATAGCTGAAGTATAAAGAGAATTAGTTTTTCCAATGGTTTTTTGATTTAACAAATCCAGCGATTCAAGGCAAGCCCTGTATTTTTTTAATTTGAATTTGCCGTAAGCAACATAGTACAAAACACTAGTTGTGCTTAAACTCTTTGAGGTATTATCAATAGTTTCCAATTCAAGAATTAAAGAGCTGGTTTTAATCGTTGCATTTCTTTCATCAGACAAAAGTACATATTGCAATTCAGCTAATTTCAGCGTTTCAAAGCGTTGTTTAACACCAAATAAGTTGGCATTATTGATCATCGCTTTTAATTTTTCAAGCTGTTCTTTAAAGAATTTATAGTAACGATATTGTCTGAAAGTAATTAAATAGGAAATTGTATTTGCTAATGAGCCGATATAGGCATTAATATAACGTTCATTCTTTTGGGCTTTTTCTTTAGTGATCTCTAAAGCTTTCAAACTATGGTCAATACACTTTTTTTCATTTTTATGCAGTAAATAAAAAGCACTTAGTACAAAATGATAATTATACCTGGTTTTACTTGAGTCAAGTATTTCTTCAGATTGAAAAATAGATTCATTCAATATTTGATGATAAGCTGAACTATCTGAATCACTTTTTACAAAACCAATGGTTTTAGCTAACTTATTAAAACGTTGCATAGCAGAAAGCATTTCTATTTCCTGCATGGTACTTTGTAAGCCTTCAGAAGAAAAAAGTTCAAAGGCTTTTATCTCTTCTAAACTTGTATTGATAAATTGTTCTTGCTGCCAGAAAATAGCTTGCTTACGAAATAGTAAATAAGAGAATTCATAAAACTCATGTTCAATAATGAGTTCCTTGATCTTACTAACTTGTTTACGAGCCTGCTCGTATAAGCCTCTTTGATACAATATACTCGCATGATTCAACTTATTGTGAATGAACAAGCCTAAGTCTTTATCGCTATGCTGTTCATTTAAGCTTGTTAGTATTTTTTCCTGAAGTTGGTTTTTTATGACTGGTAAGTGCTTTATAAACTTTTCATCTTTAAATTTTCTTTTCAATTGGCCTTCATCATATTTTTCCTGAGCTGAAAGGGCATCGAATAATTTTATATGACTACTTTTCTTGGTTCCGGAAAACCGTAGTTTGAAATGTCGTTTTTCACTCTTTGACATAGAATGAACTAGGGTAAATAGCGTGTCTTTACTTTTCATGTAACTGATATTAAGCTAAAATGTTAAGCTTCTTTTGTTGTAAGTGATTGTTTTTTAGTTTTTTATGTATTTATTTTTTGTGTTGAGAGTTTAAGTTTAAGGGCTGATTTGGCTATTTTATTAGCAAAAAGCAGTCTTTCTTCGTATCAGTTATTTCATTGGAATCACACTCACGCAAAGGGGAAAGTGTCGAGTGTGGTTTCAAATTTATTGAAATTCAATCTTAATTTATATAAATCTTATAAACTTTTATTTGCTATGAAGAGAATTTTTTATGCTTTTATGCTTTCCTGTATCCCTTTTGTTTTGGGAGCACAATGTAATGATTGTGGCAAAATGATCATTGCTACAATTGTAGATGCACCAGACGTAGATGCTGATGCAATTCAGGTTTGTTTAACAGGTGATGTTGCAGACATGAGTATTTATTCATTGAATATTGTTAGTCAGGTAGTTGCTACCGACGAATTAGTAGGTCCGGAAGTTTCTTTTCCTGCCCTGTCTGGTTCGGCTGGCGATTGTTTTTGGATAGGACAAGATGAAGAAGATGCAGCCGATTTTGTTGCTTATTATGGTTTTGCAGCCGATTTCTACGACTCTAGTGTTAGTAATGACGGTAGAGATAATTTCGTTCTTTCTTGCTTAGGAAACGTTCAGGATCAGTTTGGCTCAAACGATTCAGGAAGTGGAGCAAATTGGGAGTTTAACGATGGATGGGCAAAAAGTAAAGATGGTCGTTGTCCGAATGGCGGAAGTAGTTCAAATAATGATGGTATTTTTGAAGATGCTTCGAATTGGTTGGTTTCTGGTTTGGAAATAGCTGACGAAAATGATGGAGATGATTCACTTGATAATACTACTGTAGCACCTGCCGAAGTTATTGCAGCAGTAAGCTCTACTTGTCAGGATGCCCATTTTGCTTGTGATGGAATAGAGCTTTGTAATTTTTCTTACTGCTCTATAATTAACGATCAGGGTGAAGAAGAATTATTATTAACGGTTTCATGGTTAGGCGTAAATCCAGATATAACCTGGGAAGTAACTTGGGGAAGTAATAGATTATCTTACATTTCAGGAGATCCGGCTACTGATGTTGATGGTGAATTAGTATTCAGAGTATTAGGCGTCGAATGGGTAATAGAGTTCAGCTCTCCAAACTGTAGCTTAACAGGTCCAGATACAGAAAGTATTCCTACCTTAACAATTGGTGATGCTTCTCCTTTCCAGAGTGCTTCAAACCCTGCACCAGACGATGGTTCAGTTCCATCTTGTGGTGATAATTCTGATCCATGTGCCGATGCAGGTGTGACAGTTGGAGAACCTTGTGATGATTTGGATGCAAATACAGAAAATGATATTATTCTTGATGACTGTTCATGCGCAGGAACACCAATTTCACCAATAGATCCAACTTGTGATGATGGTATGATGAATGGCGATGAAACGGGCGTTGATTGTGGTGGTTCATGTGATCCTTGTGATACCGAGCCAACACCAACTTGTGATGACGGCATGATGAACGGCGATGAAACGGGTGTTGATTGCGGTGGTTCATGTGATCCTTGTGATGTTGAGCCTCCAGTAGGAGACGATGTGCCAACTATGGGCGAATGGGGATTAATTATCTTAGCCTTATTAACCTTGAACTTTACTATGTTATATTCAGTAGCAGGTCAAACACAGTTAGCTAATGGAAGCTCAGTTCGTTTCGATTGGAGAAATGTAAACGCTTATCCGTTTAACAAAGCAATATTTATACAAGCAGCTATGCTAACGGTAATCTTATTAGCTTTTACTTCAGTATATGCTTTGACATTCTACGGTTTCTTTACTACTGTTGATGTAATTGGATGTGCTATTGCAGCACCGATCTTTACTTACTTAGTACACCTATTGGTGCTTGCTAATAACAAGTAAATATATATGCAACGAAAATAGTAGCCAATCTACTCTCATTGATTAGCCTTATATCCCTCATACATGTTTTTGTGTGAGGGATTTTTTGTTGCTTAGTGAATTAAAAAGGCTATCTTAAAACTTTAAAGTCGAATAATTTATGGTGAAAAATAGATTTGGACTATTCTGTTGAATTTACTATTTTACACCCAAAATTGAACCTGTGGCGAAGAAGAACAAAAAAGAACAAAGGAAACTTGAAAAACAAAAAGCACGAGAAGCTGAAAGACAAAAACAGCAAAAAAAAGGTTTTTCATTTTCTACAATTTGGACTAATCAAACCAATCGTTTATTAATACAGTTTTTATTGATCATATTGGTCTTTTATTTGATCTGGCCAAGTGGAATATTTCAGGATTATATAGTTGCACCCGTATCAACTTTATATGCCCAAGCTAGCGGTTTGATCCTTAAAGTTTTTGGTTATCCTGTAAAAGCAATTGGCAATTCTTTAAGTGAGCGCAATTTTTCTATCAATATTCAGAATGGTTGTGATGGAATTGAAGGGCTTGCTATTTTTTATACAGCTGTGCTTATCTTCCCAACAAGTTGGAATAATAAAATGAAAGGTTTGTTGTTCGGAACTTTATTTCTTGTCTTACTGAATTTATTCAGAATAATAAGTTTGTATTTATTTAAAGCGCATGCCCCCGACTTATTCGAGTTTATGCACGTCAGCGTTTGGCAGGTATTGTTTATCGGATTGACCTTATTAGCACTCTTTTACTGGATTGGCTGGACAAACAAACAAAAATTAACCCATGAATAGCAATAATACGCTTCTACTAAGAGCAGGTGCTTTCTTTGTGGTATATCTTGCTTTTACTGCTCTTTTTCAATTTACACCACTTAAGCATGCCTTGTCTGCTTATGTGTGCGGTATAGGAAATACTTTTAATAGCACTTATTATAATGGTGGTGAAGTAAAGTTTCGTCAAATTGTCGATGAAGAACGAAAAGGACCGCGTTTGGAAGAGTACAGAGGCTTCGATGTGCTAGTTACTCTTAAAAGTGAAAAACAAAAGCAAATTGCCATTGAAAAAGCTAAAAAACAAGGCTTAAGTCAGGCGCAGATAACCCCTATACAATATGCCGATAGTAGCTGGAATTTACTGGGGATAATCCTTTCCTTTTATTTGGCATTACTCATTGTTACACCCGTTTCAATAAAAAGAAAACTAATTGCTTCCATCATTGGAATAATTGTTCTCTCCTTACTTGTCGCAACAAAGTTCTGGTTTTCTTTAGGAACCAAATATGCTACTTATTATGAACGTTTTCAGGCAGGATTTGAAGGCGATTTTGCTATAACCATTGTGAATAGACTACATTTATTGATCGATTTTATGGGCTTTGGATTGTTAATGGCTTGCCTTTTGTGGTTAGCATTATGTGGCAGTAAGATCATTAAAATTGGAGAGTAATAACTCCTTTATAAAAACTATACCCACTATATCGTATTTTTGGTTTTTATTTCCTTTTATTTTTAAGACCTTGAAGGTCTCTCAGACCTTCAAGGTCTTAAAAATCGTAAAATGCTTTTAAATCAAACCATAAAAAACCTACGTAGAGTACGTGAAATATTAGCCATATTGGTTAAATATGGTTTTGATGATGTTATTAGTCAGGCAGGGCTCGATAAATTGGTGAGCGAACGTTTACATTTAGAATGGAACAGAAAAGATCGCCCTGCCTTTGAATATTCAACCTATGAACGTTTGCGTTTGGCTTGCGAAGAACTGGGGCCAACCTTTATTAAGTTTGCTCAGGTATTAAGTAGCCGTCCAGATCTGTTACCGGGGAAACTCATTAAAGAGTTAGAAAAACTTCAAAGCCATGTAAGCCCTTTCCCAACACAAGATGCTGTAAATATTATTGAAGCGGAAACCGGCGAAAAAATATACAAATTATTCCGTGATTTTTCTGATGAACCTATTGGAGCTGCTTCCATAGGGCAAGTACACAGGGCGGTCATGCGCGATGGAGAACAAGTGGTTATAAAGGTGCGCCGACCTACTATAAAAGCAACGGTTGCTACTGATATTGCGATCATCAAAGATTTGATGCAACGCGCAGAAGGTTTTCTGGAAAAACGCTTCGGTGTAATACATGCCATGGATGCCGTTACTGCATTTGAAAAAAGTATTCAAAAAGAACTTGATTACAGAACAGAAGCCAGACATATTCAACAATTCAGAAATCAATATCGAAATAGTTCAAAGTTTTATGTGCCAAAGGTATATAGTAACTATTGCTCAGAAAGGGTATTAGTAATGGAGTATGTAGAAGGCGTTCCGATCAATAACATCGCACAACTAAAAGAATGGGGCTTAAAGCCTGAACGTATCGCTGAAAAAGGCTTGGATGTTTACCTGACACAGATTTTTGAAAATGGGTATTTCCATGCCGATCCTCATCCGGGCAATGTTTTGGTACGCAAAGATGGAACAATATGCCTTATCGACTATGGAATGATGGGGAAAATTACCAAAAAGGATAAGTTTGCTTTTGCAGGTTTACTTACCAGTATGGCGCAGGAAGATCCCCGCAGAATGGCGTTGAATTTTAAGCGACTTGCCATCGAAGATCAGATTGAAGATTTACGTATGTTTGAATACGAACTCAATGAATTGATCGAAGACTTTGCTTTTCTTAGTGTTGAAGAAAGTAATATTTCTGAATTGATTCTAAGATTGCAAAAAATCATTTACGATTATCGTATTCGTATTCCTTCCAGTGTATTCTTAATTATGCGTGCTTTGGCAATAATCGATGGAATAGGGAAAAAATTACACCCTAAGTTTCAGGCAAATGAGTTTATAGTACCCTATGGAATAAAATTGTTTGCTGAACAATACAGCGAAGCAAATATAAGAAACGAGTTATTGTATCGTGGTTCGCAGTTCATTTCTCTTTTCAATAATATTCCGGTAGAGGTAAAACAAATTCTGAGAAAAACACGAAAAGGAGAACTGAGTATCAGAATGGAACATCATGGTTATGATGATGGTATAGATCGTATAGAAAGGATAATAAATAAAGTGAGTCTTGCGGTTGTTACAAGTGCCGTTGTTATTGCTTCTGCGATTACAACAACAACAAGCTGGCCGGGTATGTCCAGGGTATATGGCATACCTTATATCAGCTTTCTGGGTTTTGCAATAGCTGCAGGTTTGTTTCTTTTATTGGTCTATAATATGTTAGGAAGAGGAAATACTAAGTAGTGGTGCTAATGTTTCCTTATTATCTTCTTGTACATTTACTTTTTTATCGCTTGACATCATAGAATGATACTTCAGATTTTTCTTTATTGTAAAATAAAAAGTTGAACCTTTACCAGGCTCAGAATCTACCCATATATCTCCTTCGTGTGCTTCTACGATCTTTTTGCAAATAGCTAAACCAATACCTGTTCCTGGGTATTCTTCTTTAGAATGTAAACGTTTGAACATTCTGAATATCTTCTCTTTATATTCATCTCCAATACCAATACCGTTATCACGAACAAAAAACTCCCAGTATTGCCCTTTTTCTTTATAGCTGACAGTTATTTGAGGAGGGATTTCTTTGTTTCTGAACTTAATAGCATTCGTTATCAGATTCTGGAATAAATGTGGAATTTGTTTAGGATCGACTTCAACTGTTGGTAACGGAAACGGAATTTGTATATCGGTATTTGTTTCAGCTATTTTCGTATGAACCGCCATTATTGTTTCCTTTAAAACAGCATTTAAGTCGGTGGCAATAAAGTCAGGTTTTTCGTTAATCCCTGAAAACAGAAGAACATCTTTGATCACTGCCTGCATACGTTTAGAGCCACCTACAATAAAACTGAAGTATTCCTGTGCCTCTTCATCGTAAACATTTGCTTTTTTCAATTTGCGCTCAAGTAATTGTGTAAAACTACCTATACTTCGTAACGGTTCTTGCAGATCATGTGAAGCTATATAAGCGAATTGCTCTAGTTCTTTGTTAGTCGCTTTCAATTCTTTGGTACGCAGTGCCAAGGAAACCACCGTATTCTTCAATTCATTGGTTCGTTGTTCTACTTCATTCTCTAAGTTCTCGTTCGCCTGCTTCAACTTACGATCCCTATCTTCTATTTGGGCAACCATTTCATTAAAAGAGCTACCTAGTTGAGCCAATTCGGTACTACCACCGATGGGAGCAGAGTTATAAGTAGAAGTTGCTCCAAAATTGCTCACTACATCGTTGAGTCTTAGTATAGGGTCCGAAATAGTACCTTGTAATCGACGAGCCAAATAATAAGCCAGACAACCAACCGAAAATAATGAAAGTAAGGTCAATGCCATATATCGAGTTAGAATCTGATATAATTCATTTTTATTTTCTTTAATGCATATATAGCCTATAAAATCACCACCGCTTTCTACCGGTTCATATACTTTATGAACATAGCTCGTATATCCCCAGGCATCATTCAAAATACCAGGTGTGTTCTGTTCTTCAAACTCTTTCAGAGGAAGTATAAAGTTGAAATCTGAATTTGCAGGATATTTATAAAAATTCAGCCCTTTATTAGTAAAGAAAGACACATTGTCAATACGCTTTTGCTTGCTAAGATCTTCATCCATATTACCCTTGTAGCCTTGAGCATCGAATAAGGTAGGATCGAAATAAATTGAAATATTACGACTCAGGTAATCACTAAACCAGATTAAGTTTTCTTTTTGTATTTGTTTAACATGGTATATTGCATTGAAAATACCAATACCAGAAACGAGCAAAATAGCCAGAATAGCGGTGGCTACCTGCATTGTGATCAGTTGGCTTCTGATAGATGTATTTTCTTTATTAAAGAACATCGTATGATACTTATTTCAGTATATTGCTTTAAAGTTAATGATTCTACTATCCAGAAAGATAGTAAAAGACACACCTTTCCAGAAAATTATACTGATTTTTTTAGAAAAAAGTTACAAAAAAATTGATAAACTTTATTCTTCTTCCTGACGAACTAAAAGAGATACCCTGAGTAATTGTGGTGATACTTTATAGGTAGCATTTTCAACAATATTTCTATTAAGTGCTACATTTATTCTATTATTTTTTATAAAGAAACCAATACTTCCACCACGTTGAGCAAAATTTTTCGTTTCTCCGACTAAAAGTGTGTTGGTTTTATCACAAATAGCCATTACTTTTTCTTCAATATCTTTATTTTTCTTGGAAATAAAGAACATATCGCAATATTCAAGCTCATTGGCATTTGGAATAGACTTGGCAGAAAATTGCTTAACGATGATCATTCTGTTTTTGGCACGCTTGAACTCTATCAGGTCTTCAAGATGAGGAATCATTTCTTCATCGTTATCGAAAATACCAATGGTAAAGTTCTCTTCATCCGGGAAAGGTTCTGGCCAGTCGATATACTTAGTAAACTTATGTAGCCAGGTTGCCTTAATAGGATATTCACGATTCTGTTGCGCATGCGTGTCTATCCCTGTGAAAATATTCAGCAAGAAAAACAAAACAAGCGATATGTATGCTTTTTTAAGCATCTACATTAATTAAAATTTTACTATAATTCTACCCGAAATGCTCCTTCCTCTGCCCAAAATTACAGAACTACCGTAATTATTTACATTTGGAAACAACAATTCAGTGTTAAATAAATTCTTGAAAGAACAAATTACTTCGAATGAACCAGAGTTACCTAAAGGAACTTCTCTGGAACTTACAGTAAAGTTAACATTTGACTGAATTGGTAAAGTTATTTCTTCGTTAGTGTACTTATTTAAAGTTTTTAGCCTTGACGCTAATGAATAGGCAATATTAATGCCAACATATTTATGAGCATTATAATTGGTCATTAAGACAAAGTTATGTGGGTAGTAGTTTAAATCGGTTTCCAATTGTTTTTGGAAAGTATAATCGGTACTAAACACTAATTCGTTAATACGAATATTCGTTTTTACTTCAACGCCTAAAGAAGTAAGCGTTTCATCGGTGTTTTCCCAGCCAAAAGCAGTAGGATACATGTGATCTTCAAATGTAGCATAGAAGAAATTACTTTTCAGCGACAAAAATTCTTTTACGCCATGTGTAAACCCAACATTGGCAATACTCGATTTTGCGCTTTTAAGCTCACTGTTAAATAACCAGTTCCCTTCTGAATCATAGCGCAATAATTGTGATACCGCTGGTCGCAGAACTCCTTGGTTATAACCAGCTTTAATATAAGTTTTAGGTGCTAACTTCAAGCTTGCCTCGCTTCTAATAAGGAATTCGCCATCAAAATACTGGTGCCAGCTATATCTACCACCTAATCCCAGGAATAAGCGTTCATTTATAAATGATTTACGAACTAAGGCAAAAGCATCCTGAGTTAAATAACGATATTGAGGTAAACGCATGTAATTATCATCACTACGTTCAAGATTGAAATCAGTGAAAGGTAAGGAATTACTCATTTGCATACCTAACACATCGTTGAAATTTGCTTCATAACCAGCCGAAATACTGTAATCGCCTTTATAAAACCTGCTGTCTGTAATTACAGGAAGTAAGGAAAATAAACGAACTAAACCAGTATGTCTTGTAGAGCCAATCGTTCCTTCCTGTCCGAAATAGTTAATAAAGTTGGTATTTGCTTCATCTTCTGAAATAGAATTTTCGCTGAACTCAGCTAAATATCTATCGTAATCTACCCATATATTTTTTTCATTTCCGCTTATATTCTCCTGCGTGAACTGATATTCTGTATTTAAACGAGTATTTTCCCCAAATAATTTGTTAAAGCCGGCATAACCCATTAACATTCGGTGTTTCTCTTCATTTCCGTCATCGTAATCCAGACTCAACTGACTCAATCCAGCCTGACCAACTTCGTTTTGATAGAAGTTAGTTCCAAGATAAAAATCGACAAAGCTCATGTGTGCATCCATCGTAATGGCTTGCTTGTTGTTTGTATAAATTGTTTCATTTACATTTTCCTGAGGAATAATATAGTTCTCAGGAGCTCCACCTGCATAGCGTTCATCGAACTTGATAAATTGATCTATATCTTCATGACTAATACGCTCTTTCATATAGCGTGCATTTCCACTGAATTTCAGCTTTCCGGCAGAAGCGCCAAAGGAAATGCTTGCATCAGTTCTGAAAGGTGTTGCAATACCACCCTGTAGAATTATATTTTCACCTTCTGCGTTTGCAAGGTCTTTGGTAATTATATTGATAATCCCAGCATAAGCATCACTAGGGAAATCTGCTGCTCCTGCTCCATAAATCACCTCTATCTGTTCTATATGTTGTACACTGAATTGACTACTTAAATAGGCTTCATGAGAGTACAAACTATTCATCGAACGTCCATTAAACAATATCATGAAATCATTAAAGCTTCCAGATGGAGAACCTCTTACAGAACCACTTAATTTATGATCATCATCAAAAACATTCAAAGAAGACATAAAAGATAAGGCTTCTCCCAAAGTGTTGAATCCACCTCTCTGAAGTGAAAAATTATCGAAAATAAGTGTGTTTGGCGAGCTTTGAAGTAAATTGATAAATGATTGACCACCAACAATTACATCTAATAAAACCAACTCTTCTAAAGGAAGGTCTATTATATCCATTACTCTGAGTGTATCTCCTACACGGGAGTTATGATAACTAGCGGTATAAAAGTAAGCGGGTTTTGATTTTACGATATTGGCTGTTTTTACAGAATCGGTATCATAGAATGCTTGCTTCGACTCAATAGCAGCGAGTGCGCTGTTTGGATCAATTTCAGGTAAATAAATTGTAATAGAGTCTTTTATGCCTAAAACATTTCCTTCTTCATCAGTTAAAATTGGTAAGGGATTCCCATCATCGTCAACAAATACACTAATACTCGACATCTCTTCCATAGACATATCTATGAAGTCCTTAACTCTGGCTGTTGTTGGTTTGAAGTTAATGGTTGTATCACTTACAATGAATACCTGATTGGTCTCAACAATGGGGGTGTTTAATAAACTGCTCAAATCCAGATCCTCAAGATTCACATCATCTTGTGCATAAACATTACTACAAGTAATAATGCTTAAAAGGCCAAAGATCAATATGAGAGGTTTAAGTCTGATAATACTTCAATTTTAAATTTGAACTTCAAGAGATTGTGATCTGACTTTCGTTTGACCAAAAATCAAACCAACAGTTTTAAATATAATGGTGTGAAAAATAATTTTTTATTTAAGTGGTTGTTTTTCAGTTGCTTATAAATAGGTTGTTTTGTTAATTTTTAATTGTGTAATTGTTTTTAATGTATAATGAGTGTATATTATGGTACACAAAAAAAGCAGAAAACGATGTTTCTGCTTTTCTTCTAATTAATATACGATTTAAAATCCGCGTTTGTTACTACCTTTAGCTTTTTTCTTTCTTTTCTTTCTTTTCTTCTTCTTTTTCTTGGTTTCCATAGGCTGAACTTTTTTTGCTTCTTTTTTAATAGGAGCTAAGAATACTTCTTTATCAACTATGCTCTCATCACCAAGGTAAGTCCAGTTGATTGCATTAGTGTATTTTTCAAAAGCTTTGTTCATATCTTCAATGGTTAATTCATTAACCATATCTATAAATTTAGCTCTGTGTTCTAAACCGCCAGGGCTTATTGCAGCACGTCCTATATCTGCTGCAAGACTTCCATTGGTTTCTTGTTTCATATAGTGGAAGGTTAAAAACTCACCTTTCTTATTTTTTAACTCACTTGCTTCAAAACCAACATCATGGATTTTACGAATTTCATCGGTCATTACTTGTATTGCTTCATTAGGCTTATCTGTAGAAACATATACAGCTATATAAGGGTTATTGATAATGCTTGAAGGGAAAAAAGCAGAAGGCGCATAAGACAGGTTACGTTTTGTTCGTACTTCTTCAAAATAACGATCACCTAAAATAGACATAGCAACTTTTAAAGCAACTTCATCTTTAGTTCCAAGTTTAGGAGCATTCATATAACCTCTTATGTAGTTAGTCGCAATTTCTCTGGACTCGCTATTGAATTCAGATTTAGCAATATCCATTTTTTCTTCAGGTACGTTCATTTTGTTACTCTGACTCCAACTGCCAAAAGCTTTAGCAACTTTTTTCTCAATATCGGCAGGTTTCAGTTTACCGACAACTACAACAGATATTCTGTTTTTTGCTTTCAATTGATCGAAATACGCTTTCACTTGCTCTAATTTTACTGCTTCAAGGCTTGCGGCAGAACCTTCTGGGTTTTTCGCATAATTTTTACCGGCAAAAGAATTCGCCATAGCCATATTGCGTAAGTGAGTGTCAGGATCACTCTCTGCTGATTTTGCAGCTGTAACCCGCTGAGTTTTAGCAAGCTCAAACTCTTTTTCTAAAAAAGCAGGGTTGTTGATCGCATCTGCATAAAGTTCCCATGATTCATCGAATGAATCGGATAAACATTTTAATGAAATAGTAGAATAATCATATTGATTACTAGCACCTATGCTAGAACCCATTTTCTCTAATTTACCAAAAAATGCTGTTTTATCATTGTTGGTGGTACCCCCCGTTGTTACCATATCTAATGCTAAAGCCTCAATTCCTTCTTGTTCTTTAGAGTAGTTGGCAGTACCGCCCTTAATAAAAGTCTGAACACTAACTACATCTTTAACCGAGGGTTGAAAATATACTTTGATACCCTCAACCTCCATTTCCTGAATTTCCTGAGCGGTAGTTGATAAGGCATGTAAAAACAAGCCCGTGAACAGAATAAATAAAAATTTATTGAATAGTTTCATTATACTTATGTTCTTTAAATGTTTAATAAAATTAATTTTTTCACACCTTGAAGGTTTACTAAACCTTCAAGGTGTTGAAAAATTACTTAATGTTCATAATTCCATCAATATTCATTGATTCGCGCATTTCCGGAGTAACTAAGATTCCGGTTCTGTTCGGCTTGTCAATAATATAAGTGTTAACGTATTCTTGTATGTCTTTTAAACTAACCTGCTTAACAGCATCTACATAGTTTACAGCATAATCAATATCAGCAGTTCCCCACCAGAAAGTACAAGTGTGAACGAATTCTGAAGTTTTTTCTTTGCTGTAAGATTCGTCAATTGCAATCAATTTTTTAGCTGTTTCAAGTTGTTCTTCTGTGAAGTAATCAGGATCATTCCATTTAGCGATCTCAGCATCTAATGCTTTTAGTGCTTCTTCAACATTTGCAGGGTTAGGAACCATAATAATATTGATAGGGCCTGTGATAAGATTAGTATAGTAATACTCATTAACTTGTAATGCCAAACCATTATCAACTAAATTCTGCTGAAATTTAGATGTTTTCTGAGCAAGCATTTTAGAGAACAGATCAGCAACATAAGTGAATTTTCTGGCTTCACCACGGGTGTCTGGTCCGTGCCAACAACGCATGAAAATAGGAACTCTTGTATTAGCATTTTCAACAACAAAATTAGAACTTGCTTTTAACGGTGTGAATTCCGGTATTGGATATTTTTCATGCGGATCGAAACCTGAATTTTCCCAGCTGCCCATTATTCTCTCCACTTCACCGAATATTTTCTTATGATCTACATCGCCGGCAACAGCAATAAGGGTATTATTGGGGTGATAGTACTTTTTCTGAATTTCATACATTTTTTCAGGAGTAGCTGTTTTGATAATATCGTGATCTCCGATAGTATTTTTTCTGCTGTATAGATCTCCCCAAAGCTGTCTGTCCATTTCATCCCTTAAAAAGAAAAACGGATTGGCTTCATTTCTTTCAAATTCACCATCAACAACTAAATTCTCTTTTTCCATTTCTTCTTTAAGGAATAAAGGCTTTTGAATGGCAGAATTCATAAATTCTAAACCATCTATAACATTGGAACTTCCTAAAGTAATATAATAGTTTACTCTTGCAACAGAGGTTGTACCATTAAAAACGGCACCTAATTCAGCAATTCTATCCATAAAAGCTTCCTGAGAAGGATAATCTTCATTTGCCTTAAAGAACATGTGTTCGTAAAGGTGAGATAATCCATCATATTCCGGTGCTTCTGTATAAGCACCATTTCTTACACAAAACTCGATAGTCGCCAATGGAACACTTGGGTCTTCAATGACCAGTATTTCTAAGCCATTGTCTAAAGTTTTCAGAAAAAAGTTAGAAGGTAATTTAGATTTACCATCGTTGTTAGCATAAGCAATGCCAGAATAAACGGTAAGTAATGCAATAAGCAAAAACGAGCCGTTTTGCAATAGTTTTCTCATACTTAGTATTTTAGGTATTTAAAGTTTATTTGAATTCATAATTAATATCCAGACTGCCAACATGGTTGCATGTGCATTAGAGGGCTGATTCTGTTTTGCACTCCATCCTCCATCTTGGTTTTGTGATGATAAAATTAAGTCTATTTGTGATTTACTTGGTTGTTGATCGTAAAAATGATAGTTAATTGCGATTGCTTCGTAAAATAAATCCAGATTTTCGGTTTCATTATCAATAATATACTGAATACCTTTTTTAATGTCTATTTTATTTTTTCCTGAAATATTTAAGTCGCAACCACTAATATTTGCCATTTCAACAACAAGCGGTAAGTGGGTAACAAAATAGCCTTTTTGTTCTATATAATAACTGAATATATCATTCCAGTCTATACTTTTTTCAGTTAAAATATAATCACAATAAAGCGCTGAGTACATTAATTTCCCTATGCCGAAAATATGTTTATACGGAGTGGAAAAAGAGGCGTTTTGTTCATGAACTTTATCATGATCAGGTGCAAAATTATGATCCACAAATCTTAGAAAAGGTTCATTATTAGAATTAAGCTCTTCAATATTATTATTTCCAATACTTGTATTGTAACTTTTATTGATGTACTCAACCATTAATAGAATACTCGAAGGAAGTTCTTTTTGTTCGAGAAATTGAACACCATTGTTTATAGCTGACAATTCATCTCTTTTATCACTACCACAAGAAAAAAAGAAGAGGAATAAGCTTAGAAAAATAATGTTTAATATCTTGCTCAATTATTAAAGTTATGTTTTAACTACATAAAAGCTCAAACAAAGAAACATCTTTTTCATGGCATTATAGAATTAGAAGAAAATTTAATACTGACGAAGATTATAGGTGAAATCATGAATTTGAAAGAAACAAAATGTCAATAATTATACAATTTTAAAAAATGAAAAGACGTACAAATAATCGTGTTTACTTCTGCATGTATGTAGGTTATCAGACCACTATATAATTTGTGTAGTAGCGACGAGGCATTGCCTCGTCGCTAACTTTATTTTTTAACTAAAAAATGATTATTAAACAACAGATGTATGGTGATGTGATAAAAAGAATAAAACCACATTTTGTGTTAATTTTTTCAGTGTCATTTATTTTACATTTTTTGGTGTTGAATATGGCATGCTTTTAGGTTAATTACCGTGTTTTTCAGATAATAAGAATCAAAGCGAATTTTATTGATTTATAGTATAACTACTTGATTCTTAGGTTAAATTGAATGAAAAAAAGAATAAAATAAACTTAGTTGAAAGCATTTTGTAATAATATAGTTTTTTAATTATACTTTTGTAGTAGAATTACTTCCGTGCGTCAAGAAAGAATGGAAAGTAGATATTTTACAAAAAATCTATTCAACAGAGTTAAAAAAACTTCCTGAAAGTGCTTGCAGGTAGCAAGGTATTTCATACATTTGCATGTTCTTTATAGGGCAAGCTATAAACTATTGAAAATTATCTATTACGTTAACAATAAATTTTTAATTATCAAAACAAATTTTTTAACTAAAAAAGAAACTATGAAGAAGTTGTTATCCTTCATGCTCATGTTAGTCTGTTGTTGCAGCCTAGGTATGAGTACTTTGTTTGGACAATGTGCTGCGCCTGCAGGGTGTGATGCGGCATGTCCATCTGTCTGTGTTACCGACGCAACACTGGCTGGAATTGCTCCAGGTTTGTGTTTGGGTGGTACAACACAGTTACTTTGTTTAGACTGGAATGGAGCGGGTGACCCAGCTACCATTGTAGTTGATTATACTTTGACTCCTCCTTTGGGAGAAACGGTTGCCTTGGTGCCAAATGCAGCAGGTGATCAGGTTTGTATTGAGATAACTACGCCTCCTGCAGCAACTTGTGATATTACAGAAACACAGTTGGCTATTAATGCAATTACACCTGCAGGTGGATGTACTTTAGGTTATGATTTGTTATTATCTCAACCTTTAGCAATTGATGAGGAAGGTTGTGATATTAATACAGGAACAATTAGTCCATTCCCAATCATTAGTTTAGATTTATTGCCTACATTGAACAGTCAGTTACCTCCATTGGTTGTTTTTCCTACTTATGATGTAGTTATCGTTCCTCCAGGTTGCGATGGCGCAACAACAGGAAGTGCAACATTAGAAGTTAATGGTACTCAATGTGATCAGGTTTTGGGAACAGCAGGTACAGAAAATGCTTGCCCTGATTTAGTGGATGTGGATGGTGATCTAACTTATGACTTTTCAACTTTCGCTATTGGAACAGGTTCTGATGGGACTGCTTATACAATTACAGAGGCTGCCGCTGGCGGTTGTGTAAATGGAGCTATTGCAGATGTTGTAACAGTTGATTGTTTAGTTGCTTGTGCGGCATGTGAAATTACAGATGTACAAGCTGGAGCTCCTGTTTGTAACCCTGATGGTTCTTACACTGTTGAAGTAACAGTAACGGGAACAGATGCTTCTGTTACTTTGGATGATGCAGGTTCTGCAGAGGGTTCTCAGGCAGCAGCTGGAGCAGTTACTTTTACATACACAGCTGGAACAGATGCTAATATCACAGTTGTTGATGCTGATGGTGTTTGTACTTTTGGTCCTTTTGCAGTTGCTGACCCTGGATGTCCGGTAGGTCCTGTGTGTAATGCAGTATTGGCAAACCCAGGAGTTTCAATCGCAGCCACATGTGATGGAGGAATTCCTACAGTTGTGTTTGATGGAACTTGTGCTTTAGAGGGGCCATTCGTTCAAACCGGCGGAGGTGCTGGTGTTGGGTGTGTTGAGGCTGATTTAGTATTCTTCGGTACTATCGACGCTTTTGATGGTGCAGATCCTGCTACAGCAAACTTGTTAGCATTCGGTGATTGTGCCGGATATGATTTGGACCCTGCATTATTCCCTAATGCAACATGTGATCCAATTGATTATGAAGTATTCTTTGTTGCAGGTTTAGATGTATTCTGTTTAGATTTTACAGATCCTGATAATCCTGTTGTAGGTGATTATATTACAACTATTTACGAAGATTGTGAAGTTTTCTCTACTACTTATACTGTTTACCCTATATTAACTGCAACAGATGCAACAGCAGATGCTATCACGTGTGGAACATTACAGGTAGATCTTTTGGCATCTGATGGTTCAGTTTGTGATTCACAAACACAAGCATGTGTAGCAGATGGTGATGTATTGAATGCAGATTTTTCAGGAACAGTAACAGATCCTCAAGCATGTTCAACTTTAACAGCTGCTTCGGCTGCTTGTGGTGGTTGTACAGTGCCTTGTACAGCAGCGGCGGGAACATTAACAACAACAACAGATCCATTAACTGTATGTGCTTTAGATGGTAATGCTGATGTAATTGATGTTGAAACGACAGGTGAGGCTGGTCAAAATACAGGATGGTTGATTACTGATGCTGCTACAGGTGAGATTTTGTCAGCAGGTGTTGTGAGCCCTGGAACTACAACTTTTAGCCCAGATTTAGAAGGAGCACCAGTTGGTACTTGTTCAATTTGGTTGATTTCTTGGGACGGAAACTTAACAGATGCTAATTCAGGAGTTGCTCCTGCACAAGGAGATAATGCTGCTGATTTGACAAGTGATGTTTGTCTTGTGTTATCAAATTCTATAGACGTGGTTCGTGAGGATTGTACACCTGTAGCATGTACGGCAGGTTTTGGATTCTCAAATTTAGAGAATTGTGAGTCAGGAACATTTGATATAACGAATCCAAACGGAGATGAGTTAGCACCAAGTGGTAATGAATTAATATACTTATTCTTATATGCGTCTTCTGATGGTACAGTAGCAGGTACAAATGGTGCGTCATTCGCAGGAGCTGATCCAGCGGCTGATCCCAATGCAGTTTATTTCGGAGAAAATGTCGGAGGACCAAACTCACCATTCGGAGTGCCAAATGTAATCAACTTTGTTCCATTTGGTTTCGGGGGTTGTTCTGCATCAGCACTTGAAATAGCAGTTGTAGCATTTGAGATAACTAATCCAGTAGATGGTACAATAGCACCAGTGTTAGATGAAAATGGTGTTTCATGTAATCAAATTATAACATATACTGAATATCCAGAATTAGTAGCAACAGATGTAACACCAGATGCTGCTACTTGTGGAACATTACAGGTAGATCTTTTGGCATCTGATGGTTCAGTTTGTGATTCACAAACACAAGCATGTGTAGCTGATGGAGATGCATTGAATGCAGATTTTTCAGCAACAATAACAGATCCTCAAGGATGTTCAACATTAACAGCTACTTCGGCTGCTTGTGCTGGATGTGCTGCTCCAGTATTAACTTGCGAAAACCCGAACGGATGTGCTAACACATTGGTAGATGGAAGCTTCGATGCAGGAATTGCAGATTTTACAACTTTTGGAAATGCTTTTGCATCTGACGCTGCTGGTGGTGAGCCAGAAGGAATGATTAAGTTATTCGGTAACTTCAGTGGTGGATTTGATGTTACTGGAGCTTTCTTTGAGTACCCTGCTTGTGAAGGAAATGAGTACGAATTAAGTGCATGTGGATTACATACAAGCGGTGATGCTATATCAGGTGTTGGTGCGCCAGATGATAACTGGGTAGTAATTAAAATTGCATACTTCGATGCAGGTGGTAATGAAATTGGAGCTTGTGAGGCAACTATTCTTGATGGTAATTCTCCTACAGATGTTGCTATAACTGCTAGTACCAGTTGTGCTGCTCCTGTAGGAACAGAATCAGTTCAAGCGTTAATTTTATACTTACAACCAGGTAATGATGGTGGTGCTGCTTATGTAGATAACTTATCATTCTGTGAAACTGTAAATAATTGTTCAACAGCTGACCCAGTAACTTTAGGCTTAGCTGATCCATGTGATTGTGCTACATCTATGGAAGTTGCTCCGGGTGTGATTATCGCACAGGAAACTTTAACGATTACTCCAGGTGGTGCTCCTTACGATGTTACTGCTATTAGTGATGTTTATGGTATGGATGGTGTAGCATTAACTGATGTTGAATTAGAAGCATTAATTGCTGCTGCGGATCCAGGTGACGGTTCTGCATTCGATGTTAATTTCTGGGTATTAGCTGATGGTGTTACATTATTCAGTGTATCTATTACAGACGGAAATGGTGAATCAGCTACTCAAACTGCTGATACAGCTTGTACGCCTTGTCCATGTCCTACAGTTGCACCTTCATTTACTGATAGTGCTTGTAATGGCGATGCTGCAATTAATATCAATGTAGATGGATATTCTGATGATCCTAACTTACCTTACAACTATGAAGTTGCTGCAGGTGGAGATATTGAATTCGTTGATAATGGTGATGGTACTTTAACATTCGATCCTTCAAGTTTAGCAGTTGCTTCCGCTACTACTTATGAAGTAGTTGTTAACTTGTCTTACTCAAATGGAACTTGTCCTGCTACTACAACTTACCAAGTAACTGTTGATGAGTGTGGTTCATGTGCTGGTACTTGTTCTCCTGCTGCTTGGTCATTTGGATTTGCAGAGCCGGAAATGTGCTCTACTGATTCACCTATCTGTTTCGATTTCAGCGATTATGTTGGTTCTGAAATGTTAATGGGTAACGTAACATCTGCTAACGGTTTAGCTGGTCAAGCTCAGCAAGTAAGCGTTTGCTTCGATTACGATGACGATGCTGCTAATGGTCCTGGTTCGTCTAACTTATTAGATTTAACTTCTTTAGATGGATTGAACTTATCTATCAACTACGCTGGAACTACAACAGTTGCTGAAGGTGATTACGATACTATCGGAGTTACTTTAACAGTTGGTACTTACACGCAACAGATCTTTACTTGTAACGATCCTGGAGCTGGTAACTCAAATGTTGGTCCTGATGCTGATTGTCCTGATAACGATCACTTTACTAATATTGCATTCAGTGCTGATGTTGCTGATTTAGCAGCTAACATTCCTACAAATACTGATTGTAGCGATTGTCCTGCTGGCGATCCAATTTGTGTTAACTATTATTTACAGTCTAACTCTTTAGATTGGACGATTTCTTTAAATGCTGATATGTCATTCCAGTACAATAACTTATCTGCTGGTGTTGATGATCCATTTGCTGGAAACTTAAACGATGAAGCTCCAGACTTCTCTAACTTACCTTCAGCTGCATTCAGCGTAGATGTATTAACTGGTGAATACTGTGTTAATCCTATCTTTACTTTAGATGCTGATGAAGACACTGATGGAGACGGTGCAATCGACTGGCCAGGTGGGGTAACTTATGACTTAGCTGATTATGATGAGGTTCAGATTTGCTTCACTGGTGGATCATGTAAAGAGCAATACGCTCCATGTGCTGATTCTGCTGATGGTTGTGGAACTGTATGTACTGAAACTCAATGTCAGACTATCTTATTCTTAGAAACTGTTTACTGTGATTTAGATGCTAACGGTGGATTTGCTTGTGGTGATGAAGATTACGACTTAGAGCAATTATTCACAGATGCTACTACACAAGGTGGTAACTTCTCTGTTGATGGAGCTGATGCTACATTGAATGGTAACTATGTAGATGTTTCTGAATTAACATTCACTGATGGTGTTGCAAGTATCTTAGTTACTTACTCAAGAACTGAAGGTAACAAGTGTGATTCATTCCAGGGTGCTGAGTGTACAACTACATTAACTATTTATGAGCCAATTTCAGTAGAATCTTGGAATGCACCTTCAGTAGTTTGTGAAGATGCTGCAATGATCGCTTTACCTGCTCCGGGTGCATGGTCTGGTGCTGGTGTTTCTGATGATGGTGCTGGAAACTACTCATTCTCTCCAATGGGATTAGGTGGTCAGATTGCTACTTTAACTTGGGAAGCAAGCAACAACTTATGTGGATTCTCTGAGTCTTACGCTGTAAACGTTGAGTCTTCTTTCGATGTAACTATTGGAAACAACCCTTCAGGTGCTGTTTGTTTAGATGCAGTTCAAAGTTTAGGTGTAGTTGATTTCAACGCATTCTTAACTGGTGAAACTTCAGGTGCTGGATACTGGTCTTACTCTTACGAAGGTGCTGATCCTGTAGCATTTGGTTCGGTATTAGACTTAGGTGCTAACGCTGCAGTTGGTAACTGGACGTTCACTTACACTATTCCTGGTAACGGAAACTGTGGATCTGCTGATTCATTCTCTATCTCAGTTGATACAGGATGTACAGAAGGTTTAACATTAACTGATTCTGTAATTTGCGCAGATGCAAGTGGAACATTCGACTTAACGCCTTACTTAGACTTCGCATTAGAAGGAGATGTAGCTGCTGAAGCTTCAATCTTAACTGGAGTTTGTGATAATGTTGTATTCCCTGCACCTCCTGCATTAGGTGGTGATTTACCTTACGGTTCTGATGACGTAACAGTTTGTCCTGTTGCTCCGGGAGAAGGAACATTATCAATTGCTATTCCTTCAGTTCCTTCATATGGTGTTATCAATACATTTGATATTACATTCAGTTACTTCGGAACACGTGATGGTGCTGATGGTGATTTAGATACAATTTCATTATTCTTCGGAGCTCAGGAAATCTTTGCATTCGATAATGCTGAAATCAATGCATTCTTTGGAAGTGCTGATAACCACTTCGGTGAAATTACAATTTCTTTCGTACCTCAATTCGGTGCTGATGGATACCCTGAATCTTATACAGCATTTGCTGGTGAAGGAACATTCAATAGCGAAGACATCGTATTAGGTGCTGACGCATTTGATGTATGTAACTTAGATGATGCTATTAGCTACTACTTATACTCTAACTCAGCTTACTGGGATGCAGAGTTATCAGTTGCAGCTACTTGGTACGCACAGATCGAAGAAATTTTCGGTGCTGCTAACTTACACGAAACAGGAACTGAATTACCACTTGGTGCTAACCCTTGCGGTGGATTCTCAATTGCTACTTTAGAAGATGGTTCTCCTGCATTACCTGTACAAGTATTATTCACTTCTGAAGGATGTGGAGAGTACGACGAAGTTGACATCAACTTAGAAGTTAACTGTACTTGTAATGATGATTACGCTTGTTTAGCAACAGGTTCTGCTACAATCGTATTCTTGGAAACTTATGCTTCTACATTGAAAGATATGGAATTATGTATGCCTCAGCCGGAAGTTGATTTAACTCAATTATTCGATGGTGCTGATCAAGGTGGTACATTCACTTCTGACTTAGGAACAGTAATGGGTGATATCTTAATGCCTGCTGGTCCTGGTGCTTACAACATTACTTACTGTATCAATGCAGAATCTGCATGTAACGATGCTGCTGAGGATGGTTGTTCAACTGCTGTATTAACAATTAACGATGCAAGATTCACTGCTTTAGCTTCAGCTTGTACTGGTGTAACTGCTGGTGATATTGTAACTGCAAATGTTGATGGTGGTTCTTGGACTGCTAATGGTGGAGCAATCGATCCAACAACTGTTATTGATGCTGCTGGAACATACACAATCGAATACACTGTAGGCGGATGTACTGAAAGTGCTGAAGTTGTTGTTTACGATTCTGTTGATCCAATTCCTGCAATTGACGATGTAACAGTTTGTGAAGGAGATGTTGTTGACTTAAATGCTTTATTACCTGAAGGTGTTGTAGCTAACTGGACTGGATTCAATGTAATCAATGGTTCATTCTACTCATCTGCTTTAGGTGGATTTGTATTCCAATTCGACGGAATGGTTGGTACAGAAGAATGTGGTCAGTCAACTTCAGTTATGGTAACTGTTGATGCTGCTCCAGATGCAAGCTTCACGGTACCTTCAGTATTATGTAACGATGATGCTGCTATCAACTTAGCAGATTACGCTACTACAGGTGGTTCATTCGCTGTTAACGGTGAAGCTGCTACTGAATTCGTTCCTGCTGATAACCCGGGAGTAAACACAATTACTTACTCGGTATCTGCTGGTTCTTGTACAAATGCTGAAACTGCAACAATTACTGTATTAGGATCTGATCCTGTGAAGTTTGAAGTTGTAGATGGAGAATACACACGTTGTTTAGATGCAGATGGTGCATTTGAATTATCATTAGATGGTGATGCTGATGGAATCGGAACTTGGATAATTAACTGTGCAATCGACGGTGCATTGGATAATGCTTCTATTGATGGTGCTGCAGGTGCATTCACTTTCAACTACGATATAGGAGTTGTTAACCAACACGGAGTAGTACCTTACACTATTACTTACGATATGCCAGGAAGCTGTTCTAATTCGTTCACGCAAACGGTAACTATTTACGATATCCCTGCAAACAATAACGCATTCGAAGGAATGGAAATTTGTGAAGGTGAGGAAATTCCAACAATCGAAGGAATTACTGGTGGAGCTATTGATAGCTACTACATCACTGATGCTGATGGAAACGTAATCTACGAATCTGCTAATGTATTCTTTGATAATGAAATGTCTTGGACTCCTGAGTCATTAGGTGTTGGAGAAACTACATTCAACTTATACATTGAGAACCAATACGGATGTTCAAGTGATGCTGCTGTAATTTCATACACAGTAAATGCATTACCTACATTAACTTGGGACTTCGGATGTACTGATCCTGTTGCTGATGAGAACGGAAACTATGCAGCTGCATTAGTATTCGATGCTTCAATGGTATCTGGTGATTATGTAATTACAATTGCTGATTCTGAAGGAAATGAAACTACAGGTGGTATGAATGATGCATTATTCGTGATCAATGCAGGTGAGGTTTACTCAGCGTCTGTAACTGATGGAAACGGATGTACTTCAGCTGCTATCGAAGGAATCAGAGCTGAATACGCTGTAGAATTTGCTACTTCTGTAGATGCTTGTTCTGAAGATGGTTTCGTAACTGTAACTGTTGAAGTTGATGAAAATACAGGATATGGTTCTCCATACTCTTACTCATTCGACGGAGGTTTAAGCTTCGGAGCTGAAAATGTTGCTACTTTACCTGTAGCTGCTAACCCTACTATTTCAATCTTAGTACGTGATGATAAAGGTTGTTTATCTGCATTCGATATTATCGAAGTTGGAACTGTTTCAGAATTCATCCCAACTGCTGGATGTGCTGATGCTGACGGAAACGTTACAGTTGACTTCAACTATGTAGGTGCTGATTACACAGCTGTTGTTTCAGTAGGAGGTGTAGATGTTGCTACATTACCTGAAGGAACTGATTACGTAGTAAATGTAACTGATGCTGCTGATGTAACAATTACAGTAACTGCTAACAGTGGTGATGTATCTTGTTCTGCAACTGGTACAGTAACAGTTTACCCTGCTGTTGTAACAGAAGCATCAAGCCCTGTATGTGAAGGAGACGATGTAGCTTTCGTAACAAGCGGAGGAAACGGAGTTTATGACTTAACAATTTATCCATTCGGTGGTGAAGAAGGAATTAACATTGGTGCTGTAGGTGGTACTCAGTTAATCGGAGAATTACCTGCAGGAGCACACACTTATACTATCGTATCAGGTGGTTGTTCAGCTGATGGTGCATTCGAAATTTTACCTGCTGCCGGAGAAGTTACTTTAGTATATGATTCTTCATTCGATTCTGCATTAACAGTTTGTGGTGATGATGATTTAACAGTAACTGTTACTGGTGGTTCAGTATATGAGTGGACTGACGATGCTGGAAATACTTTAGCTGAAACTGGTAATACTATTACAATCCCTGTTACATCTGCAACTGGTACTTACACAGTACAAGCTGTTGATAATGGATGTCCGGGTGAGCCTTACGAAATTACGCCAATCTACAACGAAGCATTATCAACTACTGATCCTGCTTACACTTGTAACGAAGATGGAACAGCTACTGTATCATTTGTTGTTAACGGTGGATTAGCTACTGAATCTCAGGTATTAGTTAATGGTGTATTAGTTGATAGAGCTGTAACAGTTCAGTTAGGATTAGGTGAGTCTCAAACTTTAACGATCTCAAGTAACGGTTCAAGCTGTGATCCAATTACAGTTGATATCGAGAATACTTGTGAGCCTACTCCGGAACCAAGTGGATGTGCTCCATTATTAGTAACTCCATTGGGAGCTGATTGTGCAGAAGGATTTGTAACTGTACAGATCGCTGGTGTTGGAGGTGAATTCACTGTAACTGGTGTTGTAGGTAATGCTACATTAGTTGGTGAGCCATTCATTCAGGAAGGTGAAGTTGGTACTGCTGACTTAACATTCCAGGTTGATGAAAACTTATTAGCTCAATTCACGATCTTATTCGATACAGATTGCGGAAGCTACGAGCAACCAATTTCAATTGATTGTAGCAACCCTACAGCTATTGAATTGATCGAGTTCGATGGTACTGCACGTGAGAACGGAAACTTATTAACTTGGACAACTGCTACTGAGCATGATAACGACTTCTTCACATTAGAGCGTTCTACTGATGGAGTTAACTTCACTGCTGTAGTTGCTAAAGTTGAAGGAGCTGGTAACAGCAACGTTCCAACATCTTACGAGGTATTAGATACAGAAGCTCCTGAAGGAACAAGCTTCTACCGTCTATTAGCTACTGATATCGAAGGTGTAACAGTTATTGCTGCTGATGTAATCGATGTAACTCGTCGTGCTGAGGGAACTATCGCAGTATCTCCAGTACCTGCATCAGACTACATCAACGTATTAATTGACATGCCTGGTGATGTTGAATTGAATGTTTACGATGTAACTGGTCAGTTAGTAGAAGTAATCTACGCTAACGGTGATGAAGTAAGAATTGAATTAGGCGGATACGCTTCAGGAAATTACTTCTTAACTGCTAACAACGGATTAGAAATGATTACTACGAAGTTCATCGTTAAGTAATGATCTGAAATTCATATTTACTCGGTAAATGCTGGGTAAATATTGAAGATATCAAAGCCCTCAGTGAGCAATCACTGAGGGCTTTTTTTATTCATTAAATTTATTGAATACCTTAAATTTGTCAATCATTTCAAATAATAGTAATGAGTGTAGGAAAAAGTAGAAAGTTTCAGGAGCTAGATACATTTACTAATGTATTTCAGAATAACAGAGAACCATTTAACAAACTGTATAATAATGTAGGTGATGCAATTGATTATAAAGGGAAATGGAGAGAAGTATATTTTAAGAATGATAATCCATTGATACTGGAATTGGCTTGTGGTGAGGGCTATTACACGATTGCTATGGCAAAATCGAATCCGAATATCAATATGATAGGGATTGATGTTAAAGGTAATAGAATATGGCAAGGAGCCAAAAACGCTTTAGATGAACAATTATCTAATGTAGCATTCCAAAGAACACTAATAGAAAATATTGATGATTTTTTTGCTGAAGATGAAGTTGACGAGATATGGATAACTTTTCCCGACCCATTCCTGAAATTCAGAAGAATGAGAAAAAGACTGACCTACACACGATTCTTACTGATCTATCAGAAAATATTAAAGCCAAATGGTATTATTCATTTAAAGACAGATAGTACAGAACTATATGAGTTCACTAAAGAAATGTTAGAACTACATAAGTGCAACATACATTCAGATAATGATGATATTTATGGAAAAGGACATGATGAACCATTGTTAGATATCAAAACAAGATACGAAGGAATGCACCTTGAAGATAACAGAACCATTAAGTACCTAAAGTTTTCATTTCCTGCTAATATTCCTCAAACTTAGATTCATACCAGTCTGCAACCATATCATAATGCTTTACAGGCTCGGTAATAAGGGAAGAAATATCGACAAGAAATGAATCACCTTTTTTGTAAGAAAATTCAGAAAGTTGGTTTGGTTGAACCTTTTCTAATTCAGAATACTCAGATTCAGAAAAAGTTCTTTTAAACGAATCATTGGAAGAATTGGAAATACAGGCAAATTCTACACCAGTAACCCATTCCTTAATTTCATTGAATAGCTCTAAACTTACTTTGAAGTCAGAATCTACTCTGAAGTCGAATAGAAGAAAGTCGAATTCAAAAGCAGCATAAAAACGTGCATCCGCCAAATTGCATATCGGACCAACGAATATGGTTATATCCTTTCTGTTCATATTGCAAAAATGCAGTAATTTCGGTAAATGGACAAAATCAATTTCTTTCAAAAGGTATATGAGGTAGTAAGGGAAATACCGGAAGGTAGGGTAACTTCTTATGGAGCAATAGCAAAATATTTAGGAGCAGGAAAAGCAGCTCGTATGGTAGGGTGGGCAATGAATGCTAGTTTTAAAGACGATCCTCTTTTACCAGCTCATAGAGTAGTGAACAGGAATGGACTGTTAACAGGTCGCCACCACTTTGATCCACCTGAGTTAATGCAGCAATTATTAGAGAATGAAGGTATTGAAGTAATAGATAATCAAATTCAGGATTTTAAAAAAGTTTTCTGGGACCCTAATGATAAGATCTAATGCGAAAAATAATATAAATTCGCAGAATAAAAAGTGAATACTTATTTTTACTTAAAAGAATAAAATGGCTTTAGATAAAAACGGCATTGCAAAAAGAATAGCAAAAGAACTAAAAGATGGTTACTATGTGAATTTAGGAATTGGCATTCCCACACTAGTTGCTAATTATATTCCCGATGGAATAAATATAACCCTACATTCAGAGAATGGATTATTAGGAATGGGACCATTCCCAACCGAAGCTGAAGTAGATGCAGATTTGATAAATGCAGGCAAACAAACGGTAACAACACTACCTGGTAGTAGCTTCTTTGATTCAGCTACTAGCTTTGCGATGATAAGAGGTGGACATATTGACCTTACAGTTTTAGGTGCTATGGAAATATCTGAAAAAGGAGATATTGCGAATTGGAAAATTCCGGGTAAAATGGTTAAAGGTATGGGCGGAGCTATGGATTTGGTAGCCGGAACAGAAAACATAATAGTAGCCATGATGCACACAAATAAAAAAGGAAAATCAAAGCTGTTAAAAGAGTGTACACTACCAATAACCGGCTTGGGTTGTATTAAAAGAATTGTTACAAATCTGGCTGTAATAGATGTAACTGAAAGAGGTTTTGAATTAAAAGAAACGGCTCCCGGAGTAAGCGTACAAGAAGTTAAAGATGCTACAGAGGGAACATTAATAGTAGAAGGAGATATTCCTGAAATGCAGGTATAATGCTTATTGAAAAATTTCAGTATCTGACAAACGATAAGGCTGAATTTTCGCATGAAGAACTTGCCCTTAAAGCATGTGAAGGCACTTGTAAATGGATACAATTAAGAACCAAGAATCAAGATTTAGAAACTTGGAAAAAATTGGCAGGGGCTGTTAAAGAAATTACAGACAAATACAATTGTAAGCTAATTATTAACGATTCTGTGGAAGTCTGTAAATTCGTTAATGCATCAGGCGTACATCTTGGGAAAAATGACGTTCCTCCCATAGAAGCAAGAAAGATTTTAGGTACTGAAAAAATTATAGGTGGTACTGCAAACACCTTTGAAGATGTGCAGTACCTAATAGAACAAAAAGTAGATTATATCGGTTACGGCCCCTATAAATTTACAACGAGTAAAAAGAAACTAAGCCCTTTAGTTGGAATAGCAGGTTATAAAAGTCTGATGGCTGAAATAAAGAAAAATGATATTAGGGTTCCTATTATTGCAATTGGAGGAATACAGTTAGCAGATATAGAAGCAATATTGAAAACAGGAATCAGCGGAGTGGCAGTTTCAGGAGCAGTACATAAAAACAATGAAATCTCGAAAAATACTCAGGACTTTATCGATGAAATAAAGAAATTCAATTACTAGAATTAAAAGAAAAGCATAATGCTGAAAATAGCCGATAAAACATTTGAATCGCGATTGTTTTTAGGAACAGGTAAATTTAGTTCTGCTAAAGAAATGCAGGAAGCGGTTATTCGTTCAGGAACAGAGTTGGTAACCGTTGCTTTAAAAAGAGTTGACCTGAATGATACTAAAGATAATATGATCGAACATTTGAAAATACCCAATGTCGATCTTTTACCAAATACTTCAGGGGTGAGAAATGCAAAAGAAGCAGTTTTTGCTGCTGAATTAGCAAGGGAAGCCTTGGAGACAGATTGGCTTAAATTGGAAATTCATCCCGATCCGAAATACTTAATGCCCGATGCTATTGAAACGCTGAAAGCTACAGAAGAATTAGTTTCCAAAGGATTCAAAGTAATGCCCTACTGCCATGCCGATCCGGTTTTATGTAAACAGCTTGAAGAAGCAGGGTCAGTTGTAGTAATGCCCTTAGCTGCACCTATCGGAAGTAATAAAGGGCTGAGCAGTAAAGATTTTCTGGAAATTATTATTCAGCAAGCAAATGTACCTGTAGTAATTGATGCCGGATTAGGTGCTCCATCACATGCTTGCGAAGCACTTGAAATGGGTGCCGATGCCGTTTTGGTAAATACAGCAATAGCATCTTCACCTGATGCCTTACAAATGGCTGAAGCTTTTAAATTGGCAGTCAAAGCCGGAAGAATGGCTTATGAAGCAAAATTAGCAAAACAGACTACGGCGAGTGCCAGCAGTCCATTAACCGCTTTCTTAGACGAAATTTAACAGAATAGAAGAAAAAAGATATCTTCTTTAAAATAATAAGAATATACGCGTTAAATAAGTAACAGAAAAATACTAAATTAGCAAATTATCCTAAAATCAATTAAACTGAAAATAGCATGCCTGATTTCACTAGATTATTCGATATCCCACAATATCAACTCGATAAATTTCCTAGAAATGATGCCTTGGCGTATAAATACGATGGACACTGGAGACAATACAGTACAAAAGAAGTAGTAGAAACAGCTAATGCAATGAGTGCCGGTTTTTTAAAAATGGGCGTAAAAAAAGGCGATAAGATCGGATTGATCTCTACTAATCGCCCGGAATGGAATTTCATAGATTTAGGAGTCTTGCAGATTGGTGCTGTAAATGTTCCGGTTTATCCAACGATAAGTCGTGAAGAATATATTTATATTTTCAATGATGCTAAAATAAAATACTGCTTTGTTGAAAATCAGGGCTTACTCGATAAGGTGAAAGATATATTCGATGAAGTACCCTCTTTAGAAGAAATATTTACGATCGAAGAAATAAACGGATACAGACATTGGTCGGTAGTACAGAATATTGGTGAAGAAGAAGGAAGTTTAGATGCAGTAAAAGAAGCAAAGGCAAACGTAGATAAAATGGATCTGGCATCGCTTATTTATACTTCAGGAACTACAGGAAAGCCTAAAGGGGTAATGCTTTGTCATAATAATATTGTAGCCAATATCAAAAGTGTTTACGAATTACTACCAATGGATTCGACTAAAAAAGCACTTAGTTTCTTACCATTGTGCCACATTTTTGAAAGAACGGTTTCTTATACCTACATGTCGAAAGGAACAGCTATCTGGTATGCAGAAAGTATCGATAAGTTAGGAGATAATCTAAGAGAAGTAAAGCCGAATTATTTCAGTACCGTACCTCGTTTATTAGAAAAAGTATATGAAAAAATTATGGCGAAAGGAGAAGAACAAACAGGTATTAAACGCAAGTTGTTCTTCTGGGCTGTAGAACTTGGATTGAAATACGATTATCACGACAGAGGTGCAATGTATAATGCAAAGTTAGGCATTGCCCGAAAGCTTATTTTCAGTAAATGGCTTGAAGCCTTGGGTGGAAATGTTGAAGGAATAGTAACAGGAGCAGCAAAATTACCTGAATACTTGGCTCGTTTGTTCAATGCCGCCGGAGTAAAGGTAAGAGAAGGCTATGGAATGACAGAATCTTCTCCGGTAATTACTATGAACCGTTTCGATGAATCTGAATCGTACATGGGATCTGTTGGAATGATTATTCCGAATGTGGAAGTGAAAATTGCCGAAGATGGTGAAATATGCGCAAAAGGGGATAATGTAATGATGGGTTATTACAATCGACCAGACGCTACTGCCGAAACCATTGATAGTGATGGCTGGTTACACACCGGAGACATCGGAACATGGATTGAAAAAGGAGGCAAGAAATTCCTGAAAATAACAGATCGTAAAAAATCGTTATTCAAAACTTCTGGTGGAAAATATGTTGCTCCACAGCTGATCGAAAGTAAGTACAAGGAATCAACCTTTATCGATCAGATAATTGTTATTGGAAATGATAGAAAATTCGTTTCAGCTCTTATTGTACCGGCTTTCCCTAAATTAGAAGATCATTGTAAGAATTGTGGTATCGATTATAAGTCGAAGGAAGAACTCGTTTCACATCCTGAGGTTGTGAAAATCTATGAAGGAATTCAGAAAGAGATGAATCCGAACTTTGGTAAAGTAGAACAAATTAAACGTTTCAAATTATTACCAGAAGAGTGGACGATAGAAGGTAAAGAATTAACCGCAACCATGAAGCTAAGACGTAAAGTAATTGCTGATAAATATCAGAATGAGATTGAAGATATTTATAATGTATAAAACTCAATAAAAATAAGATTTCGGTAAGTATTACAAATTTAACCTTTGTAAAGGCTTTGTTACCGAAATCTTATTTTACTTAAACTCCCAAACTCCCAAACTCCCAAACTCCCAAACTCCCAAACTCCCAAACTCCCAAACTCCCAAACTAACAAACTAACAAACCCCTGTTAGTACATCGTGGAATATAATATTGTTAAAAATCATTCAGTAAAGGGCTAATTGCGATATATTGGTACTTAACTTGTAAAGGAAGTTAGTGTCATAGATTTTGTGAAAGACTCCAGCACACAAATTCTGAAAAAATATAACTTACTAAGTAGTAGCAAAACTATATGAAAAGCTAGTGCTTGGTTAAAACGAACATTATGAAAAAAATGAGTTGGGCATTGAATGTATGCCTGTTAGCAATAATTGGAATGATCTTTTTACGCTCGAATACAACGAGTGAACAAGCTCCTCCACCTGAAAAACGTGTAGGCAATAACAGTGAAGCTTCAAGCAGCCCTTTTTTCGATCTGCAACACATGAAGGCTGTACCTATTCCTGCTTCAATGAACTTCTGTGGGGAGAATGTTCCATTGCACGACTACGATGTGAAAGAACGTTTGGATCGTGAACTGTTAAGTAATACTTACTGGCACAGTAATACCATCAGAAATATAAAACTGGCGAATAAATTTTTCCCGATAATAGAACCTATACTCGCACAAAATGGAATCCCTGATGATTTTAAATACCTTGCTGTTATAGAAAGTAGTTTGCAGGCAAACGCAACATCACATGCAGGAGCAGTAGGGTATTGGCAGTTTCTGAAAGGAACAGCAAAAGAATATGGATTGGAAGTAGCAGAGCAAGTAGATGAAAGAAGACATATCGAAAAAGCAACCAAAGCAGCTTGTAAATATTTGAAAAACATGTACAATCGTTTTGGAAACTGGACTTTGGCAGCCTCAGCTTATAATGCAGGTGGTGCTGGAATCAGTAGCCAGATGAACAAACAAAAAGCAAACACCTACTACGATTTAGTACTCAATCAGGAAACCGCACGATATGTATTCAGAATATTAGCAGTAAAATTGATATTGCAAAACCCTGAGCAATATGGTTTCGATGTACCTTATAATGAACGCTATCATCCGGTAGCCTTTAACGTTGAAACGGTTAAATCAATACCAAGTATTCCAGATTTTGCTTTGCAAAGAGGAACAACGTATAAACAATTAAAATTACTGAATCCTTGGTTGAGAACTACCGCTTTGAATGCAAGAAGTAGTGGTAAGTCTTATGAAATTAAAATTCCGTTGTAGCCACCCATTGATAAATATTTGTCTCAGGATGTTTCACTAAATGATCGATCAGTTTATTTAGGGAAACATCTTTCATTTTTCTTTTCTGAATCAATCTGAAAACTTTTTGAGCAAGCAAAACTGAACGCTTTTCATTTACGACTTTCAAATTCGTATGTTCTTGTATTTTTTCACTCAAAGAATCGATGCCCTCTTGTTTTGTAGCAATGGTTTTTATAACAGGAATATTCCAGTTTGAAGCTGCCCGACCATGTAATAATTTTACAAGATTGGTATAGAAAGTATTGGAATCGGGGCGGTCGGCTTTATTCACAACAAAAATATCGGCAATTTCCATTAATCCGGCTTTCATACTTTGTACTTCATCACCCGATTCAGGAACAAGCGTAACAATGGTGGTATCTGCTAAGCCTGCAATTTCAACTTCTGATTGCCCAACGCCTACGGTTTCTATTAAAATAAGATCGAAATTGGCTGAACGTAAGACATCACTTATTTCAAGAATACTATTCGAGAGTCCTCCTAAAGAACCTCTGCTGGCAACACTTCTAATATATACCTGTTCATTATTATAGAATGAACTCATACGAATTCGGTCACCGAGTAAGGCTCCGAAGTTGAAAGGGGAAGATGGATCAACAGCAAGTATGGCTATTTTTAAATTCTGCTGAACATAATTGGTAATAAGCGCATTGACCAATGTACTTTTTCCTGCACCGGGTGGACCAGTAATACCAATAAGCGGAATATCGAAGTTTATTTTTAACTGCTGAAGTAATGCTGTACCAGTTTCTGTATTATTCTCAACTAAAGAAATGGCACGCGCCAATGACCTTACTTCACATTTCTGAACACCGGAAAGCAGGTCTTCGAGGGTAAATGCCATTGGCAGAAATATTATGGTCAGTTAAAAATGTAAAAAGAAATAATGGAAGATTATTCGTTTCTGAAATTATCTTGATGAATACGACTGCGAATATTAGAGATCAGATCGCGTGAAGCGTTCGCAACAGGCATTTTCTTCTTGATGAATACTTTAAAACTTTTCTCTTTTTCAAATTTTTCAGCACATCTTGGACAATTATTGACCGATGCAAAAAATTGTCGTTCTTGTTCCTCATTAAAAGCACCATCTAAATATGAGGAAATTTGCTCTTCACACTTGTTACAATCATGATTAATACCGCGCATGACTTTGAGTTTTCGTTAAAATAATTTTTTAAGAATAAATAAAGGAATCAATTAGTTTTTATAGCCCATTTTACTAGCATAAGCTTCCAACATTCCTTTCAACATACCTCTTGCTCTGTGTAATCTGGAACGTACCGTTCCAATAGGTATATCAACAATTTTGGCGATCTCTTCGTAGGTAAATCCTTCAATATCGCACAATAGTACGACGGTGCGGAAGTCAACAGGTAACGAATCCAAAGCTCTAGATACTTCATCACCTAACATTCCCTGGAAAATATCCTGATTCAAATCCAGGTAACCAACACCCGTTCCTTCTTCTGCATCGTGGTATTTTACCACATCTTCAAAATCAACTTTGGTAGGACGTTTAGCCTGCTTTCTGTATTCATTAATGAAAGCATTTTTCAATATTTTGAATAACCATGCCTTTCCATTGGTTCCACTTTCGAACGAACCAATAAAACGCCAGGCTTTCATATAGGTTTCCTGAACGAGGTCGTTCGCTCTTTCTTCATCGTAAGTTAAGTGAATCGCAAAATTGAATAAAGCATCAATATGAGGAATTAACTCACTATTGAAAATGGCTTCATTCCTTGCGTTTTCATCCTTCGATGGACTATTTTGTTCATTTTCGCTCATAGAGCGCGCCGATTTTATAATATTATGAATGTAATTTCTCATACAAATATAGGGTTTAGGTCTTAGCTAATGGGTATAAAACAACACAAGCAGCCGAAAAAGTTCCATACTCTATACTTTTACTATTCCGCTATTGTAAGAATTTTTGAATAAAGGCGTTTTAACTTTGCAGATTCTTAATAAGATGCTGAAAGAAAAAACGACACACTTTTTACTACTTTTAATGATGATAGCATTGCCTTTGTCAAAAGCTGTAGCTTCATTGGCACTCATTGCTTTAGTGGGAATTAGTTTGTTGCCACCTTATAAGTTCAGTAAAAATTGTATTCAGAAAAATAGCCCTGTTTGCTTGTTGATAATTGTTTTCCTGAGTTTACTTATCAGTCAGGTATATACAGAAAATAGTACTTCAGGATGGAGTTTGGTATATCTCTATAATTCTTTTGTTTTATTACCATTGGTTATTTTATTGAACAAACAAATTGTTATAAAAAAATCGATTCAGTTGCTTCAGGTATTTATTATCGCAACGGTATTCAATTGTATCTGTACCCTGATCTTTTATTTTCTTCCAGACGAAACAGTTCAGCAGATAACAGCACAAATTGGTATTTTAAAACCATATATGCCAAAAGGTAAAAATCTGAGCTTTGGTTTGTATTCTCCATTTATAGAACGAATTCAACTGGGTAATTTAATTGCTATGGCAACTTTGTCGGCTATTTATCTGGTTATGCAACGCCATCAGAAATGGACGAATATTTTATTGAGTGTTTTTCTATTGGGATGTTCCTTAACCATTGGAGGAAGAGCCGGACAGCTAGGCTTATTTGTCGCAATTCTTGGTTTATTGGTTTTAAGAAGTACACAATTCATTTTTCCAAAGCTTAAAAATAAATTTGGAATTTTTACAGCATCAGTTTGTACCATTTCAGGTTTTTTGATGCTTTTAATAGCTCCTTACTTACTCTACAAAAAATTTCCGCCGATACAAAAACGCTACGGACAAATGCGATGGGAATTGAACGAATACTATAAAGGCGTTGATCGCGATTATAGCCATTGTACTTCAGTAAGGAGGTTAATCTCATGGGAAAATTCGTGGAAAGTGATTCAAACAGCACCAGTATTAGGGGTAGGTGTGGGCGATTACCGCGATAAAATGCAGGAACAATATGATAAAGCACCAATTAAATTAAGTGTTAATTTACACAATCAATATTTATTCTTTTGGGCATGTAGTGGCATTATAGGCTTATTCGCATTTCTTTTTGTTATGGGAAACTGGTTATTATATCTGAACAAACTAGGCGACTTACGTTTTATATTTGGTGTAGCTTTTTTACTCTGTTATGGATTTGTTTTCTGTACAGATGCAGTATTGAATTTTCAAGTGGATAATATGTTGTTTTGTTGCTTTTTTGCATTGATTCCCTGCTTAAAAAAAGAAGTATGAAAAAATTGTCATTTTTATGTTTAATAGCTTTAATGCTCTTCTCTTTAGCATGTAGAGACGATCATAATTGCTGGGATGGAAAAAACCTTTTATTGAATATTAAAGGTACGATCAATGGTGAAGATTTTACATTGAATCAGAACTTTGCAAATAATGAAGGAGATTTAGTCGATTATACATTGGTGAAGTTTTACCTTTCAAACATCAGCTTAATTAAAGATGATTTTACAGAAGTAGATGTTACTGATGTAATTCTGCACGACTTCAATTTTGAAGGAACACACGATTTTAAAATACCGGCAGGAACATATAAGGCGTTAAAAGTAGGCATTGGATTAAGCCCTGAATTAAATGACATGGATCCATCGGTATTTGAAGCAGATCATCCAATGAGCTTTAATCAGAATACCTACTGGACCTGGAATACGCAATATAAATTTGTAATGTTAGAAGGGAATCTGAATAGAGATGGTGAAGAAAAAACATTTTCCTATCATACAGGAACGGATACTTTGTTCAGAAGTATAGAATTGCCTAAAATTTTCACGCTATACGATGACCAGCGTACGCAATTGGATCTGAATATAGATTTTGACAGGGTTTATCAGAATATTAATATGTTTGAAGAAAACTTTACACATACTTCTCCTGCTACCTTTAACTTGTCTTATAAATTAACACAGAATTTCAGAGCAGCGGTTGAATAGTTTTTGAGTTTAAGAGTTTAAGAGTTATTCGGTAACTGAGCGTAGCCGAAGTTGAGCGTAGTGGCAGCCACTGCTGTCGAAGTTGAGCGTTAAAGTATAGCAATCGAGGTATAGTAATTAATTATGTTTACAGGAATTATAGAAATACAAGGCGTAATAAATGCCATTGAACAAGAAGGTTTGAATTATCATTTCACTATTGAAACGCCTTTAGCACGAGAATTAAAAATAGATCAGAGTGTTGCGCATAATGGGGTTTGTTTAACGGTTGTTGCCTGCAATGAAACGACCTTTACAGTAACAGCTATTCATGAAACGATGTTGAAAACGAATCTGCAATATTGGAAGGTCGGTGATAAAGTAAACCTTGAAAGAGCCATGCAGGCAAATGCTCGTTTAGATGGTCATTTTGTTCAGGGGCACGTCGATCAGATAGCGACTTGTGTGGCAATAGATGAATCTGACGGAAGTTGGTATTTTCGTTTCGAGTTTGAACCGAGTGATGTCAGTGTTTTAGTTCCTAAAGGATCGATCTGTGTGAATGGCGTGAGCCTTACCGTTGTTGATGCCGAAAAAGATGCCTTTTCAGTAGCCATTATCCCTTACACTTACGAACATACGAATTTCAATGCTTTTGAAAAAGGTACAGTCGTGAATCTTGAATTTGACGTAATTGGAAAGTACATTACTAAAATGTTCAAATTGTATATGCCGCATTTGAAGGGGGAGTGATGATTGTTTTTTAACCAATAAAGGCTTTTGAAACACCACCATTTCTGCTATCTTAGCACTCACTAAACCACCTATTCAAATTGTATTATCACTACCTTTGTAAAAAATCGCTCAATGGAATACCGCTGGTCTTATGAAAAAGCAGATGAACGAAAAGTTCAAGCACTATATAGTGAACTGAAGATCAACAAAATGCTTTGTGAAATTCTGGTCAAACGTGGAATCGAAACTTTCGATCAGGCAAAACATTTCTTTCGTCCTTCACTCGATCACCTGCACGATCCCTTTCTTATGCAAGATATGGATAAAGCGGTCGATCGTATTGAAATGGCGCTGGAGTTGGGAGAGAAACTCATGATCTATGGTGATTATGATGTAGATGGAACAACAGCGGTTTCGCTTGTTTATGGCTTTTTCAAATCTTTCTACGATGATATTATTTACTATATTCCCGATAGGTATAAAGAAGGCTATGGTGTTTCTTTCAAAGGAATAGATGTAGCTGCTGAAGAAGGTGTTTCGCTAATTATTGCACTCGATTGTGGGATCAAAGCCATAGAAAAAGTAGCTTATGCTAAAGAAAAAGGTATAGACTTTATTATCTGCGATCACCACCGCCCGGGAGATGAATTACCTCCGGCAATTGCCATTCTCGATGCTAAACGAAATGATTGTACTTATCCTTACGACGAACTTTGTGGATGTGGTGTAGGATTCAAATTATTACAGGCATTTGCTAAAAAGAATGCTATTCCTTTCGATTATATTGAAAAGCAACTCGATCTATTGGCAGTAAGCATTGGATCTGATATTGTACCTATAACCGGAGAAAACAGAACCCTCGCTTATTTTGGTTTACAAAAAATAAACAGAAATCCGAGAAGAGGTTTAGCAGAACTGATAGAGTTAAGTGGCATGACAGAAAAGGAAATGACAATTACAGATGTCGTTTTCACGATCGGTCCGCGTATTAATGCTGCCGGCAGATTAGAGTCGGGTAATAAAGCAGTTGATTTGTTGCTTTCAGAAACCGATGGAGTGGCAGCAAAGGCAATGTCAATAAATACGAATAATAAAGACCGCCAATCGCTCGATAGGCAAATTACACAGGAGGCATTGGAATTGATACAAGGGAATCCAAAGCTAATTGAGAAAAAGACAACGGTATTACATCAGTCGCATTGGCATAAAGGTGTAATCGGAATTGTGGCTTCCCGCGTAATGGAAACCTATTATCGACCAACCATTATTCTAACTACTTCTAACGGTAAAATTGCCGGTTCTGCTCGTTCAGTAAAAGGCTTTGATGTGTATAACGCTTTATTGGAATGCTCCGATTGTATGTTGCAATTCGGTGGGCATAAATACGCAGCCGGAATGACTATGACCGAAGAACAACTTCCTTTATTTATCGAGAAGTTTGAAGCAGTGGTAGCAGCTAGTATTGAACCCGATATGCTAATTCCTGAAATTAATATTGATGCTCCTTTAGAACTGGTACAAATAACACCCAAGTTTTTCGATATTGTTGAGCAAATGGCACCATTCGGTCCTAAAAATATGCGTCCAGTTTTTTGCTCACGAGGCGTTAGAGATACCGGATGGTCAAAAATTGTTGGTCAAGATCAAACACATGTAAAATTTCATATTAGTCAAAATGGAAGTACCCCCATTGGTGGAATTGGCTTTGGATTGGCGAAGAAATTCCATATAATAAAAAACGGAGCATTCGATATTTGTTATCAGATCGATACCAATACATGGAATGGAAATACTTCTTTGCAACTTAAAGTGAAAGACATAAAACCTTCAGCATTATAATTTGTTTTAATAACCATATTCTGTAAGGGTGTGCTTGTTGCATTTTTTGTCTTTCAGTTGGCTAAACCAACACAGAGTTCAATTATAATCAAAGATTTACAATAGAATAGTTGTATTTTCACAATGCTTTTCCCATTTAAGTAGGCGTGTAGAAATTTCTTTATAATGTTATGTTGAGAGATTTTTTTGATAGACAAGGAAAAAATACGGAGAATATTGAAATATTTGAGGATTTTTTGACGAAGTAAATCAGATAAATATTCAAAAGAACTATTAAGAAACTTTTTTCCGACTACTTATTAGTGTTGCTTATTGATTTTTAAATGCCCTAATAAAAAATATGAAGCTTTTATATTGCCTGAGCTTATGCTTTCTTGTATTGATATTTGCCTGTGATACAACTAAAACGGTTATGAATTCCAACTATGATACAGAGAACATTATTGTTTTACTGAAAAACGATGTTACAGATTCAGCTTTGGAAAAAGAATTCAGTAATTATGAACTGAGATCGAAACGCAAGATAAGCAGAAGTGAAAATCGTTTTATGTTTACTTATAATACAAGTAAAATTGCGGCTGATAAATTACTTACAAAGATCAAACGATCAGATAAAGTTGTAGAGGCTGAATTTGCAGAATTAGTCAGAACACCGAAAGTCAGCGATCAGTAATTTATTATAAGCTCCCCTTATGAATTTAATTAATAGAATTTATTACGAAAACTGATTATAGCATTTTGATAAGAAGCTTCGACCGTGCTCAGCTATCGAATTTATGCGGTTAGTGAGCTTGTCGAACTGACTTTACAATAATTTTCATAATAATGTTTAATGCTGAAAGCATAATTAAAACAATTCGAGTTGCAATGTGTAACTACATTTTTGTAAATAGTCAACAAACCACAGAACACATGATGTTACTTTTTAAAAAGTAGAAGATTTTTGTGGACAGTGGATAGTTAAACATATTCTTAAAACATCTGAATCCTTTTAATAAAACTATAAATACAATGAAACAATTTTATGCTGTTTGCCTTTTGTGCCTTTGCGTAATATGGAGCGGTAATACTGTTGAAGCTCAGGGAGTGGGCTCAGTAAAAACACAGAAAAAGCTGGAAGCAAACGTAGAAGTCAGTTATGCAGAAAAGGTAGGAACTACACCTGCTATTCGTGATTTAATTGATCGTAGCGCTACTGATAAGAGTAAAAAACAATTAGCGAAAAAAAATAAAAAAGAACCTAAGGACTTTGTTGGTCGTGGCAGGAATACAATTGTAAGACCGGAATTGGAGCATCAGGGACCTGATGCGGTAAGACAAACTAGCTTTGATGCGAATCTGGCAACGCCTGTTGAACCCTTATTGAATTTTGAAGGCTTATCTACTGGTTCAGCTCCAAACGATCCGAGTGGTGATATTGGAAGAGATCACTACGTACAGGCAGTGAATGCGACAACAATAGGCGTTTATGATAAGGAAGGTAATTTATTGGATGCCTTTAATGCGAATACGCTTTGGGGAGAACTGAATTTATCTTCTGCGGGCGATCCGATCATTTTATACGATCAAAGTCGCGACAAATGGTTGATAACAGAGTTTCCACCGAATAATAACTTATTGGTAGCAGTTTCACATACAAGCGATCCATTAGGCGAATGGGATGTATATAACTTTTCTACTCCAAGTTTTCCCGATTACCCTAAATATGGTGTTTGGAATAATGTGATTTCAGTAACAACAAACGAAGGAGGCCCCGGAAGTTTACCATGTTATTTGATAGATAAAGAAGCTTTGATGACGGGGGCTGCTTCAGTGCCGATTCAGCGAATAATCTTACCTGGAAATAACAATACTGAAGCTGGTTTTTTTGTGGCAACGCCGCTTGATTGGACAGGATTTAATGAGCCTGTTGACGGACCAACGTTTTTAGTATTGAACGATTCGTCGTGGGGACAAGTAGATGAAGATCAGGTGGAAATTTATTCAGTTGATGTAGATTTTGATACGCCTTCCAATACATCATTCGATGTTACAAGTGTAGTGCTTTCACCTTATGATGGTTATCCATGTTCTGCTGGTGGTGCCGGATTTTTCCCTTGTGTTCCGCAACAAGGTGGCGGCGGATTAGATGCCATTCCTGAGGTAATTATGAATCAGGCACATTACAGGAATTTTGGTTCGCACGAATCAATGGTATTCAACTTTATTACAGATGTTACCGATGGAGATAATCTTTCGGGAATCAGATGGGTAGAACTTAGAAGAACTTCTGGAGGTGATTGGTCTTTAAGACAAGAAGGAACTTTAGCATTGGATGACGGACTCGATAGATTTATGGGAGGGATTTGTATGGATGGTGCCGGTAATATTGGTCTGGCGTATAATGTCACAAGTCCGAACTCTTATGTAGGTGTTCGTTTTACTGGTCGTCGTGCAGGTGATCCATTGGGAGAGATGACCATTGATGAATATGTCGTGGTTGAGGGATCGAATACTATTAATTCTGGTAGCAGGTTCGGTGATTATGCACACATGTCGGTTGATCCAACGAATGACAGAACCTTCTGGTACACGACCGAATATGCAGGAAGTGGAGGGGTTGATACCCGTATTCTTGCTTTTGAATTAAGAAGAGATACAATAGATATAGGAGTAGCTTCTGTTATAAGCCCACAAAGTGCCGATGATCTAACGGATAGTGAAACAGTTTCTTTTGAAGTAGAAAACTATGGTTTGGAGACACAAGAGAGTTTTGAAGTTGGTTATATTTTTGAAAATGGAACTGCTGTAACAGAAACAGTGAATACAGCAATTGCGCCGGGTCAAACCTACACACATACTTTTACACCGACAGTGAATATGGATGAGATCAAAGATTATGAATTCAAATTCTTCACTGCTTTAGAAGACGATCAGGCATATTTGAATGATACACTCAGAGCAGTAATTTCAAAGTTACCAAGGTGGGATGCTAGTATTTCTGTAATCAATGGATTAAGTGATGTTAGTTGCGGACCTGCTAAAGTTATTGATCTGGTATTGACTAATTATGGAACACAAACATTGAACTCTATTGTTGTCGAAGTTTTGTTGAATGGAACTTCATTTAAAACGATCGATTGGACAGGAGAGCTTCCTTCAGGTGAATCGGTAAATATTCCTTTAACCGTTACAGGTTTGAATGATGGAGGTAACACCATCGTTGCTAGCTGTTTTTTACCAAATGGTAATTTCGACGAAAACACTGCTAATGATAGTGTCTTAAGAAGTTTTGAAGCAATCATCAATAGCGTGGCTGTTTTCTTCAACTTGAATACCGACGATTATCCTGAAGAAACAACATGGGAGTTGACCAATGAACAAGGGCAGGTTATTAATAGCGGAGGTCCTTATGCTAGCGCTAATTCTACTTTTGTTGAGGAATTATGTCTTGATGCTGATGAATGTTATACCTTCACTATTTTCGATACTTTTGGCGATGGTATTTGCTGTGGCGTTGGTCAGGGGAATTACAGCTTTACCGATGCGCTTGGAGAAGAGTTATTATTCAGTAATGGTAATTTTTCAACCATAGAAGAAAATGATTTTTGTGCTGAATTTGCTTGTTTCCTTACTGCTGATTTTGCTGTTACAGCAACAAGCGAAGATACAAGTGAAGATGGTTCTATATTGGTGAATGATGAAAATGGAAGTGATCCGGTACAATACAGTATTGATGGTGGACAAAGCTATCAGGATAGCCCATTATTCGATGGATTAGCTGAAGGTGATTATGAGATCATGGTTTTAGATGCTAACGATTGTACTTATGAATCAACGGTTACCATAGAAGCGTGTAAGCTGGCTTATGTAGTAGATCTCGTAAATGAAACTTTTACAGGTGCAGAAGATGGTTCTTTAACAATTAATGTATTTGCTGGAAATGAACCTTATGTTTACAGCATAGATAATGGTGTTACATTCCAGTCGTCGAATGTATTTGAAGGCTTGGAATCGGGCGAATATGACATTGTTGTAGAAGATGATCTTGATTGTTCAGTAGCAGAAATGGCTGCTTTGGATATTACTAGTTATAATGGCTCGATCGCGACTGAGCATTTTATCGAAATTTTCCCGAACCCAACCGATGGTGTATTCAGAATTAATGTTTCAGGCTTGGAACAAAGCAGTGTATTCTTATATCTGGAAATTTATGATCTGACAGGTAAAAGAATACAACGAACCAATCTGACACGCTATAATGATACCTTTACCGGTCAGGTTTCTTTATTCGATTATCCTTCGGGAACTTATTTCGTTCGCTTCCTGAATGATGATATAGACAGAATGCTTAAGGTGTTCAAAAATTAAAGCAAAATCAGCGCTGTCAGGGACATTATGGATTATACATTATAGTACATAAATGAAAACTGAAATATATATTAAACTCCTTCAAGACAAATAATCTTGAAGGAGTTTTTGTTTATCAAAATTTAGTGCTTAGTTCCGTTTGATACTATATCACAAACTACAATCACCTTCCCATAAATTCAACAAGCTTGGATTATAAGCATTGTTGTTGATTTTAACATTATCGGCAGGTAGTTTGTTGTCAAAATAAATAGGTGTTAAGATTAAAAAAAAACTTACAAGTATATAATTTTTATTGATTTTCTATTGTATATTAGCTTACATGGATATACTCATAGAAAAAATTCAATCTCATTTCGCAAATCATAGAAATTCAGAATTACTATTTTTCGATATTTTAAATTATTCAATTGATAAATTAGATAAGGTATTTGATATTGATGATTTTAAAGAATATATGTTTTGTGATAACAATGAGCTGAAAAAAATTAGGAAGGAAGTTATTGATACGCTTCAAACTCAAAATTTTCTTATACTGCATGGATATTCTAAAAATGGTAAATCGACAAATGTCAAAATTTTAGCTGAAGAGTATATTGATTGGGACTTGAAGATAATTGACTTTGAACATTATGCATTCAAATATGCTAATAACAATACTTTTACTTTTAAAAAATCAACAATTGATTTTTTAATTAGTGGAATAAAAAATAAGCTATTTCATCACAAAGATATATTTGTAATAATCAATTATTTTCAAAATATTGAAGAACACAATAATTTTGAGAAGAAAAATCAATATCATTCGGAAGTACTAGATCTCTTTTCAGAAATTAGTGAAGATATTTTAAAATTTTATAATGACGGGTATAATGAATTGGATTCTAACATTACAATAGAATTTTTAGAAAACTATAAAGATCACAGTAATGTCAAAGGAGCTACTCAACTCTTATTATTATACATAATACTAACTACAAATAGCCAAAATCAAAATAAGACAATCTTTATATTTGATAACATTGATACACTTTTGGCAAGATATGAAGTTGACACGGCTACAAATCATATCACAATGCTTGCTTCAAAATTTACAGTTCTAAAGAATTCTTATTCTATAATTAAAGATATAGTAAATGATTTAATTCTTGATAATCTTAAATTTATTTATACATATCGAACGGCTAATTATTTAAATATTTTAAGAGCATCACAAACACAAGGCGGTACAGAAGCTATTAAAGAAAAACTGAAGTTTAACTTTGAAACAACTTATTCTATCTCTATAAACTCTAATAAATTTGTAACAGATATAATTGATAAAAGGCTTGCTTTTTATAAGGAGGTGTGTGAAAAATTAGGGCTTCACAAATGTAGTACTTATTTTATTTTAGATAAACTTATTGAAATTGATAAAGACAGTAAAACAACTGAATTAACTTTAAATAAATTCTTTTCAATATATAATAATAATAAAAATGTCATTCTCAAACCTGCATACATAAAAATTGATAGTAGGGCTGTTGAGAGCATCTATAAAAAACTATATAAACGTCGATATGATTATCTTTTTAGAGGAGCTTATTTCTTTTACCTTATTAAACCTTTGGTTGATAATTCACTATCTGTCAGATCAACACGTAAAATAAGTGGAACTTCAAAAAAATTATTAAAATTACTATTTACTTCCATGCACGAAGATGATAAATGTAGTTTACGAAGATTGTTAATTAACTTTATAATTGCAAAGTCAATTTCATCTGCTAACTTGGAGTTAAATAGCTCAAGTGAAAGTATTACTGATTCTATTGATAAGAATTCTGTATCATTGTTCACCATATTTGAATTTTTTAGAAAATCATTTATCTCTGAAGATAATGAACTTTATACTTCTTCAGAAGTGTGCGAGTTATTAAATGAATTATTTCCTGTAAATGTTGACTCTTGGGGGCATTTCTTTATATCTGTTTGGGACTGTGAGTACACTACTAAAACTGAAGAGTCTTCAGGGATTTTCTCAAATAGACGAGTTAACTTCAACAGAGAGCTTCAATTTTACCAAAAATACGTAGAAACAAAAAAAGAAAGTTACAGAGAACATCTTGAAAATATATACTTTTTATATAATCAAAATGCTATTTACTATGTAAAATATCTTTGCTCACATTTTGAATATTTTGGTTTAAATCAAGACCCTAAAAGAATTCAAGATGAACCATTATTAGAGAAGGTTGGTGCAATAATAGATTTTACGAACAAACGAAATACAATTTTTGATTTCGAAATATATATAAACAATACAATTTCTACAATTATTAATTGTTCAGAAACAACAGTAAATTACTATATCGACCAAATTTCACCATACAAAAATTTAACTTTATTTATTGAGGAACCTGTAGTACTTGATAAAAAACTATACTTTCAAGATTTACTTTCAAGGGCAATAACTCATGTTGATCAGTTTAGACTCTTTTACCTAGAAAATTTCGAGTACTTTCTTAAAAATGGTTTTTTCAGCCTTTCTAAATCAGGTATTGAGATTTATGAAATGAATGCAAATGATATATTTGATTATAAGCTAATAGTAAATGAAAGGATTTTACAGGAATTAGCTAGATTAACAAATCATTTCATATTATTAAGCAATATGTTGAAAAATCAAAGTGAACTACATAAAACTCTTATCAGCGCTAGAATATCATTTAAAAATTTAAAACAAAAACTAGATGATTGGGAAAATGACGGATTCACTAACTTCACTGATAAATTACATTAATTGTAACTTTTTTGATATATGTGTTAGTTAACTATTTAAATTGTAAAATCGTTTTACGAAAAACAGTGTCATTGTATTTTTCTATCACTTCATATTCATGGCTCATATTATCTGTAATTTGAATAATGTGATCACCACCAATTTCAAAAGTGTGTTCATCGCCCATAAAGCAAACCCGATGTCCACTAAAGCGAACCAGAAAAATATTCAGCTTAAATCCCATTTTCAGAAAGCTAGTAAAATGCCGATCGAAGTTTTCGCGATTTGTAGAAAGGTAAGCACTTATTTTGAGCTGCTTCCCTTTGTAACTTTCCCATTTTTCGTAATAAGACAACTGTTCTTCTTTATCGATCATTATTACTCGTTTCTTTAATTTTTCTTATAGAATAAAAACAGGCTATTATCAAACCAACAATTCCTCCAAGGTAACTGAAGTTGTGCATTGTTCCAACGATAATGAAGCGTTTTGGCAATACTAAATGTGCTGGTAAATGAAACTGAGCAGGATCGAGGAAAAAACCTACACCAATGCCAAGTAAACCAAAAAGTAGTGCAATTGCTATATTCAATGAAGCAGCTTTTAAAGTGGTTGAAAACATAGTCTTCCAATCTTTATGGAAAAAGCCAATCAAACCTAAAAGTAGTCCGATAAGTAAACCCATCCACCAGGTAGCTAGTAAACCAACTATTGCAGCGCCGAATCTTGGATCGTTCAGTAGTACTTCTGGTTCATCAGCAGTTCCTGCATTATAGCCCATGCCCCAATGTGCTAAACCGAATTGATCGAATTTTAACTTCGTATAATATTCTTTGGAAATGGTGAAGCTGATCTGGTCGTGAATTATACCATAAATACCTCCGAGTATGGGAGCTATTATCAGAAACAGTAAAAAGACCAATAGTTTTTTCATAGTGAAAGAAGTCTATATTATACAATTTTAAAAATTTAAAACGTACAAATTATCGTGTCATTTACTTTTCTTCTTCAATAAAGTCTAAAAGTTCATTACAAATTCTCTTTTCTTCTTCAACCGTTGGTATGTGTCCCATGCCTTCAATATAAACCTCTTTTTTATTGGCAATTAGTTTTGCATACTTTTCGGTGTGTTGATGAAAAATTAAAACATCTTTTGTTCCATGAATTAAGAGCGTAGGCATTTCAAGCTTGCCTAATTGCTCTAATCTTGAACCTGATTTACGAATGGCTTTGCTGTGTCGCTGATTCATTTTGGGGTGATTGTTGTAATTATTTTGTTGTTTGAACAGAAGCCTTTGAGTTGTAAAAATAACCATATCTTCATCTATGAATTCATCATTTCTTAAGAAAGAAACTTGATTGATTCTTTTTTTCACTTGCTTTTCAATTGACTTCGGATCAAGACCGTACTTCAAAATAGTTTTAGCATTCTCTGCGATTACTTTTCCAGAGATTGAAACTAAATCAGGATCAAAATAATGGGCTGTGGAAGATAGACAAGTTAACGTTTTTACTCTTTTGGGGTAATTAATAGCGAGTTCCTGAGCAATCATTCCGCCCATAGAAATACCTACAATATGAACTTGTTCTTTTCCCAGTTTATCTAAAATCTGACAAGCATCTTTTGCCATGTCAGATAAATAATAGAACTGCCCATTTTGGGGTTCTTTACCTTGCTGCCATTGAGTTTTTCCTACATCTCTATTATCGAACCGGACGACATGAAATGAAGCGTCAACTAATGGTTCTATAAAATTTGTTGACCATGCCAAACCTGAAGTCCCATAGCCCATAATAAGTAAAATAGTTGGGTCTTCTATATCTCCAATACTCTCAAAGTAAATACACAATTCATCGGTACATACGGTATCTGATTTTCCAAGATGCCATTCGGGTGTTACCCCTTTTCTGACAGTGTTTTCTATTAATGCATCTGTGTTATCAGGAAAAGAAGGGATTTTTTTACTTGTGAAACAACTACTTAAAGTGAGTGGTAATATAGTAAGAAGTGACAAAAGCCATATCGGTGTTTGTGTAGATTTCATAATCAAAATTAATAAGCAGAAATTTTAAAGTGGTGCTGTGTATTTTCTTTTTTGAATTTCATAACAAATTTATTTACTTAACCTAAGTTGCGATAAATCTCAACTGTCAACAGCACATAGTCCACTGTCCACAAAAAAAACATTATAATCGTGAAGGGTAAGGTTTTGTGGTCTTTGGTCTGTTAAACAGTCGTCTATGTACAAAATGTCATTATACATCACAATTTGAATTACTTATGAAAAATCATGCTATGGTTTTCAGTCTCGAATATTCACTATCAAAACAAACTCACCTACCACTCTTTATTGAGCAGTAGGTGAAGTTTTATAATTCCTGAATTTAAAAATTACCATAATTCACCTGTAAACAGGCAAAGCCTATTTCGTGTCGCCACATATCTACAACCTGATTTCTGTCATCGAGAACAAAGCGAACGAAATACTTATTCAGAATTTGATTATCGACGATTTCTTTTTTTATGATCGAATCTTTTCTGAAATCGTTAGCACGACGCATCATCAATTTGTCATAAGGAATCTGATGTTTTTCCAGCCACGCGATAGTTTGTTCTTTATAATTATCCGTTCGTCCGGAAAGCAATAAAATTGCACATCCTTTTGCGTGGTAAGTTTTAACAATTTCTGCGATCGGCTCATTCAGTTCGTCTTTAATACAATTTGAAGCATCGAATGGATTTCGATGATTGATAATTGCCAAGGTACCATCAAGATCACAAATTATTGCCGGAGGCAGATCTTTATTTTGCTCAGTATAATTAGGTCCACGATCAGGTTTTTTACCACTTAGTTTCTCGTGCATCTGAGTAATAGCATTTCTCCCAACTGGTTTTGCGCGTTTGGCATCTCTACGAATCGCCTCTTCCAATTCTATCTCAAATTCTTTCACTTCTATTTCTACCTTATTTCCGGTTTTCTTAGTGTATTCTTTTGAAATATCGGTGATACGGCGTTCGTGTCTGCTGGCAATATTGGTATCATCAACAATAACATCTTTACCAGCTGTTAAAGCTTCCATGATAATTATATCACGTAATTTTTTGACAAACTTTTCATTTCCTTTAGAAAAATGATACTGATCCAGCATCCATCTCAGATCATCACGATTTACACGCTTGTACTTTTCCGGATTTTCTTTTACCAATTGCTTCGCATAAGTCGATTTTCCAGAAGCCGGTATTCCTTTTAATATGATTATTTTTTGCATTTTCTTAATTTTGTATTCATGTTTCGGCTGCGCTCAGCAACCTTACTTCGGCTGTGCTCAGCAACCTTACTTCGGCTGCGCTCAGCAACCCTGCTTCATCACTCATCACTCATCACCCATCACTCATCATCCATCACTCATCATCCACAAAGCCACCTCTGAAAGGACGTTCATGTACCGGACGGATCATTTTCCAGATTATTTTACTGTAATCTCTTTTATCTAACATAGAAAATAACACCTTAGGATAAGTACATTCATTCATGAAATATAAAGCAGTCGCTTTTCTGTTTTCCAGTTCTTTGAATTCTTTTTTAGCTGTGTTTTCAATTTCCAGATAAGCAGCTTCTAATGTAGCTTTTTTTGCTTTTACCCAATCGTAGAATTCATCGGGAACCTGTTCCAGAATTTCATCCATTGGCTGTTCTGTGCTTAGATATTCCCAGATACTAATACTCGAAACTTCTGCAATAATTTTGTGAATACGTACATATTCTTCAAATTTTACTTTTATTCTATAACCACTTTCAAACTTGATCACAAAACCTTCACGGTTGGGTTCTTCCAGTTGTTTTAAAGTATGAATGTCTTTCAAACCATCGTAGCATTTTACAACAGGAAATCCAATGTCTTCCAAGGCTTGTTCCTTTCCGGTTAAGGTTTCAATAACTGCCAGTAAGACTAACTTTTCTTCAGTTCCATAATCTACCACTATTCTATTAGCCGGATAAATGATTTCGAATAAATAGGTATATGCCGGATTCATTTTTTTAGCTGCCTCTTTATAAGTTGTTTGCATCATTTCCATAGCTTTAATCGCTTGTTCTGAAGCAAAAGAACCGCGTGTCGCTATTTTTAAATTTCCATTCAGCCAATAACTGATTCCAAGAGAACCATCCATTTTTTCATATACTTCAAATGGCTCAGCTGGAATTGGCTGATCTTCAAATTCTCCTAAATTAAAAAACTTTGGAAATGGTCGGGCAACTGGTACTCCATCGCTATCTAATATTAAACCACGACAAGCTTTAGTTACCTCATTCCATTCGCGATCATATTGTGTCTTAGCTGAATAGTTATAAATAAACAATTCAGCCTCTGCATGCTTCTGATGAATCACATAGCCCTTTTCGATCATTTCGTTGAATAAAGAATTATTGAACATAAGCGTTTCTTTTTATGGTTGATAGTTGATAATTGATGGTTGATGGTTGTCATCATTCATCATTTATAATTTATCATTAATCAATCATCAATTATAATAATACAAAGTTGAGACTATAATGCGCAGTATATTTGCGTAGTTCCTTTTTTTTCAATTTTTTTTATGCCAACTAATAGAAATGCGCTAATTCGCTATAAAACAATAGATCAGTGTTTACAGAATCGTTATAGACAATGGACGCTCAATGCGCTGATCGAGGCAGTTTCCGATGCCCTTTATGAATATGAAGGTATAGATAATGGAATATCGAAACGAACAGTTCAATCGGACATACAAATGATGCGATCGGACAAACTAGGGTATAATGCTCCGATCGTTGTTGTTGACAGGAAGTTTTATACTTATGAAGACCCTAATTACAGTATTACCAATATTCCACTAACCGATCAGGATTTGGGAAAACTATCGGAAGCAGTTGAGTTCCTTAAACAATTTCAGGGTTTTTCTCATTTCAAAGAATTGGGCGGTATGGTTCAGAAATTAGAAGACCATATTCATTCAGCCAAAACAAAAAATCGACCGATCATAGATTTCGAGACCAATCCGAATTTAAAAGGTTTGGAATATTTAGACAAGGTTTATAAAGCTATTCTGAATAAGAAAGTATTGAAGGTTGAATATCGTTCCTTTAAAGCACATCGTTCTTCCTTTTTTCAATTTCATACCTATTTGCTCAAAGAATTCAATAACAGATGGTTTATGTTGGGGAGCAAAAACGAGCAAAGCGATTATATGACGCTTGCTTTAGATAGAATCGTAAGTTTGCAAGTTTCAGAGAAAGGTAAATTCAGAGAACGGGAAGATTTTGATGCGAATAACTATTATAAGGATATTATTGGTGTTACGGCAATGGAAGGAATGTTGCCTGAACAAGTGATCATTAAATTAGATAATGCCAATGCTCCATATACGATAACGAAACCAATACATGCTTCGCAGGAAATTTTAGAAAAGGAAGAAGATGGAGTGATATTCAGTTTAAAAGTAAAGATTAACTTTGAGTTGGAACGCTTAATTTTAGGATATGGAGAGTGTGCCGAAGTTTTAGCACCACTCCGATTACGGAAAAAAATTCGCTATAAATTGAATAAAGCGGCAGCTATTTATGAACCAAATTCAGAGAATTAAATAATAAGTAATGACTTTTGAAGAAGTAATGCAGGAGCTTGAAAATTATGGCTCGGAACAAACACGTAAAATTTACAGCAACCACGGGTCGAATATGGATATGTTTGGTGTTAAAGTGGGTGATATGAAGAAAATTCAGAAAAAAACAAAAACGGATCATGAATTGGCGCAAAAGCTTTACGCGAGCAATAATATAGATGCCATGTACCTGGCATGTATGATCGCCGATAAGAAGAAGGTGAGTGCTGAAGAATTGAATGAATGGGTAAAAGCAGCAGAATGGTATTTTGTGAGCGAATATATCTTATCGCAATTAGCGGCTGATAGTGGGCATGCACTAACATTGGCACCTCAATGGATCGAGGCTAAGGAAGAACATATTGCTGCTGCTGGTTGGGCGAGTTATGGATGCTATTTATCGTTGGAAGCCGACGAAAATATTGATAAGAATGCGTTGAAAAAAAGACTGATGCAAATTGAAAAAGAAATCCATCAGGTTGAGAATCGGGTGCGTTTTGCTATGAACAACTTTGTTATTGCAGTAGGTACTTATGTGCCTGAACTAAGTGATCTGGCGCAGGAAACTGCTAAAAGAATTGGCAAAGTGGAGGTGAATATGGGAAAAACTGCCTGTAAAGTACCCGTCGCGAATGATTATATACAGAAAATGAAAGACAGAGGTTCGATCGGTAAAAAACGTAAAAAGGCAAGATGTTGATCTATCATATATTGAATGGCGATGCTTTATTAGAACGATTTCCGGAAGAAATAGAAGGCGAAAGGATCGTTATGCGAGAGTGTTTGATAGACGGAGATGTTTCGGGAAATACACTGGAAGAGTTTTTCGAAAACAGAGCTAACTTTATTGCTGAAAGGTATGAAGAAGATAAACAACGATACTATGACCATGTTTTGCCGGAATTCGAGAAAATAATGAATATTCCTGAAGGGGCTGAAGTTAATTTATGGTTTGAACAAGACCTGTTTTGTCAGATAAATATGTGGTTTGTTATACACCTATTAAAAGAGAACAACAAAAGTTATCAATTAAATTGGGTGTTCCCTTATGGAAGTCAGTACAGTTATGCCGATATAGGTCAGGAAGATCTGATCAACTTGAACATGATGAAGATCGTTATAAAAGAAAAGTCATTTAAGGTAATGGCGAGAATATGGAATTACTTTAAAACAAAGAATGATCAACTGATCAAAGACCATCTTTGCAAACTAGAAAAACAGAATATCTACTTTGTTGATCTTTCTATTCATTCATTACAAATTCTAAGAGAAGGAAAGCACATTCAATTTATTAAAGGAATGATGAAAGAGAAAGATGATTTTGGTTTTGTATTCCAGCAATTCAGTAAATTTTTAGATATGCTTGGAATGGGAGACTCACAAGTCAAATACCTTTATGATGAAATAAAGGCAGGAAATCTATGAGTCAATTCAGAACAACGATAAAAATCCCAAAATCTGAATTTGATATTGCTTATTCAGATAATATTTTGCTGATGGGTTCTTGTTTTTCAGATAATATTGGAAATAAACTATCAGAACATAGATTTGACACGAGCATCAATCCTTTTGGAATCGTTTTTAATCCTATATCTTTAATAAAGCAATTGAAGTTATTGAATAAGGTAACTTCTTGTGATGAAAGCTCTGTTTTTGAGCATAATAATTTGTGGCATAGCTGGCAACACCATAGTTCCTTTTCGAGTAAAACCAAAAAGGAACTTTTAGATAAAATTCAGCGTAATTTAACCTTAGCTTCTGATTATTTAAAACAAACGAATTATCTGATACTTACTTTGGGTACAGCTTACGCTTATCGGTTAAAAGAAAAGGATATGATCGTTACAAACTGCCATCAATATCCAAATAAAGCATTTACAAAAGAATTGATCAACCATTCACAAATAGTCGATGAATTTAACAAAATCCTTCAGACACTAAAAGAACAAAACCCTAATTTAAAAATCATTTTCACGATCAGTCCTATTAGGCATTGGAAAGATGGAGTTGTAGAAAATCAGTTAAGTAAAGCCAATTTGATTTTGGCAGTTCATGAACTGTGTAATACATTCGATTGGATTAATTACTTTCCGGCTTATGAATTGGTAATGGACGATTTACGGGATTATCGGTTCTATAAAGCTGATATGTTACATCCGAATCGGCAGGCAGTTGATTATATCTGGGGAAAATTCAGACAAGTATATTTCGATGCTGATACGTTAAAACTGAATGAACGGATAGAAAAAGTAAACAGAGATCGCAACCATCGTCCCCGTTTCCCCGAATCGGAGCAACATCTAGCATTTTTGGCGAAGTTGGATATTGAGGAAAAGTTAATAGGGGAGGAGATTCGTGTAATCAGGAATTCTTAAAGAAGAATTTAAGTTGTGCTGTGTAAATATCAATGTTAATAGACCACAGACCACAAAACATTGGTTTTCAGTTGATAGAAATTTGGTAGTGTTACTTTACGAGTGATTTTAAAAATTAAAAAAGACATTAGAAATTAGACAAAAGATGTTAGAATGTTTCAAAAGCTTATTAAAAACCATATTTAGAAAGTATAGTGTCTATCGTCTAATATCTTTTTCTGAAAAAAATTAGCTAATAATATTGATGTAAAATAAAAAAATCACTCAATATGAACCACTACCAGAAATTTAAACATACTCAAAAATAGGTTAGATAAAAAACTCATTGATTTTCCCACAAATAAATTCTATATCTGTGTCGGTTAAATAAAGATGTAACGGCAAACGGATCAGGCAGTCAGTAAATTTTTCAGCATTAACCAAAGTTTTTCTTTCTTGTTTTAAAGTTTCGGTAAAGAAGTTAGAGGCATGAAGTGCCTGATAATGAAAGACCGCATTGATGTTAAAACTACGAAGATGATTCAATAAAGCATCACGTTCCTCGATATTGCTGCAAATAAGATAAAATATATGTCCATTACTTTTATCATAATGCGCTTCAGGAGCCAATTGAATTTTGTTGGAAATACCAAGTGGTTTGAGTAAATCGTAATACTTTTTCCATATAGTAATTCTTCTTTCCTGTATGCTAGTTAACTGTGTTAGTTGCGCTAATAAAAAAGCTGCATTCAGTTCTGAAGCGACATAAGAGGAACCCAAGTGAACCCAGGTATATTTATCTACTATTCCTTTATTGAAAGCATTTCTGTTGGTTCCCTTTTCTCTTATGATTTCGGCAAGTTCGATAAATTGAGGATTATTAATGACCAATAATCCACCTTCTCCACAGTGAATATTTTTAGTCTCATGGAACGAAAAAGTGGACAGGTCGCCAAAGCTACCAAGCGATTTGTTCTCAGAAAATGCATCAATGGCATGGGCAGCATCTTCGATAAGGTAAATATTTTTATCCTTACATAAGGTCTGAAGTCGTTCAATTTCATTGGCTATTCCTGCGTAATGAATAACAAGAATAGCTTTGGTTTTGGGCGTGATCAGACTTTCTAATTGCTCATAGTCATAGTTGGGATTATCATAGCAAGAGTCAACGAACTTGATCTTTGCACCACGTAAGGCAAAAGCATTGGCACAGGAAACAAAGGTATAAGATGGCATAATGATCTCATCACCAGCCTGAAAGTCGATTAATAATGCACACATTTCCAGAGCAGCAGTGCAAGAACTGAGCATAAGTGTTTTAGGGAAATTGTATCGTTGTTCGAAAAACTGTTCGCAAGCCTTGGTAAAATCACCGTTTCCAGAGAATTTTCCATTCTTAACAACCTGTTGAACATTACCAATTTCGTTCCCGGTTGTGTATGGATGATTGAAATAGATTCGCTTCACCTTTCAAAGGTAGGGCTATACGATTTTTTGTTTGAATTTTCTTTTATCAGGTGGTGCAAAGAATTCATCGTAATTAGCAGGAACTTGTGCCCAAAATCCTAATTTTTGAGCAGCTATTGGATCGATGTCTTTTTCCAGTATGCCAGCATTTTCCATAGCTCTTGGTATGTCTATTCGTTGTTTCATCCAGGGACGGATCATCGCCACAAGGAAGGCACAACGCCATTGTTTGGAATGGTTTGGCATACCAGCATGCCAGACCCTTGTATTAAAGTAACAAACATCCCCTGCTTTTCCAATTAGGCGTTCAGCATTATTATAAAAATATTCGTCAGATGGTTTTTCCAATTCTTCTTGTGAAAAAGGTAAGAACGCAGTAGCTCCATTTTCTAAAGTAAAGTCATCAAGTAAAACCATAGCTGCAATCATAGTGTGATAAGAGGGAATAACACGAGGTGAATCAACATGGATACGACATGTGGAGATTGTTTTATTGGGTGGAATACAAGAAGTTGTAGTTGTGTAAATAATACACTCATCACCTAATATCGAATTAAAAGGAGCAAGGAAATTTACATCTGAAAAAATAGTTATAAATTTTCCTCCATAGATAGGGGGACATGTGATTGCACCAAAAGTATGATAATCGGTACTCTTATGATAATCATTTTCTTTTTCAATACCTTTAAAAACTTCTTTTCGTAATTGAGTGATATACTTAGAAGAGAAGACTCCTTCAACTAAAGCAAATCCCTTTGATTCCAATTCCTTTAGGTGTTTACCTTCATTAAACATAAATTTCTATATTATTGTTTCTTGTGCTACGAAAATATTCAATCATCGGAAATAAATTTTCATTTTATCATTATTTTGCTATAGTTGATGAAAATTATAAATCTTTGCTAGTATATAAGTGAATACTATTTATTCCATAGTTATACCTGTTTACAGAAGTGAAGAAACACTTAAAGCTTTGATTGATGAACTTATTCTAGTGATGCAACAGATAGGTGAATCCTTTGAGTTGATCCTTGTAGAAGATTGTAGTGGAGATAATACTTGGAAATGTGTATGTGATTTAAGTAAGCAGTATAAATTTATAAAAGGAATTAGGCTTAGTCAGAATTATGGACAACTTATTGCTACAAAATGTGGTATTTTACATGCAAAAGGGGAATACATTATTACAATTGACGATGATATTGAGTATAAAACTAAAGATATTATAAAGTTGTTGAATTACATGAAGGAACAAAAATTAAAATTAGTTTACGGCATACCAGTAGATGAGCGATATAATAGTTTCTTCAATCAATTTTTAAATTCCTATAGGAATAAATTTGTTTTTTTTCTACTTTCAACTCAACAAATGTCAAGTTTTAAAATTTTCAAAAACAATGAATTGTTGATCTCAAAAGAAGCACATCAAAAAACATATCATTTTGATGTGCTTCTTATAGATTTAATTCCTAAAAAATTGATTGGAAGTATAGAAGTTGGTAAAAGAATTAATATTAATAGTGAATCAGGGTATAATTTTTTTAAAAAATTGGTACTTTTTATTAAGATATATCCTGACTACTTTTTTTTAAAAAAAAGATCGGTGATTTATCTGTCATTACTGATATTTATGCTTATAGTCATAGGTACTAATACTTACCTTTTCTTTCAAAATATATTGGTTCTTTTTATTTTCCTTTTCACTTCTTTTATACTAAGTATATTAATTTCAATTTTGTTAATAAGTATCGTACTTAGAAAATATTGTAATTTATTCAGAGTTCCAACTTACATCATTGCTGAAAAAACCATTTTTTAATTATTAAAAATAAATCGAAAAGGTACAATGGAAGGATATTTTTTTTCGGGGCAAGAAAGTAAATTACTCGGTTTAAGAATTGGCAGATATACGATTACTGATAATCTAAATGAAATCGAAAATATTAAAAAAGTTATAACCGTTGATAGTTTAGATGTACTTAGATTAAAGTGCAGCGCAAAACACTTGAATATTGTAAATCTTTTGTATGATTTAAATGTTCCTTTCTCCTATGCAGGGAGTATTCTGAATTATAGATTTAATTGCTTGAAAAATAAGTTACCTGAATTCAAAAATAAAGCTTTTGAGGTTTTAAGATATGATGACACTAATAGAAATATAATAAAGCAATTGATTTATAGTGCATTTCTTAATGATCCACTTGGATATTATAAGAACCCTTTTCTAAAGAAAATATTATCTAAAGAGCAGGAATGTAATAGCCTTACAGAGTTTTATTTAAATAATTATAATAGTGAAAAAGCCTGGTTAGATTGTATTGTAAAAGATAATAAATATCTGGGCGTGGTAAGTATGTTAATTAATCAAAATGGCGAGCTGGATTCTTCTATGGCAGCTGTTCATCCAGAATATAGGGGGCAAGGAGTTTTTGACGATTTAAGAATCTTAAGATATAAATATTGTTTAGAACATAATATAGAATGGTCAATAAATGGGGTACGAATTGAAAACTATCATAGCCAAAAGTCATGTGTGAAAGATGGAATGATACATGTCGGAAATGATCATGTTTTCTTATTTACACCTTTACTAAATTACAAAAAGAGTAGATAATTGAGGAAATTTGATTTATTTTGTTTTCTGAAGAATGTAACAAATGAATACATCAGAATTGGTAAATAGATTAAGTGGAAATATAATAGCTATAATCGTATTAGTATTAACTATATTCTGTATTTATGGCAACACTTTAAATCATCACTATAATATGGATGACCAATATGTTGTAGAGGATAATGAACAAGTAAAAAAGGGATTAAAAGGATTACCTGAAATATTTTCTTCCTATTATATTATCTATAATGAAAAAGGTCTAGATTATCGTCCAATCGTAAAAGCTAGTTTCGCTCTGGAATATCAACTATTTAAAGAAAATCCAGAAGTTTCACATCTGATTAACTTGATCTTGTTTGTTATAAGCATAGTATTGTTATTTTATTGTCTCAGAAATTCAGAATTAGGGATTGCAGTATCATTAATGATTTGTTTAGTATATCTTGCTCATCCATTTAGTTCTGAGGTAGTCTGTAGTTTGAAAAACAGAGACCATTTATTTAGCTTCATTTTTTGTTTAGGAGCATATTTATATGCAATTAAATACGTTAAGATGGAACAATACAAGTATATTATTATATGTGTCATGTTTTTCCTATTAAGCCTTATGTCAAAGATAAGCGCTGCACCATTTGGAGCATTAATCCCATTGGTAATTTATAGTGTAAATGAATTCAAAATCAATAAGCGAATAGTAGAAATAAGTATAGCACTTTGTTTTATGGTAATATTATTTTACTCATTTACCCACTTCGTAATGGATGCTTATGCAAGACCTAATCAATTTATAGAAAATCCAATCCCTTATGAAGATAATATCTTATCAAGAGTTTCTATGTTTCTGGAGTCTAATTTTTTCTATATTGAAAATTTAATTTATCCTCAAAACCTGATTTGTTATTATGGCTATGATGCGCTTAATATTTTAGAAACATGGAAACCAAAAACTTTTTTGGCACTTGTTACTGCATTATTGGCAATAGTAGGTTTTGTTTATTGCTTTTTTAAAAAGAATAAATTATTTATTCCACTCGCACTCTTATTGATAAATTTATTCTTGGTATCAAATTTAGTTGCTTTTGTTCCTGGAATAGTAGCAGATCGAATCGCTTTTGGGGGGATTTTATTATCATGGGCATTAGTAGTTGTCTTAGCTGGGTTTAAAGTTCTGGGAAATCGTTTAGTATATTTATACTTATTTGTGTTGTTGGGATTGTATATCCCTAAAACTATTGAGCGTAATGCCGATTGGAAGGATCGAATAACACTTTTTGGAAAAGATGCAAATAAAAATAGAAAGTCAGCCAAAGTACAATATCTCTATGCTGAACAGTTATTATTCAAATACATAAGAGAAGGTAAAACTGATAAGCAATTACTTGATAATGCAAAGCAAGCTTTTTTTGAAGCCATAACCATTTTTCCTGACTATCCTTCAGCTAATAATAAATATGGAGTCATTCTTGCCAGGTATGAAAATAACCCTGAAAAAGGAATAGAGTATTTATTGAAAGCGGTTCAGTCTAACCCTAATTTTGAAGATGCACTATTTAACCTGGCAGCTTCGTACCATCAGGTCGGAAATATAGTAAAAGCTAAACTTTATTATCAAAAAGTGATAAATCTCAATCCAAATAGAACAAAAGCAGTAGAAAACCTTCGATCGCTCAATTAAATGTCGTCTATCTTTTGCTATGTTGATATTGTTCGTTAGCTTTGTATAAGTGGCGTTTAAGTTAATTTTTTTATATAAAACTTTTGATTATGAAAAAACAGATACTTTTTTTAATATGCTGTTTCTTGAGCATTATTTCTGTAAATAAGGCAGTTGCTCAATGTGATGCAAATTCCCCGAATGTGGAAGTTACTATTGAAAGTGTAGAGATTTTAGGAGGTTGTGATGGTGATCCAACACTTGATAATACATTAGAACCTACAATATCGATCAATGGAAATGTACTAGTTTTCGCTCCATCTAATTCAGCAGATGGTAATGCTTTAGGAGCGAATGCTATTCCTGGAGTTTATGTGCTTTCGGATGCTGATTTAGTAAACGGTTGTTCTAACTCAACAACAGTCGGTATTGGTGCAGCAGGTGGCTCAACTATGGTTCCTGTAACTATTGATATATGGGAAGAAGATGGTTGCGGAGATTGTGAGTATGGTACTGGTTCCTTATGTAATGATGATGCAGACTTGGCTAATTTAGGTACTGTTAATGTAGATATCACCCAAGCAACAGGTTCTTTTGCTTCTGGTTGTTATATCTTTAATTATTCAGTAGATTGCCCACCTCCTTGTGATCCAACTAATTGTTCTAATGATGTTCAAATCATATTTACTTCTGTAGATGCAGGTGGTTGTGATGGAGATGTGACTTCCACTGTTGAAGCGGCAATTGAGATAAATGGAACAGTATATGAGTTTTCTGTGGAAGATTCAGGAAATACAACAGTCTCGGCAGCCAATGAAAATTGTGCAGGAACTGAAACAATCGATTTTGGTACAATACCAGCTGGACAAACATCAATTGCTTTAGGTGGCATAAGTGTATGGGAAGAAGACGGTTGTGGTAATTGTTCTTATGGTACAGGTTCTTTATGTAACGATGATGCAGATCTGCAAACAGGTATAAGTCATACAATTGATCTTAACCAGATTGGAGGCTCAATATCTGGAGGATGTTTCACGTTCAATTATGATATTGTTTGTACATCTCTATGTTGTTTATCGGCAGGGGCAACAGCAGGCACACCAATTTGTGCAGGTGATGATGCAATATTCAATGTTTCATTCAATGATTCAGATACGCCAACTACTTATGAAGTATTCGATCAAACAAACGGAGTTATTATCGGAAGCGGAATGAGTTCTCCTATCGCTGCAACGGTTGTCGGTCCTACTACTGCTGGCCCAATAACTATTGTTGTGCAATCTCAAAGTGATCCAGGTGGATGTGTTACCCCTCCTATAGTAGTAACATTACCAGAATGCCCTGAAGCTGAATGTGTAATTCCAAACGGAACATGGTCGAAATAATGTCTAGTCGATTTAATTTATTAACCTTAAAAAGATTAGATATAATGAAATATAATATAAAATATAAATATTTAAAGTTCCTTAGCTTGCTGATGACACTTTTCCTAGGGGCAAGTCTCTACGGACAAACTTGTGACTTCAGTCTGAGTAATTCAGGTAATACAGGTGGATATGTTGAGTCATATCTTGTATTGGATGCAGCTGGAAATATAGATCAGGTCGTTGCTGGTCCAGGTCCTGTCGTAATTACAGGTCAAGGCTTAGGTACTATAACAGAGGTCATGCACTTTATGTATGATCCTGCTGATCCTCCAACACCTATTCCGGCAGTGGGTGTTGATCCTTCAACTATTACAGGAGGTTGTACTAACAACTTTATGGGATCGATCATTGCCTTAGAATGCTTATGCGAAGAAGATGAAATTTCTGCAACTTATACGCCCGGAGGAGGAGATGTGTTGGTTTATTACATGGCTGATGCCAGTGGTGTAATTCTAGATTCAAATATGACTGGAAATTTTGGTACAGATGAGGCAGTAGGTGATTATTTTATCTACGCGCTTTCCTATGATAGTACCGATCCGCCAAGTACAATTCCGGCAGTGGGTGGAAATATTTCTGATTTCTCAAACGATGGTTGTTATAATCAGGATTTTCTGTCTAGTGGATGTTGTGCTCAGAAAATTGTTTGTTGCGAGGAAGCTATGTTGGCTGCTAATGATGCTGATGCATTAATTTGTGCGGGTACAGATGCAATATTCGACTTTACAGGTCTTCCTGGTCAGGAAGTAACATTCTCTGTTAATGGTGGTGCACCTATGACAGCAACATTAGATGGTGCGGGAGAAGGTTCAGTAACTTTGAATAATGTTACAACAGACCAAACAATAACTTTAATTTCATCTTACGATCCGGTAGCAGATTGTACGATTCTGATCGGTGATATGGTTACTGTTCAAACAGAAACATGTACTCCTGAAATTACAGCGTCAGATCCATGTTCTTGTAATGATGATCAATCAGAGAATGGAGCAGGTGATGGAACTTTCAGTGAATTGATCACAGTAGAAGGAATACCTGGTTTGGATCTTTGTGCTGCTTCAAGTTCAACAGGTATAAGTAATCCTTCAAGCCCTGCAAATGGAAGTGGACATTTCCCATTCATGGAAACACCAATTGATGCTCAAACAAGTTCTTATGCTTTTTCTTTCGATCATATAGATGCGGTAGGTTATACAGTTGATTTTGTTAATTGTACAACAGGAGCGCCAATTACGGTTGAGTTAGAAGATGGAAGTAACGCAACATCTATTTCTAATACCTGTTATTATCCAATAATTGCTTTCATGGTTGATTTAGATAATGTCTGTGCTGGTGATGCCGCTCCGGTAACTTTAGATGCTATGTTAACAAACGATAACCCTGGAGGTTTAGGGCCTTTCGGTGGTTCATTTGCTTATTCTGGTACAGGCGTTACTGGTAATCAGTTCGATCCGGGTGTAGGTGCTGGTATCTATACAATTACTGCGGAATTTACACCAGATAATCCAGTAGGTACAAACATTGATGCTAATGATGCAGTATGTACAACTGAATTGGATTTCGACATTGTTTTAAATGCTTTACCAGATGCAACGGTTACTTGCCCAAGTGGAAATGTAGATCTTTGTGGTGGTTTAGTTGATTTAAGCCCTTCTGTTCCGGGAGGTGTTTGGACAGGAACAGCTGCTGCAAATGTAAGCAACGATCAGTTAGATCCTTCAGGTTTATTTGTAGGCGCAACCTATACACTTACTTATACAGTAACAGATGCCGATGGTTGTGATGCTTCGAGTGCTGAATGTTCATTCACAATAATAAGGTCATGTGATGCAAATGGTGGAGGATTCTGATTTTAGAATTCTTTCTATAAATATATACCCCACAATGTTTTCTGAATATTGTGGGGTTTTTTATTAATGAGCTTGAATTTGATAACGCTGCAATCAATATAAATTGTATTATACAATTTTAACTTTAATATATCGTACATTTATGAGAGCGTGAACCACTATCAAATTAAGCACAACATACGAGTCATCCCTCAAAAAATAGGGAGGTGTCTATATTTCGGCTTCATTACATTGCGCTCAATATGACACGAAAATTTATACGTTTTTTAATTTTTAAATTTGTATTAGTATGTCTGTTATGAGTCAGAAAGACTTTAGCGATGGAATGCTGATATCAAACCAACAAAGTATGCCTTTAAAAAACAAACCCCGTAACATGTTCTAAATGTTACAGGGTTTTATTGTTCATTTCTTACTTTAAGAAAGCACTACATCGAAACCTCACTCAGAAACTTCACCTTCATCATACGCATATCATCTAAGGTATAATCTTCATCATCGATTTCCTTAAGCGCTAATTCCAGGTCGAGTACTTCATTTTCAGATTCCATGAAGTATTCGTAAATTTCTTCCTGCTGATCTTCATCCAAATAATCATTGATGAAATAATCGATATTCAATTTAGTACCTGAAGCAATAATAACCTCTATTTCCTGAAATAACTGTTCAAGGTCGTAATTCAAGCTTTCAGCAATATTATTCAGTGGTATTTTTTTATCTATATTCTGAATGATCTGAACCTTGGTTTTCGACTTATTCGCTTTTTGTTTTGTAACGAATTCAGCCGGACGATCAATTTCATTTATTTCAACATATTCCGCAATTAATTCTAAGAATGCACGCCCGAATTTTACAGCCTTACCCTGACTTACACCAACAATATTTGCTAGTTCTTCTTTTGTTACCGGATAACTTGTTGCCATGTCAGAAAGCGAGGCATCCTGAAAAATAACGAAAGGAGGTAATTTTCGACGCTTAGCTTCTTTTTTACGTAAGTCTTTCAGCATTTTAAAAAGCCTGTCGTCTAAAGCTGCACCGGCACCACCCGAGTTAACCTCAATATTATTATCAGTATTTTTAAAATCGCGGTTAAGTGCTAGTTCTACTTTGGTAGGGTTTTCCATGAAGTCAAGACCAGACTTTGACATTTTAATGATACCATAGTTTTCGATGTCCTTATCTAGATAACCGTCTAATAAAGTTCTTCTAACTACAGAATTCCAGTAAGACTTATCTTGCTCTTTCCCTAAACCAAATAGTTTATGGGTATTGTGTTTATTTGCATTTATTTCTTTACTGCGCGAACCAGCCATAAAGTTTACAATATACTTTATGTTGTAAGAGTCTCCTAAAGATTGCACAGCTTCCAATGTCATTTTAACATGATCTGTAGCATCTACCAATGGCAAAGGATTAGCGCAGTTGTCACAGCCTTTTTCACATTTATCTTCATCAAAAACTTCCCCGAAGTAGTGAAGCAAAAATTTCCTTCTGCAAGATGCAGACTCAGAATAAGCAACAATTTCGCTGAGGTGTTGACCACCTATTTCACGTTCTTTTACCGATTTTTGGTCATTGCTTAATAGCTTATCCATTTTATTAATGTCATCATGGCTGAAATAAGCAACACAAATACCTTCCAATCCATCACGACCGGCACGACCGGTTTCCTGATAGTAATTTTCTAAACTTTTTGGAATATCAAAATGAACAACGAAGCGAACATCAGGCTTATCAATCCCCATTCCGAAAGCTATTGTAGCGCAAATAACATCAACATCTTCCATCAGGAACATATCCTGAACATTAGAGCGTGTTCCAGAATCTAAACCAGCATGATAAGCAGCAGCTTTAATACCATTTACCTGAAGTGTTTCAGCTAAGTCTTCTGTTGTTTTTCTGTTTAAGCAATAAACAATACCTGATTTGCCACTATGCTGACGCACGAATTGAACGATGTTTTTAATGGTAGCATCTCTGTCTTTTTTAGCACGTATTTCGTAGTATAGATTATCTCTGTTGAAAGAAGAAAGAAACAGGTCTGCATCTTTCATTTTCAATGTTTTCATTATATCGTAACGAACCTTAGGGGTAGCAGTGGCAGTAAGTGCAATTACTGGTGTTTCTTCTTTAATTGCTTTAATTGCATCTTTTATTTCTCGATATTTCGGTCTGAAATCATGTCCCCATTCTGAAATACAATGCGCTTCATCAACTGCTACAAAAGAAATTTTTAACTGACGTAAGAATTCAATAGTCGATTCTTTATTAAGTGTTTCCGGAGCAACATAGAGTAATTTAGTCTTACCATCAAGTAAATCTTGTTTTACTTCTTTGAGCTGAGCCGCTCTTAAGGTTGAATTCATGAAGTGAGCTATGCTGTCATTACTGGAATAACCTCTTACTAGATCAACCTGATTTTTCATTAATGCAATAAGTGGAGAAACAATTATTGCAGTTCCTTCATTCATTATGGCAGGTAGCTGGTAACAAAGTGATTTTCCACCTCCGGTTGGCATGATTACCAGCGTATCTCTACCTGCTAATATATTTTCAATGATTTCTTTCTGTTGTCCTTTGAATTGCTTAAATCCGAAGTACTTTTCTAAGTTTTTATCGAGATCTAATGTCGCTGCAACTTGCATATACGTATAAATTCGTTATTAGAATTAGCTATAAATTAGCTTTTTATTTTTTATCTTAATATTAAGATAATGAGTGTAAATTTGTTCAATTAAAACTATTTCAATTGCATAATTAAGTAGGCTTTCCGAAACAATGTGAAAGTTAGACTTAGTGCATTCAAAGCATGTGTTAAATTTTTTATTTAGTCAGAAATTGACCAAGTTTAATTTTGCGGTCTGATATAAGTCAAGGTAAAATTACGAACCCTTAAGATAATGCAAAATCAATTAACCAAGCAAGAAAAAAGCATAATTTTCAGAGCAGAAAACAGCCTTCAGATTACTGCACTTTCCATATTAAAGCTTAGTAAGAGTTTACCGCCTAATTATACGGAAATAGTTAAGCTTTTGTTTGACTGTTCTGGAAGGATAATAGTCACTGGAATTGGAAAAAGTGCTTTAATAGCACAGAAAATATGTGCAACTTTTAATTCAACAGGTACTAGTTCGGCTTTTATGCATGCTGCCGATGCACTACATGGCGATTTGGGAATGCTTATGAAAAATGATATAATTCTCGCACTTTCCAAAAGTGGGAACACACCAGAAATTATAGAACTAATAAATTTTGCTAAAGATAATCAAATACCATCCATTACTTTTACTTCAAATGAAAGAGCTAGCTTAACAAAAATAGCCGATCATACTATTTTTCTACCCATGGAAAGAGAAGCAGACCCAAATAATCTGGCACCCACAACCAGTAGTTGTTTACAGTTGGCAATGGGAGATGCACTTGCATTGTGTTTAGCAGAGTTAAGAGGTTTCAAAGCGAACGATTTCGGGAAATTCCACCCTGCAGGAACATTAGGAAAGCTATTACACTTGGATATTGAGAAAATTTATACAAAGAACGGCAAACCACAAGTTCCAATTGATGCAACTATTGCCGAAGTTATTCTTGAAATAAGCCAAAAAAGAATGGGCGCTACCGCCGTTTTAGCCAAAAATCGACTTGTTGGAATAATTACAGATGGCGATTTGAGAAGAATGATGGGGAATTTGAATGCTATAAACAGCTTAAAGGCGAAGAATATTATGAGTGCAAATCCTGTTAAAATACACCCGGAAACAACCGCTTATTCAGCTCTGCAAATAATGGAAAAAAATAACATAAGCCAGTTGTTAATTGCTGAAAATGAACATTATATAGGCATGATACACTTACACGACCTGCTTTGATAGTGGGAATTTTACTATCTATTCTAAATGAATTGCCACTATTTTTTTAAGCTATTTTGAATGTTAGAAGCTAATTTATGTATGTATAAGTATTGAATGTAACAAAAAAATATGTATATTATGCTAACAGGATATATGTATTTAATAATAGTTTTGCATCGAAATCTCCGCACTCTTTTTTATTCCTATTATGAACATTTTAGAAGGAAAAGAAAGTGAATGAAGACCATTAGAACCATTAGTATTCTGGGGTGTGGCTGGCTTGGTTTACCACTTGGGGAACGATTGAAAAATGTTGGTTACCACATCAAAGGCTCAACAACAAGGAAGGAAAAATCTTTTTTCCTGTACGATAAAGGCATAGAACCTTATATTCTTACCTTTAATCCACACTTACAAGGACGATTATCACAGGATTTTTTTGATACAAATTCTGTAATTGTAAATATTCCACCTTCATTTCCAAAAAATGGAGATGGAACTGCTTTTTTAGAAAGGATCGAACAGATCATTAAGACCATTAAAGAGGCTAATGTGAAATTTATCATTTTCACAAGTTCAACCTCGGTTTATGGTAATTCTGATGAAGAAATTACAGAATCGAGTCCATTGAATGCGGTAACTAATAGAGGAAAAGCATTAATAGAAGCAGAAAAAATGTTTCAGGCTGAAAAAAAATTAAAGACAACAATACTTCGTATTGGCGGAATGGTCGGGCCTGATCGTCATCCGGGTAAGTTTTTCTCCTTTGAAAAGAAACAGAAAGGGGCTTTTACACCTGTTAATCTGATCCACAGAGAGGATGTAATTAATATTATTGCTGAATTGTATCGTTTAGAACGGTGGGGAGGTGTGTATAATTTAACTTCTGATAAACATCCAAGCCGAAGACAATTCTATACTTTCGCTACTCTGGCACTCGAACGACCACCGGCTATTTTCAGTAAAGAAAATTCTTATCCGAATCGAATTATATCGAATAAAAAGATTAAACGGATCTTGCGATACAAAATGAAATACCCTGATCTTGAAAAAGTATTTTGTGAAATGTGATATTTTCGTTCAGACTACTTTACATTTATAGAGTGGATTTACGAAAAAAAATACTAGACCTCAATACCCTTAAGCATCGTATTGTTTCCTGGAAGATGAAAGGAGATCGGATTGTGTTTACAAATGGTTGCTTCGATATAATACACGAAGGACACTTACATCTGTTACGTGAAGCTAAGCAATTGGGAGACAGGCTTGTTGTAGGCCTGAATAATGATAATTCTGTAAAACGTTTAAAAGGATCGGATCGACCTGTAAAAAATGAGCAAATCCGAGCAGAACTATTAGCTTCTTTAACTTATGTCGATGCGGTAACACTATTTGAAGAAGATACACCTGAGGCATTGATACAGACTATCGAAATAGATGTGCTTACCAAAGGAGGAGACTATCAGAAATCAGAAATAGTAGGAAATGATTTTGTTGAAACTAATGGAGGTGAAGTAGTTATGATTCCTTTTAAAAAGGGGCATTCAAGCACGCAACTTATCAATAAAATCAGTAATAAAGAATAGTTGTTTTAAGGCATTATCCAATTCTTTTGAATACTTTCTTTAGCGTATTATTCAAGTCTGGTACAAGTTGGAAATAAAGTAAAATTCCACCATAAACCAAAGCAAGGATAATAGTGCGATAAATAGCATCGAAAAACCAGTTGGAAAGATTGGGAATAATCGTATTTAATGCCAATGTTGCCATCCCCAAAATAATCAACAACAAAGATTGGTAAGAGAATGGCTGCATTTTGAATTTCCATTGAACGACAATTACCTTGAGTACATTATACAAAACACCAGTGATACACGTGGCAATTGCAGCACCCACCAATCCGTAGGTTTTTATAAGAAAATAATTCAGAATAACATTGAACACTACTAAGCCCAGGTTAAGGTAAAGGTCGTATTGGTAAATTTTTGATTGCGAAATAATAACACCATTTACAGATGATGCAATGTTGAATAAGGCATTCAAACCTATAAAAACGGCTACGAATTTTCCGGCTTCATATTCAGGTCCGATAAAGGCTACGATATTATCAAGGTTAACCACAACCGCTATGAATAAAAATACACCAATGCCGATCATTATCAGAGAAGTGCGCTTATAAAAACTCGCAATCTGATTCAGATTATTTTCTTTGAATGCCACCGAAATTACAGACATAGAAGAAGCTAATAAGGCTTTGTAAGGAACAGAAATAACAACACCTAAGTAAAAGAAAACCCTGAAAACACCAGCATCAGCTAATTGGTTATCAGAAAAGAAACTTACCATGATCTGATCAATAGAGTTTACTAAATACAGCGTACTTCCGGTAAGCATCGTAATAGATGAATAACGAAATATTTCTCTTAATTTACTAGAGGAAATTGCAGAAAAGTCAAACGAAAGATTGAATTCTCCTATATAATTCAGGTAAATGATCATACCAAGGGTCTGAAGCCAATAAGCACAGGTCAACCCACGTATGAATAAATCAAAGTTAATAATTTCAAGGTAGCAAATTACCAATAAGAATATGGTCGCTAACTTTATAAATACATCACGAAAAAATGCAGTAATAGCTGTTTTCTGAAAGTTAAAAGAATAAGAACAAAGGAGGTTGAAAGCTGCAAGAAATGGCATCATGGCATAAATAAGCCAATAGTATTTCTGAGATAAAGCAACGCTTTCTTCTTCACTGAATATTTGAATGACAGTATTTTCGAGTAGAAATGTCAGAAATAGAGAACAGGTGCTGGCAATAAAAGTCCCAAGTAAAACAAAACTCAGTAAATTTCCATGGTTACTTGCTTTGTTTTTGAAATAGGGAAAAAACCTGATAACAGTAGAAGGCATTCCTGCCTGCCCCACTATTCCCAATAAACTACTGGCAACAATAATGAAATTAACCAATCCGTATTCTGAAACAGAAAGGACTTTAGGATATAAAAGAATAGTCGTGATAAATCCGAGCACAACCCCTGCATAGGAGAATAAACTGAATAAAATACTTTGTTTCTGTATGCTACTCACACATTGTTTTTAGTAAACCTATCAACCTTGCTTCGGCTACGCTCAGCAACCTGCTTCGGCTACGCTCAGCAACCTGCTTCGGCTGCGCTCAGCAACCTGCTTCGGTTATGCCCATCACTCATCACCCATCACTCATCACTCATCACCCATCATCCATCACTCATCATCCATCATCCATAAATAATCTTAAGGTGCTGGATTCGGAAATTCTCTATGTACAGCGTCTATTTCTTTAAGAACATCGGCAGAAAGTTCAATGTCAATACTGGCAATATTTTCTTTTAATTGCTTCATAGTCGTAGCACCAATAATATTACTGGTTGTAAATAATTGTTGATTGATGAATGCCAACGACATTTGAGCTAAGCTCAGATCATACTTTTCAGCAATTTCGAGATATTTAGCAGTAGCATCATAGCAATTTTGACTACTATATCTTGCCATATTCTTAAACTTATTCAATCGAGAAGCGGCTGTATCTGTTTTCTTATGGTACTTACCACTCAATAAACCGAATGCCATCGGCGAATAGGCTAATAAACCTGCTTTTTCTCTTATAGAGATTTCTGCCAAGCCAATTTCATAAGTTCTGTTTAACAAACTGTACGGATTCTGAACACTCATACAACGTGGTAAATTGTGTTGTTCGGCTTTTTTTAAGAAATTATTCAGTCCCCAGGGAGTTTCATTTGAAATACCAAAATGTCGGATCTTTCCAGCATCTACCAATTCCTTCATTGTTTGAAGAATATCCAGGAAATTGTCTTCCCATTCAGACCAGTGCTTATAGTTCATTACACCAAACATATTAGAACGGCGTTCTGGCCAGTGCAGCTGATAAAGGTCAATGTAATCGGTTTGTAAACGTTTTAAACTACCATCAACAGCTTCCAGAATACGTTCTTTGCTGAATCCTAAATTTTCACTTATATATTTCAAACCTGTAGAAGGTCCTGCTACTTTTGTCGCAATAATGATTTTATCCCTGTCGCTACGGTCTTTTAACCAACTACCAATATATTTTTCGGTTAAACCACTGTTTTGTTCAGTAGAAGGAACTGCATAAAGTTCTGCGGTATCAATAAAGTTCACACCTTGTTCAATGGCATAGTTTAATTGCTCATGGGCGTCGGCTTCTGAATTTTGCTCACCAAAAGTCATTGTACCCAAACATATTTTACTAACTTCTAAATCAGTATTTCCTAATTTTGAATATTTCATCTTTGTTTTTTAAAGCTTACAAATGTAAACAACTAATTGTTTCAAGTAATACAAAAATAAAATGCGCTAAAGGAAAGTAATAAATAGTGCTAAAGAATGAATAGTTTTTTAATTTCGCACCTTTTTGCATCTCTCTAAATTTAGATAATGGATTTAAGTAAAATAATTTCGGTAAACGGTAAGTCAGGACTGTTTGAAATGGTTGGTCAACGAAATAATGGTTTGTTGGTGAGATCACTATCAACAAATAAAAAACAATTTATTTCTGCACGCACACATATATTTTCAATGATCGAGAACATTTCGATCTATACCGATGATGGAGATAGTGTACCGTTGAAAGAAGTTTTTCAAAGTATGTTTAAAAATGAAGATGGAACGGAAGTACCAAGCCCTAAAGAACCTAAAAATATTTTAGAGGAATACATGGGGATCATATTACCGAATTACGATAAAGACAGGGTTTATTTCAGCGATATGAAGAAACTTGTTCGTTGGTATGGTGAACTGAAAGAAAATGACCTGGTCGATCTTGAAGAGCCAAGTGAAGAAAATAAAGAAGAATAAGAAAAAGAATTTCAAAACCTGTCAAATTTCAAAATCTGACAGGTTTTGTTTTATGCATGATTCATCGCCAATAAAGATTCAAAAAGCACCTTTCCATCTTCGTTACCCAGTACTGCCTCTGAAGCTCTTTCCGGGTGAGGCATCATTCCGAACACATTTCGGTTTTTATTACAAATTCCTGCAATATTATTGATCGATCCATTGGGATTTGCTTCGCTGGTTACATTGCCGGCAGCATCACAATATTCAAAAAGAATTTGCTCATTATCGACCATTTCTTGCAACATGGCCGGTGGAGCAAAAAAACGACCTTCAGCATGTGCTATAGGAATTTTTAATGCTTTATTGGTATCTATGTTTTGGGTAATTGCGGCATTATTATGTTTAGCTTTCAGGTAAATATTCTTACAAATAAATTTTTCATTATCGTTGTGTAGTAAAGCACCCGGTAATAAACCCGATTCACATAAGATCTGAAAGCCATTACAGATTCCCCAAACTTTACCACCTTCATTTGCAAATTGTATTACCGATTGCATAATTGGTGAAAAACGAGCTATTGCACCAGAACGTAAATAATCGCCGTAAGAAAATCCTCCAGGTAAAACAATACAATCATCAGAATTAAAACCAGATAGATCTGTTTCTTTATGCCACAAAACTTTTACCTCTTGTTGCATCACATTTTTCAGCACATGTATCGTATCTCTATCACAATTAGAACCGGGAAAAACAACAACACCAAATTTCATAGTTAAAAATTGAAGAATTCTAAAAAGGAAAAGTATTCACTTAAATGATGCAAAAATAAAACGACTGCAAGTAAACTTAAAGGCAACCATTCAGCAAAAAGTAAATTTTCGGTATGGTAAACACCATAAGCCATTAAAATGGAAATAGTAGGCAGTGATAATAACAAAGTTTGAGACCAGATTGCGCCAAACAGAAAGGCAATTTCTAAACTAACAGTTAGAAAGTAAAGACAAATACTGATCTTGTTGCGCTCTTCTATCGATGAACGCAGGTATAAATATTGAAATTTATAGATAGAGAAAATCAAACTGATAGCTATGAATAATATGGTAATTAACTCAGTACTACTGCTCAATGAAGGTAGTTTGAAGGTGAAGTAAGATGATATTTGCATCTGTTCCAACCATAAATTCAAAGAGTCGCTTACATATAAGACCACACCAAATAAATAAATAGGAATAACAAAGCCTATAAAGCTAGCAACCCACTCTTTAATACTGAACAATCGTACAAAAAAATTAGCAACAAAAACAGCTAGTAACAGCAATGCTGATGGTGGGAAAATAATACTGGCAATACCTATATAAAACCCCGAATTGAACAGAGGAGAGAATGAACGATTATTATAGCTCTGGAAATAGTTGTGTAAACAGAGTATAACGAAAGTTGTAGCGATGAATGCCGGACTTAACATCCATGAGTTATTCAATAAGCCAACTAGTAGCACATAAAAAGCAGATGCAAGGTACGATTGCTTCGGTGTAATCTGGTTTTCCTGAAATATATAATTGATCAACCATGCCTGAAACAATAAAATAGAAGCGAATAGCGCAACAGAAAAGAAAGGTAATTCAAAGAGAAAACGCAATTGACCAAATAACGCGAAAAACGACGCTCCATATAATCCAGATTCAGAGCCAATAAATATTAAGTTCACGTGGCAAATTAGCAGCCACAATGGAAACAACAGAAAAAAGGGAAAGCGTTCTTTATATTTGAAAAGATAGGAAAACAATTTATGTCGATTAATTCTATTTTTAATTATCTAATTCAAGTTGCGATGTATAATGACATTTTTTTGTACATAGACGACTGTTTAACAAACCACAGACCACAAAACCTCGCTTCACGATTATAATAGTTTTTTTGTGGACAGTGGACTATTATACTGTTGACAGTTGAGATTTATCGCAACTTAGGTTATCTAAACATACGCTTAGTTGTTCATGCTTTATAATCATCTTCAGAAAAGTTTTCATTTGGCGGCTTTGCAGACCTTTCCTCTTTGATCTTCGCGAAAATATCTTCTAACTTCATCACTTCATCTAAAGTGTCATCAAGATAAATTTCAAGCTCTGGAACATTACGCACTTTATTTCTGATCTTATTCCCCAAATCTTTTTTGATCGAGTAAATATTACCTTCAATATTTTTCATTGCAAGTTGCTTATCTTCTGCATTGAAAATACTTATATAAGCTCGGGCTATTTTTAAATCTCTGGTCATTCTTACATAACTCACCGTAAGCATGGCACCACTACCCGCCAATTCCATTCCACGAATGGTGAAAATATCGGCTAAGAAACGTTGTATTATCTTACCTACTTGTTGTTGTCTTCTGGATTCTTCAAACATTTATATAAAATTATAACAGACTACAAAGTTAGCCTTTACATGCTTAGCAATGCGTTAAAAATAAGGCTGTTCATAAATTGGATGAACCTGATTGAATTACTATGTTATTTGAAACAATATATTTCATATATCGTAATATTTTGTAATTGTTCCAATATCAATGAATGGGTATTATAAATACTTGCTGAACAAGATCAAAAACTTCTACGAATATGAAATTTTTTAACTTTACGGTCGCTCTTTTGTTTGTGTTGTTGAACATATCCTTTAATAGCTTTGCTCAATTCACCACCTTTGAAGTAGAACAAATAAAATCTACCTCGAAAAAAGAGATATTCAAATTTACTAGTAACGCTGATACTGCCTTTGTCATAGGTAAATATATGTATCAGCATAAACATCCTTTTCTTACCGAATTTCTGGAGGTGAGTATTCAAAAAGCACAACAAACTGGAAATGAATTAGGCTTAGTTCGATTAAAAGCATTGCGTTCACAAAGTTCCACAGATAATGCAGGTGCTGAAAAAGCAAATAACGCTAGGAATAAAGTTGTTGAAAATAATAAGCGTAACAAAGTCAAAACAAGTGAAACAAAGCCTCAAAGATCAGCATCATCTAATAGCCCGGATTTAATAAATAAGAAGTCTGATAATTCAGGTATTCAAAAGGCTAAAGAAGCAAATCATGAATTAAAGACTAATGAGCAGCTTGTTAACAAAACAGAGAATGAAGAACTATCGCCGGAAGAACTAGGAGATTTTTACAGTAAATCGAAAAATGCGATTCCATCGCTAGCTGTAGAAAATTATTTACTGGCTGAAAAGGAAGCGGAAGCATCTGAAGATAAAGAGAAATTAAAAGATCTTAGAGAAAAGCTAGCACATGCCTATATTAAAAATAAGGAACCTGAAAAAGCCAGAAAAATTCATGAAGACTTTATAGCTAATGCCGAAAATATTCAGAAAAAAATGCAAGCATACAGCGAAGCAGGTAATTTTTTCTTTGGTTACGATCTGTATGAAGATGCACTCGATTTCAGAGAAGATTGGCTAGATGAGGCAGAAAAGGTAAAAAGTGATACGTGCTTTATCGACGCTAAAAATGGAATAGGTGAAATATTTCAAATAGTAGGAATTACTCAGCAAAGCCTGGAAAACCATTTGGAAGCACTAAAGCGTTCAGAAAAAATAGATGATAAGAAAAGACAAGTTGATAGTTATACAGGAATGGCAATTCTTAATCTTTCGGTAAAAGAATTTGAAGAAGCACATAAAACATTTAAAAAAGGATTTAAGATCGCTAAAGAAAATAAGCTATTAAAAGAACAAGCTAGAATACACAGTAATAGAGCAAAACTGTATCTCGAAGAAAAAAAGCCTTCAAAAGCTATTAAAGATATAGAAAACTGTAATGAAATATGTGATCAGTTAAATGCTGTTGATGATATTATACGCAACTTAAATTTAATAGGCGATATAAATACAGACTATAAGTATTTGAATAATGCTCAAATCAGCTACCAATCTAGCCACGATCGCTCATTAGATCTTTCAAAACAATCTTTTCAGGCAATGAACTATGCTGATATTGGTAAGCTATTAACTATAGAAAATAAATATGAGGCTGCAATAGATAGCTGTAAGAAAGGGTATGAAATAGCTAAAGAGATCAAACATATAGAACTGCTTGGTAATAATTGCCAGTGCTTACATCAGGCCTATAAAAGTGTAGGGAATTTTGAGGAAGGACTTAAATATCACGAAGAAAATAAAGCCATTCAGGATACGCTTTTCAATGCTGCAAAACTGAAGCAAATATCTAAACTTCAGGCATTTTATACTTACGAAAAAGAAATGCTGAACAAAGATCATTCTATAAATATACTTCAAGAAAAAGGAAAGCAAAGAACAGCACAACTGGGTTTCTTAGGCTTATTGGCACTATCACTTTTGGGAGGAATTATCTTTACCTATCGCAATCTGAGATGGAAAAGTAGAAATAATAAAAAATTATCAGAACTAAATCTTCAGCTCGAAGATTCTAACAAACAATTAGGGAGTGCTAACTTTCAGCTCGAAGATGTGAATAAGCAACTGAAAGTAATAAATAAAGATTATGAAAATGCCAATCAGAAACTTAAAGAAGCAAATGTTTCACTTGAAAACTTTGCTTCGGTGGCAGCACACGATCTTAAAGCACCACTGCGGTCTATTTCTAGCTTCAGTGATCTGTTAATGCGCAAAAACAAAGATCGACTTGATGAAACGGATCTGGAATATTTTCAATTTATAAACAACGATGCCGATCGTCTTCAGAAAATGATCAATGCACTGCTTAAATTCTCAAAAATCGACAAAAATTTACCAGCATCAGAAAATGTAAACCTGAATGAAATAGTCGAAAAAGTAAAGAATAGTCTGGCAAGTGTTGTACTCGAAAAAAATGCCAAAATTGAAGTAGATAAACTTACTTCAGTTAAAGGGCATCCTGAATTAATAGCACAGCTTTTCCAGAATTTTATTGGCAATAGCCTGAAGTTCCAAAAACCTGGTATTACACCGTCTATTAAAATTATTGGTGAACCTGCTGAAGAAAAAGGATATTACAGAATAAACATTACCGATAATGGAATAGGAATATCTGATGAAAATATACCAAAACTATTTGAATTATTCAGACGATTTAATCCGAGCTCTAAGTATGAAGGCAGTGGTATTGGTTTAGCTACTTGCAAAAGAATAATCGATCATTACGAAGGGGAAACTTTCATCGAATCTGAAGAAGGGTATGGCTCAACATTCTCTTTTACGCTGCCCGTCGGTGAACCTAAGACCAAGCTTGTTAAATTAACCCCTGCTGATAATATTCGCGAATTGAAAACCAAAGACTATTAGTAGTTTCTCTCTGACAACTCATTTAGAGTCATACTACTTACATTTGTTTACCATCGTTGTGTCTCCGGGCCAACGGATACCTGAAACTCGGTGAGTTGGAATTTTTTGTCATATAAGAGTTGTTTACATAAAGTTTCATTTTCATTTTTTTGAATTGAGAAAGGCGTCTGTTAAAGAATATTTACTTGGAGTACAGTTTTCTTAAACAAAAAATATATTAATTTACTGAATTATAGTTGTATCTGATTAAATTCACCTATTTTTAAATTTGGTTTAAAATTATAGAAAAGTGCATCGTAAATTCAGACTGTATTGGGGCTTAATGCTACTCTTTACTTCCCTTACTGCTTTTGCCCAGAAAATTGACATTGAAGGAATTATTATCGACGAAACGGATGAACCGCTCATTGGTGCAACTGTCATTGTAAAAAATACCGATAATGGTGCTGCTACAGATATCGATGGTCGATTCCAGATCAGGAATGTAGCCATCAATGATACCTTAGTGATTTCTTATGTTGGTTATATCACCAAAGAACACATTGTTCAGAATGCTGGAGTGCAGAATATCCGTTTATCTAGCGATGCTCAATTACTCGAAGAATTTGTCGTTATTGGCTATGGTCGTCAGGAAAAGAAAGTTTCTACGGGTGCCATTTCTAAAATAGAAGCAAAAGATATTGAAGGCTTTAAAGTACAGGATGTAAGTACAGCGCTCGAAGGGCAAGTAACAGGTTTAGTTGTAAATGAATCTTCAGGTCAGCCAGGTGCATCGAAAACATTACTCATTCGTGGGGTAAGTACGAATGGCGATAATTCACCTTTGTATATCGTAGATGGACTACAGGTTTTCAATCTTGATAATATCGCACCAGGTGATATCGAATCGGTAGATGTTTTAAAAGATGCAGCCTCAACCGCTATTTATGGAGCAAGAGCCGCTAATGGAGTGGTAATTGTAACAACCAAAAAAGGAAAAAAAGAAGGAAGTGGAAACATAACTTACGATGGTTTTACTTCTATATCGAATCCGTGGAGGTTGCCTAAAATGTTAGATACTGATGATTATATCACCCTCACACGTGAAAAATTTGCCAATAGTAACCAGTTAGCCTCTTTAGATGCACTAGGTTTTCCGCAGGCAGGAACAGAAGGGCTTCCAAATACAGATTGGATGGATGTTATTTTTGAACCGGCACTTATTCAAAACCACAGAATCTCAGCAACAACGAAAAATGCTTTCCTTTCTCTTGAATACTGGGATCAGAATGGTGTTATTGGTGGAGAAAAATCAAATTACAAACGTTATTCAGCGCGTGTTAATTCCGAAAAAGAGATCAATAAATACATTAAAGTTGGAGAGAACATATTCTTCAACAGAACTGAAAATTCAAATATTGGCGTAAACAATGCTTTTGGCTCTGTAATTTCAGATGCCTTTGCTTACGATCCGATTACAGGTGTTTATAATGAAGATAAACAATACGGTTTTGAACAGTCAAGATGGGTGCAAAAAGAATACATTAATCCCCTTAGCCGTTTATTCCTTGCCAATGGTAATGGGCATGCCGATCAGGTAAAAGGAAATGTATATCTCGAAATAAGTCCGATCGAAGGACTTACTTTCCGATCTGATGCCGGTTTGGAATTAGGTTGGTTCAATTTCAGAAGTTTTACACCGGCTTATGAGTTTCACCCTTCATTCATAAATGTACAAAATGGGGTTTCTCAGGGTTATGGTATTAATCAGTCTGTTCAACTAGAAAACTATTTTAACTACAATAAATCTTTCAAGAATATACACAACACCGATTTTGTATTAGGAACATCTTACCGAGGATATACCGGGGAATCTGCCGGAGGCTCCAGTAATAATATTCCAGAAGCAGTACAATTCGATGATAACTGGCAATATGTTAATGCCGGAGCAGATACAACAGAACTTTCTTATGGTACAGGCGATGTTAAATATCGTTTATTATCTTATTTCGGTCGTGTAAGATATGATTTTAAGAAAAAATACTTGTTCACGGCAACTTTACGTCGTGATGGTTCTTCTAATTTCGGAGAAAATAATCGTTGGGGAATCTTCCCTTCTTTCTCTGCCGGATGGGTCGTTAGTAAAGAGCCTTTCTTCCCGGAAAACAATGTCTTAGACTTTTTGAAAGTTAAAGTGAGTTGGGGACGTAACGGAAATGACAGGATTCCGGCTTTAAGCTATGCAGCAACCATTCAAAATGTATTTACTTATCCTTTCGGACAGGATCAGGCACTTAATTATGGTTCTGCCTTGGCAACACCTCCTAATCCTGATGTGAAGTGGGAAGAAAGCGAACAGATCGATATAGGTGTAGAAATGGAGTTCTTCGATGGAAAAGTAAACTTTGAAGCTGATTTTTATCGTAAAACAACCAAAGATCTGCTTATGCAGGAAATTATTCCGGGCTATATCGGAGCAACCAATAATCCTACAAGTAACTTAGGAGAAATACGTAATCAGGGAATTGAATTGGCATTGGGGCATCGTTTAAGAGCAGGTGATTTTACTTTGAATACGAACCTTACCTATACGCATTTCAAAAATAAAGTAATAAAAGTTGCCGGAGAAAGCGGTTTTATACAAGGTTGGTCTTGGCCGGTACGAAATACACCGATTACACGTATGACTGAAGATTTTCCTGTTGGGCATTTTGTAGGCTATGTAACCGATGGTATCTTTCAGTCTCAGGGAGAAGTGTTCAGTCATATTAACAGTAATGGTATTCCTTTACAACCAAATGCACAACCAGGTGATATCCGATTTGTAGATACCAATAACGATGGAGAAATCAATAGTGATGATATTACTGATATCGGTTCTCCTTGGCCAAAACATATTATTGGACTTTCACTGAATGCAGGATTTAAAGGTATTGATCTAAGTGCCATATTCGCTGCTCAGATAGGACATCAGATATATAGAACTTATGAAAGATCGGATATAACTTTTACCAATTATCAGGATTTCTGGCTCGACAGTTGGTCACCACTAAATCCAAGCGACGAATATCCGCGATTGGTTTCAAATGATGTAAATAATAACCAACGTCCGTCAGACTTCTATCTTAGTGATGGTTCATTCCTAAGATTGAGAAATTTACAGGTGGGTTATAGTTTACCTAAATCTATTATTTCCAAAATTAAGATGCAGGGACTACGAATTTACTTTACTGCAAATAACTTATTAACCATTACAGGTTATGAAGGCTTCGATCCCGATATTGGAACGAATGGCTGGATACTGGATACTGGTATTGATAAAGGCTTCTACCCGAATAATAAATCGTTTGGTGGAGGATTAACCATAACTTTCTAAAAGCAATTAGAATTTACTAAGATAAACAGTGAATAGCATTTCATTGTTAAACTATATGTACAATTATTCAAACTCAGCAATATGAAAAAGAAAATAATTTCGGTACAACTTTTTTTCTTAACTTGTTTAAGTTTATTGCCAACTGGATGCAGTGAGAGCATATTGGATGTTGAGCCGGTAAATGAATATTTATCGAGTAACTTTTTTATAACCGAAGAACAGGTGTTTGCTGCAACTGTTTCAGCTTACGATCCTATTGGTTGGTCAATGGCATTCGGACAGTGGATCTCTTATGTTATGTACGGAGAAATACGTTCCGATAATGCGAATGCAGGTGGTGATCAATCGAATAACGATCAGCCCGGCTGGCAAGAATTCGATGATTTTACCAATACCAATACCAATACGGTAGTTCATCCTATTTATCGAAGAAATTATATTGGTATTTTCAGAGCGAATACGGTTTTGGAAAATGCAAGAGTAGAATCGGAATTGATTGACAGATATAAAGCAGAGGCAAAATTCTTAAGAGCTTATTATCACTTCGAATTATTTAAACACTTTGGTCCTATTCCGGTAGTTACTACTTTGTTGGCTCCGGGAGAAAGTGATTTGTCAAGAAATACAATGGATGAAGTTTTTGAGGCAATTACAACCGATCTCGAAGAAGCTGCAGCCATACTACCGGAAAGCCTGAGCTCGGCAGAAGCTGGAAGAGCAAGTAGAGGAACAGCACTGGCTTTATTGGGGAAAGCTTACTTATACTGGGCAGACATGGATGGCGATGATCCTGCAAAATTCGATTTGGCAGCACAGGCACTTCAACAAGTAGTTGATTCAGGAGTTTATCAATTAGAAGATGATTTTCAGAGTTTGTTTGGTTTTGGTGTAAAAAATCTTGAAACAGAATCAGTATTCGAAGCACAACATAGCAATTTATTTCCAAGTGACTGGGTTTGGTTTGAAGGAATCGATGGAAACGGTATTATTCAACTTTGCGGAATTCGAGGTTTATGTGATAATCACCCTGATTATACCGCTGGTTGGGGATTCATGCTGCCTACCGAAAAGTTATACAACCATTTCAAAAGCGACGATACCTATCGCCGTGATGTAGCCATTACTACAGTTGCAGAATTGAATAGTGAAATTGTTGCTTCAGGAAAATCATGTGATGTGGTGATTGATTTGACACAAAATAATCTGTTAGATTACACGGGTTTCTTTCAGGAGAAATATGCAAACTATAAATTATATAATGGTGGAGAAATTGTAGAAGGTGAGGATACTATTAAAGTAGATGCTATTAATGTTAACGGAGGAACATTGGACTTAACAAAAGATGGTAACACGTATATTATTCGTTATGCTGATGTATTATTAATGTTAGCCGAAGCTTTACACCGAGGTAGTGGAAGTGATGCAATGGCAATGGAGTATATAGATATAGTTAGAGAACGTGCGGCAGGGCCAGGCGATAACAATGGTGATTTTATTACTACACAAGAATCAATGAGTAATAATAACTGGAGCCTGCTTGAGCAAATATGGTATGAACGTCGTGCTGAATTTGCTATGGAAGGAGATCGTTGGTACGATCTTGTTCGTTCAGGACGTGCATCTGCTGATTTGTTCTCTGATGAAAAAGCAGCCAACTTTTCTGATAAACATTTATGGTTACCTATTGCTTTAGAAGAATTATCAGTTGCTCCTAATCTTACTGAATATCCCGATGCAAGCTTGTTCTGAAAAGAATAGTAATAACAGGTCTAAATGAGAGGAAAAACTGTTATAGATTTGAAGACTGATATTTGTGTAGACTGACACTTGTTGATACTGACTTGTGGAGGCTGATACTTGTCGAGGTGGAGACGTTATATATAACGTCTATAGTAAAACCAAAACCCAAATAGAAAGTAATTAATAAAAATCTTTTAAGTTAAACATTAAACTAACAAAAAATGAAAAATCTAACACAACTAATGTTCCATACAAGATGGACATTAATACTAGTTGCCTTATTGGGCATAGTGTTGAATTCTGGTTGTAAGAAAGACGATGATGGAGGTGGAGAAAGTACCTCTCCAGTTGCAAGTTTCCAATACAATGTGTCTAGTGATAATAGTTTGGAAGTTAATTTTCTGAACTATTCTAATAATGCTGAAACACATGTCTGGAATTTTGGTGACGGTAACACCTCTTCAGAAATTTCTACAACGCATACTTATGCTGAAGCTGGAACTTATGAAGTAAGTTTAACAGTTACCGGAAACGGAGAATCTTCAACACAAACACAATCAATAACTTTAGTTTCTGCAGAAGGACAAATACAACTTTTATCTGGAACAAGCAGTAAAACATGGTATCTACAACGTGAAGGTGTTGCTCTGGGAATCGGACCGGTAGCAGGTGATGTACAATGGTGGAATCTTGGTGGTATTGCTCCATTGGGCGATCGTCCTTGTGTATTAGATGATAAATACACTTTCCACGCAGACGGTACTTTTGAATTCGACTCTAACAATACACTATATATCGATGAACAAGAATTTGGAGGCTGGTTAGCCGATAATCCGGGTGGCTGTTTTGACGAATCAACAGAAACTTTAACTGCTTCTAATGGAAGTTCTGTTGAAGCTTTCGGTAATGGTGGTGATTACACTTACGAATACGAATCAACAACGAATAGCTTAGTATTGAATGGACTTGGAGCTTATATTGGTTTAGCCAATAAAACAGAATTAGGAGATAGTGGTATTCCTGAACAATCAAAAGCTTACAGAATATTGAACCTGGTAGAAGGGGAAGTTGCTGATTCATTACATATTGCAATTGAATTATTGGATGGTAGTGGTGCCTGGACATTCTTCCTTGTTAGCTATGATGATGAATCTAATTTACCTGAAATTCCAACATCATTGCCAACAGCTGGCTTTAATTATAGTGCCGATGGCTTAACATACACTTTCAATAATTTCTCAGGTAATGCAACATCTTACTTCTGGGATTTTGGTGATGGAGCAACTTCAACAGATGAAAGTCCTGTACACACTTATGCAGCAGAAGGAGAATATACCGTAACACTTACGGTTACCGACGATAACGGTCTTACAGCTACAGCTACTCAAACGATCATTATTGGTTCAGAAGAGTTTTCTGCGTCGGCAATAAGTTCAGCAGATGGTAAAGCGTGGACACTTTCAGGAAGTACACCTTACTATGTTGGTCCAGGCGCCGGAGATGGAAGCTGGTGGACAGCAGGTGCTGAGTTTGATATTTTCGCAGATCGAGGATGTCAAATGGACGATGAATTTATTTTCTTCGATAATGGAGATTTTAACTATGATTCTAAAGGAGATGTTTTTGCTGATGACTTTGTTTGTGGACCAGTTGCTTGTATCGATGAAGGCGATTTATCTGCTGGTTTTGAAGCTTACGCTTCAGGAAACCATGCTTATTCTGTGGCAGGTGAAGGTATTGGTGCTACGATCACAGTAAGTGGTCAGGGAGCATTCCTTGGTTTTAATAAAGGTTTCAACGGTGGAGAAGTAAGCTGTGCCGATGTGAATATTCCTTCAGAAATAACCTATCAGGTAATTGATTTTGCTTCTGCACCAGGTATTTCAAAAATGACCATAGCAGTTGATATTGCAGGTGATGGTACCGCTTGGTGGACTATGGAATTAGAATCTGTAGAATAAACAAGCTTGTAAATTAGTTTTATAATGGACGACATTTAATGATTTTTCATTGAGTATCGTCCATTTTTTTAAAATATATCTTTTCAAGTAGGCGTGTAGAAATTTCTTTATAATGTTTTCTTGAGATATTTTTTTGATAGACAAGTAGAAAATACGAAGAATATTAAAATATTTGAGGCTTTTTTGACGAAGTAAATCAAAAAAATATCCAAAAGAACTATTAATAAACTTTTTTCCGACTACTTAATAGAAATTCAAACAAGCTCTTATTTGATTTTTGCAAAACAGTTTATTATGAAAAAGATCATTTTTCTTCTATGTTTTTGTTGGTGCATAAGCGCCTGTAAAGATGATTCAGGAAGTAATGGAACACCCGTTGTAAGTGTAGAAGCTATGTCGGTAGATGAAGGAAATACAACTGCACCACTTTTTTTGAATATAAGGCTATCTGAAGAAAGTGATCTGCCTGTAAGTATAACACTTAGAACACGCGATGGAGGTGCAAAGGCAGGAGAAGATTATGAAGCATTAGACGATCTGCCGGTAACATTCGCTGCCGGAACAGCAACCGTTCAGATACCTGTTCAGATATATGGTGATGAAGAAGCAGAAGCTAATGAATCATTCTTTGTGGAAATTACTTCAGCAACCAATGTAATTATTGGACAAAGTTCAACAGAAATTGTAATTCGTAATGATGATTCGGAAGGTGGATTTATTCCTGCAACAGGATATATGTCGCCAGAATCATATCCCGACCGTGAGCTGATCTGGTCTTACGAATTCGACGACGATCAGGTGCTTGCCGATACCTGGACTTTTGAAACCGGAACCGGTAATAATGGATGGGGAAATAACGAATGGCAGTACTACACCCAAAATAATGCTTATACCATAGATGGTAAATTGGTTATCGAAGCACGTGAAGAGTTTGTAGGTGGCAGAAATTATACTTCTTCCAGAATGAAGTCAGCGAATACCTTTGATTTCAAATACGGAAGAGTAGATATACGTGCCGCATTACCAGAAGGACAAGGAATCTGGCCTGCTCTGTGGATGCTGGGAAGCCAGTTTTCTTCAGTTGGATGGCCCGCTTGTGGTGAAATCGATATCATGGAGTTATTGGGGCATCAACCTAATAAAGTTTATGGAACCGTACACTGGCAAAGTAATGGACAACATGCATCTTACGAAGGAAGTACTGTTTTATCAAGTGGTGATTTTACGGAGGAATTTCATGTGTTTTCTATAGAATGGGATGAAAATAGTATAAGATGGCTACTCGATAATAATCAGTATCACATCATCAATACTAGTGAAAGCCAATTCGATGAGTTGCGCGAACCTTTCTTTTTTATAATGAATGTTGCTGTTGGTGGAAACTGGCCGGGAGCCCCTTCATCGGCAACTGTTTTTCCTCAGCGTATGGTAGTCGATTATGTCCGTGTTTTCCAGTAATTTAAAACTTTATTTCCCAGCACCCTGTCAGGGACTTTTAGCCTTGACAGGGTGCTGGGAATTTTTTATAAATAATTCTTATTAATACACAAACCCACTTCTCATGTTTAAAAATAATTGCTTAAAATTTATACTACTCTCATTAAGTTTTATATGCCTGAATGTATCTGCTCAGAAAGATATAGATACTAAAGTTCAGAAGTTGTTGAAGAAGATGACCTTGGAAGAGAAGATCGGGCAAATGGTTCAACTTAATGGCTTCTGGGATTTTACTGGTCCTGCACCCAAAGATGGAGATGGAGCAAAATGGAAGTATGATGCACTTAAAAGTGGTAAAGTTGGCTCTGTTTTAAATGTAAGAGGAGTCAAAAATGTTCGTCAGTTACAGGAAATGGTAGTTAATGAATCACGTTTGGGTATTCCATTGATATTCGGTTTCGATGTTATTCATGGTCATAAAACAGTTTTTCCGATACCATTGGCAGAATCTGCTAGCTGGGATTTGGATGCAATGGAAAATGCAGCTCGTATTGCCGCTATCGAGGCAAGTGCCGAAGGCTTGAATTGGACCTTTGCTCCTATGGTCGATATTTCTCGTGATGCCCGATGGGGAAGGGTAATGGAAGGAGCAGGAGAAGACCCTTATTTGGCAAGTGAAGTAGCAAAGGCAAGAGTGAAAGGTTTTCAGGGAAAAGACCTTAGTGATGATAATACACTGGCAGCTTGTGCAAAGCATTTTGTAGGTTATGGCTTCGCTGAATCAGGAAAAGATTATAATGCTGTTGATGTGGGTACTTCTACTCTGTACAACGTGTTACTTCCTCCTTTTCAGGCTTGTATCGATGCGAATGTCCGTACCTTTATGAATGCTTTCAATACCCTGAATGGTATTCCGGCAACCGGCGATGATTTTCTTCAAAGAGATATATTAAAAGGTAAATGGAATTTCGATGGCTTTGTGGTTTCTGATTGGGGTTCAATATCTGAAATGCAGGCACATGGTTTTGCAAAAGACCTGAAAGATGCAGGAATTATTGCAGCAAATGCAGGTTGCGATATGGATATGGAATCTTATGCCTATGTTGGTCATTTGAAAGAAGCAGTTGAAGAAGGTACTGTTGCAGAAGCATTGATCGATGATGCAGCAGCACGTATCTTAAAAGTGAAGTTTGAATTAGGATTGTTCGATGATCCTTATAAGTATTGTGATACCAAAAAAGAAAAGGAATTATTATACCACCCGGATCATAAGAAAGCTGCGCTTGATATGGCAAAGAAATCTATTGTTTTATTAAAGAATGAAGGAAATTTATTACCATTGGATAAAAAGCAAAAGAACATTGCAATCATTGGTGCATTAGCCGATGAAGATAACAGTCCTTTAGGGAACTGGCGTTTAGGAACAGATAATAATACCGCTGTTTCATTTTTGGAAGGATTTAAAAAATATACAGATAATTACAGCTATGAAAAAGGCGTGGATATATTTCTGAAAGCCGAAGATTTTCTTCATGAAGTGGAAGTAAATAATACAGATAAAAGTGGGATCGATGCAGCAGTGGCTCTAGCAAAAAAATCTGAAGTAGTAATAATGGTTTTAGGAGAACATGGTTATCAAAGTGGAGAAGGTAGAAGCCGTGCGAATTTAGACTTACCAGGTTTGCAGAAAAAAATGCTGAAGGAAGTTTATAAAGTAAATAAGAATATAATTTTGGTTTTAATGAATGGTCGTCCGTTAACGATCGATTGGGAAGCTGAAAATATTCCTGCGATCTTAGAAACATGGCAATTGGGAACAGAAAGCGGAAATGCAATTGCTGAAACACTTTTTGGTGATAATATTCCGGGTGGAAAATTAACGATGACTTTCCCTCGTACAGAAGGACAAGTGCCTATTTATTATAATTATCTGAACACTGGTCGCCCTGGCCCGATCGATCTTGTTTTCTGGTCACACTATACCGATGAAACCAATGCTCCTTTGTATCCTTTTGGTTACGGCTTGAGTTATACTGATTTTGCCTATGATAATATGAAAGTTGTGAACAATGGTAATAATATTCAGGTTTCCGTCAATGTGAAAAATACAGGTAATTATGATGGTTCTGAAGTAGTTCAACTCTATATCAGAGACAAAGTAGCAAGTGTTTCAAGGCCCGTAAAAGAATTAAAAGGCTTCGAGAAAATATTCCTTAAAAAAGGAGAGAACAAGACGGTTAATTTCACACTAACCGAAAAAGAATTGGGTTTTTATAATAATCGCGGAGATTTTGTAGTAGAGCCTGGTGATTTCGATGTAATGGTCGGAACCAGTTCACTAGAAGGATTGAGCGATTCTTTTGAATGGAAATAAATTTTTTATCTGACACCACCCACCTTGAAAGACTTTAAAGTTCTTCAAGGTGGGTGGTGTCAGGTATTAAAACTATTCGCTTCTGTTTGCCATCCGCTTCCTTATTCTGCTCAATGAAACTGCCGTTATACCCAATACATTTGCGATATATTTATCAGGTATTCGGTGCAATACTTCACGGTTCCTATCTATAAACGCCAAATACCTTTCTTCAGCAGAATTTAAAATAAAGGAATCAATTCTTTGGTAGGCCTTAATTAATTCAGCTCGTAAAACAAGGTTGCGAACGTGTTGTAATTTTAGATCATTTGAAACTAATTGTTGCACTTCTCTTATATCCATCGAATAGGTAATGGTGTTTTCAAGTGCTTCAATGTAAATACTGGAAGGCATGTCGAACAAAATGGTTTTTGTATCAACCATAAATTGATTTTCCCACCTTAAAAGTGTGGTAACTTCATCGCCTTTATGATCGATAGTGAAGGCTCTTAATAAGCCCTTTTCGATAAAAAAGGCCTTTTTCTGCATCGAATCTATTTCGAGTAAATAAGTACCTTTTTCAAAGTGCTCTCTTTGAGCAAGCTGTAAAATTATTTGTATATCTTCAAAATCAATGTGTTGATCGAAGTGGTATAATTCGTTTATTTTTTGTAAATCTATCAAGTCTCGTACTTTATTTTATTTATACATGATTTATAGAAAATTATTATCTCCCCACACTAAGAAATTTTCTGATTATATTTTGAAATTAGAAAAATAAGCATAACTTAGCAGCCTCACTAACTATTATGTACACACGCATCACCATGAATTAAGTAGGTGTGTAGAAATTTCTTTATAATGTTTAGTTGAGAGATTTTTTTGATAGACAAGGAAAAAACACGAAGAATATTAAAATATTTGAGTCTTTTTTGACGCAGTAAATCAAAAAAATATCCAAAAGAACTATTAAGAAACTTTTTTCCGACTACTTAAATGTTTTTGTTGCACCACCATTTTACACCAAGTGCTTCAGTATTCACCATGCTTGCTTTGTAACATAAAAGTTGGTTTTTCATTAACCAAAATTTTTATATTATGAAAAAGCCACTTTTTCTACCATTGTTTTATTTCCTTTTTTTAACGAAACTCATTTATGCACAGGATACCGATTATTATGAGTGTCTGGGGTACGATAATATTTGTGAAGAAAACAATATTCATCGTCTTATGCAGGCTTGTGATGTATATCCGGGAGCTAATTCAAATTTTAATTTAACAGGAAAAGATATTACCATCGGGATTTTTGAAAACACAAGTGGATTTGATTTTTCAAATTTTTGTATAGATTGTTCAAATAATCGAGATTTTCATTACAGAGGATTAATGTACGATGGAGGATTCTATAAAACTGGTGATGAAGCTGCTGGATTTATGGATTGTGAAGGAAATTATAGAATAGTCGAAGATGATGAATCTGGTTGTGGATTACCTTTTCAGAATTATTGTGATGATGACCAAAGTAATATGGTTGATTGTAAAGTTATTCAGGAAGATGGATATATTTACTGTGAGGAAAATACCCTTTCATATAATGTAGGAACATCTTGGGGAAGTGGCTTTGATTTCCATTATGGTACAGTTGGTAATAATGCTGCCGGATTCGGACAAGATTACAAACTAGTAAACGGGCAGTTCGAATATGTAGAATATAAAAGAGGTATTGCACCATTGGCTAAGGTCAAGTTTTACAATAACTATACTGATAAATGGGAATGTGAAGCTTCAAATGGTTTGCTAATTGCAAATATGGCGATGCAATTTGGTTGTAACAATTATGATGAATACAGAGATAGGATACTACATGAAGAAAAATACCATTTACTATGTACAGCAGCAGGGAATAAACAAGGTGTTCCGGGTGGATGTGAATACATTAATAATTCGTTCAATAATATAGATTATAAAAGATACTATAATATTTGTGGAGCAGGCTCATATAAAAATAGTTTGTCTGTAGGTGCTCAAACAGCGAATGATGAAGCCATTCTTCCAGTAAATGTCGGTCATCAATCAGCAGGACCTACTATTGATGGAAGGATAAAACCTGATGTACTTGGATTTAGCACGAACGGCTCACATAATGCAACAACCTCTTGGTGTTCGCCAACAGCTGCTGGCACGGCGGCTTTATTACATGAACAATGGAATAATTATAGCAATAGAACATACAATTCTTCGACACCACTTTCATCAACTATGAAAGGAATTATTATTCATACAGCAAGTTTTTGCGAATATGATGAAATTTTTGAAAGTGATATACCTTATGGTCCTAATTATAGGTGCGGTTGGGGAACAATTGATGTATCTAAAGCAGCACATTTAATAGCTGAAAATGATACCGAACAAATAATATTTGAAAACACTTTACAGAATGAGGAAAAACATACTTATTATTTATCAATAGATGAATTTGCAAGCCAAGAAGAACTCAAGATAACGATTGTATGGAATGATGTTCCCGGTTCTGATATAACCGCTGATCCTTCAGGTGCTTTTCCAACAAGTGAAAATGCTCTGGTGAACGACCTGGATATTAAACTTATAAAAGCGGACTGTCTTGGTGAAGAAGGTAGTGAATATGGAGTTTGGAAACTCAATCCTAATATGGATAGTGGTTTAGATTTTCATATTGCCAGTAGAGATCCTGATATTACTAATGACTTGGATAATATAGAGCAAGTATATTTATTTCCTGAAGAAGTAGAAGCTGGTAAATACATTTTGGAAATTTGGCATAAAGATGAACTATTGAACTTCGATTATGCTGATAATGGTCAAGTTTTTACTATTGGAAATGGACAGCAGGATTATTCTTTGATTGTTTCAGGAGCTAGTGTTTCAGAGGAAGAGCCTGATATTTTTAATCCAAGTTTCACCGAAACCACCATCTGCCAGGGAGACGCCATAACCTTAGGTGTAGAACCCAATACCTTACAAAATATTCAATGGAGTCCTTTTGTGAATATTGATGATGTAAACTCAGTTGCACCAACTGTTGCTCCGCTTCAAACTACTATTTATGAATTTAATTCAACCGATCCGAATATTAATGTAAGTGGTTGTAATCAAGTATTAGTGAATGTAATACCTGAACCTGAAGTTATAATTACACCAAGCCAAACGACACTATGCTCAAACGATGATTTAACAGTAAATGTATCGGGAAATATAGATGCATTTGACTGGCAATATCTGGAAAATGGCAACTGGTATTCACTTTGTTCACCCAATTCAGTATGTAATAAAGATTTAAGCTTAACGAACGACGAGATCAGTGCAATATTACAAACAACTGCCCCCAATTCAGGTATAACGATAAAATTGATCGTTTATGTTCAAGATGAAAGTGGTGCCAATGTATGCGAGTATGAACATGTATTAAGCTTTGAATACGAAGATATTCAGTTGAATACTGAAATCACCAAGCCGGTTGGACAGTCTATATCCAATATTGATGTCGCACCAAATTTCACTAATCCGAATACTATGATCAGTTCATGGTTGTGGGAGGTTTATAATGAAAATAACAGCATCGTTACAGCTTATCATAACGAAAATTTTACTCATGCCGTTTCTGACGCTGATAGCCATATTGTTCTGACAGCAATTACTGCTGAAGGCTGTATGTTTACCGAAACCATTAATATTTATCCATTACTATTTGAAATTCAGGGATTGAGTAATAATGCCTATGTTTGTGCTGATAGTGATATCGAAATTTGTGTTGCTGATGCTGTGAATATAGATGCAAATAGTACGATCAAATGGTATGAAAATAATATTCATTTAGCTTCTCTGAATAATCAACCATGTATTACCATAAATATTGATGCTCAAACAGAATTGAAAGCCGAGTTTTTTAATAATGGAACATTGTTAACTGAATCAATAACCTTAAATGTTTACGAGCAAGTTACAGAAAATGATTTTCAATTTTATTCAAGTAATATTTGTGTGCTTGATAGCGATGATTATTTGAATAGTGAATTTACCATAGGTTTGGATCATAGCGAATCTATTCCTCAACCAAATGCTGTAATTTGGGAGTGTATAGGCGAATCGGGAAATTATGCACAAATAACAGGTAGTGAAATAGAAAGCCTTACTAATTACGAATGTTTGGTAACAATAGAGTACGAGTGTTATACTATTCAGAAAACAGTAAGTATTAATCCCCATCAAAGTGATGAATTATATTTTATTTTTATTGAAAATGATTTTCAGCAGAATATCAATAATTGTAACACTTATGAGTTGAATCCTCAGGTGTATTATAATGAATTCAATCCTTCAACGAATCAATACAACTACCCATCACAATTAGTGAATCTTTCTGGAAATAACACCAATACGATCAGTATTTATAAAGATGGGACTTTCTATGCAAGTATTCCTTTCAGTAATTTTCCTGTAAACCTCGAAGAAAGTGGATATTATGAAATGACAGTCGAAGGTGAATGTAATCTTGCTCCTGCGGTTTTGAACCTTCAGATTACAAAAGCAAATATGACTTATAATCCTACTATTAACCATTGTGTGAATGATGAAACTTTATACATACATTTCAATACAAATGGAGCAAGTATCGATAATATTCACTGGACACAATTACCTTCAGGTATATCAACACCAACAGTAGATACAAACAATGATAATTTCTTTTTGATAGATAATTTTTCGGCAAATGCAGCAGGAAATTATGAGTTTACAGTAACCATGGGAGACTGTGAATTTGAGGGTGCTTTTGAAGTCATTTTTAACAGTGTAGATGAAATTCCGATCATAGAAAGTATAATTGGAGAAAGTACAAGTTGTGGCATTCAAAGTTCTGTTTTGAGTATTGCCAATTTAGCGGCTTATGGCGATAATTACTATATAGAATGGTACGATGAAAACGACAATTTAATAACAGAAGCAGAAAACTTTGAGGTGAATGCCAATGGAGTTTATTACGCTAAAGTGTTTGGCGCTTTTGGTTGTTCAGTTGATTCTGAACCAATAAATGTAAATGCAGGATTTGATATATGTGCTGATTGTAATACAACAACAGATATACTTATTGGAGAACAAGTAAGTTGGGGTGCCAATTCGCTCACTAGCTTTGATGTCAATAATACGGGAGTAGTAGAAGTTGATGGAATCATTAATGTTTATGGAAGACTGATAGTAGATGGAATTACCCTACAATTTACACCCAATTCAAAAATAATCGTTCATGAAAATGCCTATTTAACCATAAGGAATAATGCGACTTTAACAGCATGTGAAAATTTATGGCAAGGAATAGAAGTCAGAGGTAACAGTAATCATAGCGAATTTGGAATATATGATGATTACGCCAATAATCAGGAAATCATAATAAATGGAATTCCAAAAGGTGTATTGGGTATAAACGCAAATGGAAATCATGAAACAGTAGCAACGAATCTTGGGCTTATAGATGTATATAATGAAGCCTTGATCGAAAAAGCAGTTATTGCTATTGATGCAGGCATAGGAGAAAAAGATGGTATCGTTATTATTGGAAATGCTATCGAAGATAATTCACTAGCCGATAACCAACGACGTTCAGCATTCAACAAAAATTTAGTAGATATTCATATTGACTATACTAGCTGTTGTGGACTTGGAAGTAACGGCAACGGATATTCTTCCATTCGATATGCAGACTTTTATCGAGGAGGTGAAGATTATGGAATTAAGATCAGCAATGCAAATGAATTGAAGATTGAAGATATTACCATGGAAAATGCTCCAAACTTAACCACAAAAAGTAATGGAATTTATGCTGTTGATACTAAAATACAATTAGAAAGATCGAATTTTGAAAGCTTAGTGAATGGCGTTTTCATAAGCCGACCTTATACAGATAATGCAACAGCACAAATATTGAATATAAGTGAAGCACCTAATTATATCGCTGATAATTTCCTGAATAATGTTGAAAAAGGAATTTACATAACGGGTAGCTATTATGGAGATGTAATAGAAAGAAATCAATTTTTAGAAATACCGGATTTATTGCATACGAGTCCAACACAGGCTCAATATCTAAGCGATCCTGTTTTTTCAGATATTTCATCTGAAGTCTCCCCAATTACTTTCGGATTGTATATGTCTAAATTCGATTTTGGCAGAATATCAGAGAATGTATTTGCAGGAGCAGTAGCAAACGCTTCAGGAACAAGTTATGGCTTAATTGCCGACCCGCGTGGAGGTTATAATGGTACGCAGAATTTCTTCTCAGATGCAGATGGTAATACAAGTTATGACCTGATCGCTTGTAATATATTTGATCGTACAGATATTGGGTATCAACACCAAAATGGAACTTCAGCTATAAAAGTCAGAGAAAACGAATTTGCTAGTAATGGGGAAGTATCGCATGATTTTTCTGCATGGACTGTTTTAAGGCATGTAAATGAAGATGCGGGTAATTATGCTTATAAATTAGAAAATTATTGTGATGTCGAATTATTCTTCAATAGATGGATGGATTTCAATACTAATGCAAGTTTGAATAAACACATCTTCTCTAATACAGGCGCTTTTACCGATGAATATATTATTGATGAAGATTATTCAAATACAATTTTTGCACCAATAAGTAATAATATTGATAATTACTATAACGATATATGTCAATCGCCCTACGAATATGATGACGATAGTTTTTGTACACAAAGTTATTCAGGTTTGGAAGCTCCAACATCAGAAGTATGTGAAGCTAAACAAAATGATTTGACATTTATTACTACTCAGATAGCTAACTTATCATCATTGATTCAGGAAAATGAATGTACACAAGTAAATGAGCCGACTATAGCAACGCCTTGGAATTTACAACCCCAAACAAGCCTTAAAAGAGACAAATTTGTTGGAGGATCGATGATTGATGGAATAAGACCTGTAAGACCGACAACTATTACACCTCCATGTGAAGAACCGACAGAATTAGTACAGTGGAAAATGGAATTAGAAGAACTTGAACATGAACAAATTCTATTAATGAATTATATAGCTTCAAATTGTCTTAATATGGGTACTGTTGGGAGTTTTAATAAGGGAAAGACTGCCATAGAAGAATTTATCGATTTGTTGGAGGGGAATAGTAATACTTTTAAACTTGATTTACAGTTAGCCGATCTTTATTTGAAAATTGGAGCGTATGAAGCATCAAGGAATTTGATGGATGATCTATCGGAAAATTCATACTCAGAAGAACAATGGAATTACCTATGCAGAAAACGAGCGATCAATGAAGTAAAAATTCAGCGCGGATTGAAGGCGCAGGAATGGAAAGACTTGGATCAGCAAGAACTCAAAGTATTGAAAAGGTTAGCTTTCGGAAAAGATGCGATAGGTCAAGAAGCTAAAACGATATTGGCAACAATAGAGACTAAGCCCTACTTTGCTCCTATTTTAAATGCAGCAGAATATATTGATCCAGTAAATAAGAGGGGAGAAAATGACACTGAGTTATTAAAGTCTGATATTGAAATATACCCCAATCCAGTTTTAAATGAATTATATATTGATACAGCTAATGAAGCTATTAGTGAAATAAATATTATCGATTTGAATGGAAGAGTCATTAGAAAGTATATCTTTATATCAGGAACACCAATTGATCTTTCAGAACTAATATCCGGAATGTATTTCGTTCTTTTAAAAGATGCAAAAGGTTACACCATTCACTCACACAAAATCATTAAAGAATGAAAAATATATTAAAAGTAATATGCTTTTTAATATTAACACAGTCTGCTCTATATGGGCAGACTGTGTATAATTTTCCTTTCAATTTTGGAGAATCTGGAATAACTGAAGGTGTTCAGGATATCGAAGTTCTTGACAATGGAGATTATATTGCTTCTTTTTATTATGATGGCGATAGTACCGGAATTGCTTATTTCGATAAATATGGTCATTTACATTGGCAGACTAAGGTGGCACTTTTAGGGCATGATGGTGTTAAACATTATCATAAACAAGTTGCAATGACTTCAGATTCTTTATTGGTTTTTTTGGAAACTCTACAATCAGACTCATTCTTTCCTGAAGTTTCATCTTGGAGAACAAAAATGTATGTACATATATTTAGTAATGATGGAGAGTTATTAAGTAGTTTTGAGCCACAAAGCGACTTTGAATATATAAGCCTCGGATATTTAGAGGTTAATGATGCAGATGAATTATTAATCTTAGGTCTTGGTATGGATTTAAATCAAGTTGGTAGTTTTGATAATATTTTAATTAAAACTGACCTTGAGGGACTTACCATAAATGAATTTAGTATAAGAGACACCATTTACAGAACAGAAGGTGAAGAAATAGATATATTATCTACAGGTGAGATCTTGATAGGTACATCGATACATAGTAGTGTTGTTGGATTTGAAGGTTATAAAATATATTATTTGAATGAAGATTTTGAAATAATATGGTCTAAGGAATTCAATAATAGTTACAGACATAAATATACCTGTGAAACACAAGATGGAAATATTTTACTAAGTACCTTATACTATTATGGTTTGAGCCCCCAAAGAGCGATTTTAAAATTGGATAAAACAACAGGAGAAACAATTCACCAAGAAATTTATGCAGCAGCAGGAGACGATATTGATAGAAGCTATAACCTTTGTACTATTGAACAACCCGACGGCACCTTTTTATCCGGTGGATACTTATGGACAGAAGAAGGTATTAGCTTTGCTTATGTAATGAAATTAGACAGTGCCTTTAATATGCTTTGGGAGAAACGTTATAAATGCTTGGCAGATCAACCGGAAGAATATATAAGAGACGTTGAGCCAACTCCCGATGGAGGTCTTTTATTGGGTGGCTGGACACGAGGCTTTGAACCTGAAAATGAAGAAATATGGCTGCTGAAAGTCGATAGTCTTGGTAACGAATATTTACCATTGAATGCTTTCTTTGAGCAAGATACCTTAGAGATCGATTTATATGAAAGTATCACTTTAAATCCTATACCTTATGGGGGAAGCAATACCTACACCCACCAATGGTCAGGAGCTACAGAATTTCTGAATGATACCGATATTTGGTGTCCCGAATTTTCTGGATCAGAATTGGGCGTTTTTGAACTGAATTACGAAGTAACAGACAGCGAAAATGAACTAGCTTCAGCAAGTATATTTGTAAAAGTAAATGATATAGAAACCACTTCCGAAACAGGAGTTGAGCATGAAGTATTAGTTTATCCCAATCCAGCAAAAGATATCCTTAATATAGAAGCATCTAACTATCCGTACATACTACGAATTACAGATATGAAGGGTAGGCTTGTAAAAGAGCAGCAGGTAACAACTACTAATCAACAAATAGCTATAAACAACTTATATCCTAATCAGATTTATGTGTACGAATTATTTTTCGACAGTGGTGAATTTCAGAAAGGAAAGTTTCTGAAGTTGAGGTAAATAAGCATAATTTGAAAGTGTGCTAAATCGCTTTATATTTACTAGAGTTTATTACGAAAACGGATTATGGCATTTTAATAAGAAGCTTCGACTGCGCTCAGCTTCCGAATTTATGCGGTCAGTGAGCTTGTCGAACTGACTTTACAATAATTTTCGTAATAAGGTCTACTATATATTGTAGTTTGTTATGAGGGAGTTTGAACAGATAAATAGTGGGTATAATAGCGTTTTCAAATCTCAGAAATTGAGTTTAGGTGTTGTTGTACCTATTGAAAATTATAGCCAGAGTGTTATTCCAGCCATGATGCATCATTTAGAAAGGGTGCGTTTGGTCGAAGAATTGGGTTTTAAAGCAATATGGGTACGAGATGTACCATTCAATGTGCCTTCATTCGGCGATGCCGGACAAACTTTTGATCCATTCACCTATTTGGGGTTTCTTGCCGGACAAACAAACTCAATTGCCTTGGGAATTGCGAGTATTGCGCTCCCTTTACATCATCCTGTTCATGTGGCAAAATCTGCTGCTACCTTAGATCAATTATCGAAAGGTCGCTTAATAATGGGCGTGGCTTCAGGTGATCGACCTTCAGAATATCCTGCCATGAATATTGATTTTGATAAGAGAGGAGAGTTATTCAGAAATGCTTTTGATTATATTCGTAAGGCACAAAATGATTTTCCAATATTAAAAAACAATAGTTTTGGAGTGTTAAATGGACAAGCAGATGTATTACCCAAACCAAGTTCAATTAAAATTCCAATGTTAATTACTGGTTCAAGCAGACAAACGATAAAATGGAATGCCGAACATGGCGATGGGTGGATGTATTATCCAAGACCGAACATGCAGCAAGTTTATACAATTAATAATTGGCGTGATGAAATAAAAAAATACCACGATTTTGACAGGCCATTTATGCAACCTTTATACATTATATTAGAAGAAGACGATGACTTTAAACCACAGTCAATTCAATTAGGCTTCCGAATTGGAGCCAACTACTTGATCGAGTATTTTAATAGTATTCAGAATATAGGTGTTAATCATGTGGCTATAAATCTTCGCTTCAATTACAGGAATATAGAAAAAACACTTGAAGAATTAGCCGTTAAAGTATTACCGGATTTTCATAACGAAACAATAGAGAAATAAAAATGAACAAGACGATTTTAATAACAGGAAGTACCGATGGTATCGGAAAATTATTAGCGGTGAAATTGGCAAAAGAAGGGCATGAAATTTACCTGCACGGAAGAAATTCTGAAAAACTGGATAGTGTGATCGCTGAAATAGGTAAAGTTTCAAAAAATGAAAATATAAAAGGATTTATAGCTGATTTCTCAGACCTTAATGAAGTCAGAAAAATGGCAGCACAAGTGAATAACGAATTACAAAAAATTGATGTACTTATCAATAATGCAGGTATTTACAAAAGTAGCCAAACAACAACGAATGATAATTTTGATATTCGTTTTGCGGTTAATTACTTTTCGCCATTTGTGTTAACTCATGCATTGTTACCATTACTGAAAAAAGGAACAGCTTCTAGGATCATCAATTTAAGTTCGGCAGCACAATCGGCTGTTTCTATGGAAGTACTTGCGGGCGAGCAACAAGTATCCACCCATGAAGCCTATGCACAGAGTAAATTAGCGCTCACGATGTGGAGTATCTACTTAGCCGAAAATGAAAGTGATTTAAACGTTATAGCCGTTAATCCGGGATCATTACTAAACACAAAAATGGTTAGAGAAGGATTTGGACAAATCTGGTCTTCTGCCGATAAAGGTACCGATATACTTTACGATTTATCTATATCAGAAAAACACAAAGACGCATCAGGGAAATACTATGATAACGATAGTGGAGCTTTTGGAACTATTCATCCGGCAGGAACCAATAAAGTTGCCATCAATACATTGATCGAAAAAACGAAAGATGTGCTGAATGAAAACTAAGGGAATTTGAAATATGTGCTGTCAAAAGTTTTGACGGTCCACGGTTCGCAAAACAAACTGACATAATTTTAAATCAAATTTTTTTCCAAAAGAACTATTAAGAAACTTTTTTCCGACTACTTAAAACTTGAGTTAACTACTTATGCAGTACAGGTGCACCAACTTTACTTCTGTTCTTGATCCACCAGTTATAATCTAAGTTGTTGATTATACCATTACCATCGGCATCTTGCTGAAGGTATTCATTAACTGCTGAATTATCTGATAACCAAAGGTTGTAATCCAGATTGTTGATTAAACCATTCTGGTCAAAATCTCCTGCAAAAAGTGCTTTAAAGCCACTACCAACCAAATCGGTTAATGGCTGAAAACCTTCTACATTAAGATCTGAAGTCATATCGATATAGGCGGTTTCAGTATTATTTAAATTCACTGGTTCTTTTGTTATAATGGGTAAATGACTTTTGTGATAAAGCGCCACATAATAATTACCACCAGGCAAGCCGGGGAAAGTAGTTCCGAGCGCATAACCTTCAATATCTATTATTCTTCCATCTAAAGAAAGAAAGGCAGGACGTTGATACATAACGATATTAGGATCATTTACATTTCTTAATTCTACCAATACCCAATCTACAACAAATGGAGGAATAAAAGCACTAATTTCTGTTCCTGTATAGTTAAAGGGGGAAGTATTGAACGGTTGTGTTTGTGGTAAAAGACGTGCTTGATTTAATTCAGTAGTCATTTCTCCAACCTCAGTATTATAAAAACCTTCCAATAAAGCACTAATACTTAACTGCGCCTTTTGTCCAACACATTCACAATTCTGATAGACTGAATTAGTAGTAAAGGGGTTTCCATCATCACAAGCTGTACCATCAGGTGGACAATCAGGACCATCAGCATCAGAGTAAATTACAATAGTATTTGGAATTGCAGCATCTGTATGGAACATATTTCCAACATTAACCCCTTGTTGAAGATCGTATGTATATTGTTGTGTTCCACCATTGGCGGCCAAACCTCTTACTTTAAAGTTAGCAATGGTCATTTCTGATTCTGTAGTAATGAATAAAGGTGGAGCATCTGGTAAATAATTAGGCATCACCAAACCACCAACTATCTCTGTTTTTGCACCGTTCATACTGGCAAGAATACTATATGGATGCTCAGCTCTTACACCTGATAGCCACATCCTTCCTTCCTGATTTACCAGACTTATATAACCTTCTGAATAATCGGCCGGGTTGAGTAAATAATTACTTAAGCTTCTACCGTAAACATCAGAAAAAGCATTAGCATTTCCCATAAAGCCAGTATGGTTATTCACAAAAGCAGTTCCGCTTCCCGAAACTAAAACAATACCACCTGTATCCTCAAATACGACCGTTTTATTCACATCAAAATTCTCATAAGTTACAGGCGCATTTATATTCAAACCATACAAATGCTTGAAAGTAAATGCAGGAGAAACATTCTGATTCACAATAAAGCCATTACCTTCAATATAGGCATATCCCAAACCAATAAGCGTTTCAACGGTTCCTCTTATAGAAACATATTGGTTTATTAATTTATAAGATTCTCCACTGAACTGTCCGCACCCTGGAAAGTAAACCGTTGTTTTTCCATTATCAGCTGCAAAGTCCATAGCAGCTTGTATCGCAACAGAATCATCAAGGTTATCAGACGGGTCAGCGCCAAAATCTGCAACACTTACCCAGTTGTCCATATTACTATCATACAAAGTACGCTGAGAAGTCTTTATTGGAATACCCAACATGCCTTCATAATCTGTACTTTGACTTTTAAAAACAGGAGCAGTGTATAATTCTTCTATTTTGGTAGTGTCTCCATCAAATACACCATATATCGGGCTAGTTGCTGTTATTGTTGGTGAATTTACCAAGTTGATATTTCTTGCATAGAAGTTATGGTAGGAAAAAATATTTCCGCTTTGTTTTGCTGCTTCAGTAAATTGAAATGTACTGTTCAAAATACTGAAATTGGTAAGTGTATCCAATGCTTTAATACCAATGCCTCTTGTTTCAAGCGCTACCAAATTATCGATACATACCATTGCTTCATCTAATACTATACCATCATTCAATCCTATACAAAGTACTTCAGTTAGTGTATAATTACTAAGGTCGTTAGAACAATAAATACCAACATCGGTATTTTTTAAGGTTGTCTGCATTACTAAACCACTACTGCTGAACTGTTCATTTCCTAAACAAATTCCGGCACCAACACCTTCTCCTTTTATCCTTACATTCTTAATGAAGTTCGATTGCCCACACATATTGATAGCACAGGCAGTTGCATTATTCCCTAAGTAAAAACCGATGTTTTCAATTGATTTATGACCGGCAAATGGAATGAAAGGATTATTGCAGCTTACATTTAAAATACCAATATATTCATCACTGATTCCGCTTTCAAATGCGCTATTACCATCATCAATTTTTAATACGGCACTATATTGACTTTCACCTTTTAACCACGGACCTGCAACGGTAGAAGTTCCATCAGGCAAGCCTAAGTTTAAAGGTTCAGAAATTAAATAAGTCCCTTCAGGAAAATAAACTACTTTTGAGTTTTCACCACCAATACTTGCATAGATTGCTGCTTGTATCGCTTCAGTGTCATCAGTAAAACCATTTCCAGTCGCATTGAAAGGTGGCATTTTTACATTAATAACACAAGAGGTATCATTAGGTAAGTAGATGTTTTGTCCAAAGGTGTTTATATAACTAAAGCTTAATAAGCTTATAAATAGTAATATTCTTGTATAAAAGTACATAATCGTTATTCAATATAGAACGTGCAAAATTACAGCAATAATTCAGCCAATTGCCATAAAATCAAGGGTTTACGTATTTCCCTGCTTTTGCGAAACAGTATTTTAGTCAGAATATTTGTGCTCGTATCACTTTTGAAGAGTAGCAGCACCAACTTTACTTCTGTTTTTCACCCACCAGTTATAATCCAGGTTATTAATGATGGCATTGGCATCTGCATCGTGTGAAAGGTAAATATTCACTGCTGTATTTTCATCTTCCCAGATATTGTAATCCAGATTATTGATTATACCATTTTGATCAAAATCACCAGCATACATCGCCTGATTCAGGTAATTAGGTACTGCTGTAAGTGGATCAAAACCCCCAATCTGAGATTCATCTGAAAGATCCAATAAGTTAACCATTCCAGTACCTATAGGTATAGCATTTTGTGTAATAATCGGTAAATGACTCTTATGGAATAAGGCAACATAATATTCACCAACAGGCAATCCCGGAAATACGATTCCATCTGTTATGCTGAAAACATCCAGAATACTCCCATCGAATGCTATAAATGCAGCTTTCTGATATAGAATTTGTTCAGGATCATTTTTACTTCTTAATTGTACCAATACCCAATCTGATATATAGTAGGGTATATTGAAATTGGCTTCTGACCCACCGTAGTAAAATGGGGCTTTATTGAATGGTTGTGTATTTGGAATAATTTGCTGTTGATTGGAAATAGTAGTCATTGTTCCGGTACTTGCATCGAATAAGCCCTCGAGTAATGCACGCATTCTTAGCTGAACTACATTGCCCTGACAAGTACAGTCTAAATAAAGATCATTTGAAGTGTAAATATTTCCATCATTACAAGCGGTACCATCAGGCGGACAAACAATGGCATCTGCGTCAGAATAAACAACAATATTATTGGGAATTTGAGTGTCGGTGTATAACATTCCGCCTACAATTTCTCCGAATTCATAATCGACCGTTAGTTGTGAAACACCACCATTTGCCGCTAAACCGCCCATTCTGAAATTAGCAATTGTTGTTTCTGCATCATCGGTATAGAAAAGAATAGGATCGGCAGCCTCATGCCATATATACATCATACCACCAAGCAACTCACTTCTTCCACCAGCTACAGTGGCCATAACCGAATTGGGTTGTTCATTTCGAACTCCCGAAAGCCATAATGTTCCACCCTGATTAACAATGTTCACTATTCCTTCATTGGCTACATCTTCATCATATAAATAAGTGTTAATGGCACGACCATACGTTTCCGAAAATGGATTGGTAATGCTTATAGTGCCGGCGAAATTATTCAGATAGGTAAAACCATTATCCGTAGTTAATCCTGTTCCGGTTACATCTTCTATAAGCACAGTTCTTTTTACATCGGAGTTTTCTATGCTCAACCGGTTGAACGTACCGTATAAATGCTGAAAACTAATTTCATCTGAATAGGTCTTGTTCAATATGAAACCATTTCCTTTCAAATTTGCGTATCCCAAACCAATAACATGGCTTATACTTCCCGATAGTGTTACATACTGATCTTCCATTATATACACATCCGTACCATTCAAGGCACATCCCGGAAAGTAAATGGTTGTTTTGTTATTGGAAACAGCAAAATCAACAGCATTCTGTATTGCTTCAGAATCATCAATATCATCGGTACAGTCAGCACCAAAGTCCGCCACATTTACCCAATTGTCGATATTCTCATCATATTCGATATCTGGACTTGTTTTTACTGGAATACGTAACATCCCATCAAGATCACCTTCCTGACTTTTGAATACTTCGGCTGAATAAGTTTCCTCAATTATATTTCCTGCTTCGTTAAAAGTGCCAAATAAATTATCGGGTATCTGAAATGAAAGATTCAATAGATTGATACTGCGTGCATAAAAATTTGAAAAAGTGAACAAAAATGAGTTGTTGGTATTATAAGTGAAAGTACTATTGACAACATTAAAAGTAGCCTTGCCATCATCTGCCAGAATACCTGCCTCCAAGCCATCGAGATAATTGAAATTGTCAATACTTACATTAGCTTCTTTTATCAGAATACCTGTACCAATACTTCTACAACTTACTTCCGAAAGCGTATAATTGCTGTGCTCATTAATACATTGAATACCTGTTTTGCAATTCGAAATTTCAGACTTTAATACCAAGGCATTACTAGGAATTTGCTCATTACCCAGCGCTATTCCTAATTCATTCCCTTTTCCATTAATGCGAACATGTTTTATCATACTTGTCTGACCACACATTTTAATGGCGCAGGCATTAGGGTTATCATTTAATTCAAAACTGATATTTTCGATAGATTTATGTTCATGTAGTTGAGAATTACCTTCACAAGGTACTTCCATCATTCCGAATAGGGCAGTAGTGTCGTTAGAAGAAAAAGCAGAGCTCGCATTTTGAAGTAATATTTTAACTGAAAACTTATTCTCGCCTTTTATCCATGGTCCATATCTTGCAGGGCTACCATCGCTCATTGATAATTGTAGGGAAGAAGAAATTAAATAATTTCCATTCGGGATGTAAACGACTTTGGTTCCTCCATCTTCAAGACTTGCATATATTGCTGCCTGAATTGCTTGCGTATCATCTGAAATACCATCACCTTTTGCATTGAAAGGCGCCTCTTTTACATTTAATACATACAGATCGTTGTCTGGTAATTGAATGGTTTGTCCATAAACAGAGTTTATAATAAATACCCCAAAAACAGTAAGTAATATTCGTTTTAAAGCGTGCATATTCAATTTTTTTTGTGGAGTTATTAAAATCGTTATTTAGCAAAATGGAATGCTCAGTAAAATGTACTTAGTCAGAAGTTTATTTATGAATTAACTCTGGCCCGACTTTACTTCTGTTTTTAACCCACCAATTATAGTCCAGATTGTTCACGATTGCGTTTCCATCGGCATCTTGTGGTACATAAGAGTTCACTAATGAATTTTCTCCTTGCCAAATATTATAATCTAGGTTATTTATTAAGCCATTTTGGTCGAAATCACCGGCATACATAGCCTTAAAATTCGTACCGTTTAATGCTGTTATGGGTTCAAAACCATCTAAAAGTGCTTCATTTCTCAGATCAACAAAATCGATCTGATCAGGACTGATAGTAATTGGTTCTTTAGTAATGACGGGTAAATGGCTTTTATGGTAGAGTGCAAAATAGTAATCACCGTTTGGAAGTCCAGGGAAAACCAAACCTTCGGCACTACTTGAAAAATCAACTACATATCCATCAACCGTAATGAAACCAGCCTGACGATAAGTAACGATTTCAGGATTGATCGCACTTCTTAACTCTAATAAGATCCAGTCACTTACATAAAGAGGAATGTCAAAATTTGCTTCACTACCATTATAGAAGAAAGGAGCGTCTTTGAAAGGCTGAAAACTAGGTAATAAATGTTTCTGATTGATATCAGAACTCATTTCTCTGGTATTTTCCATATAAAAGCCTTCGAGTAATGCTCTGATGTTCATTTGAATATCTTGCCCTCTGCATTCACAATCGATATACATATCATTTGCTGAATATGGATTCCCATCACCACATGGCGTTCCGTCAGGAGCACATTTCAGATCATCGGCATCAGAATAAACAACAATAGCATCGTTTACTTGTGCATCAGAAGCGATCATATTCCCAACATTTACCCCATTTTCAAAATCGATTACAAAATGAGAAGTACCACCATTGCCTGCTAAACCTCTTACCTGAAAGTTGGCAATAGTTGTTTCTGCATCATCGGTAAAAAATAAAATTGGATCTACATTAATACTATCCAGATAAACCATGCCACCCAGTAATTCACTTGCACCACCTGCTATGGTAGCCATTACCGAGTTAGGTTGTTCATTTCTTACACCCGATAACCATAAACTTCCGCCTTGGTTTACAATATTAACAACACCCTCCAAAGCAAAATCTTCATCATCGTAGAAGTATGTGTTGATGGCTCTGCCATAATTTTCTGAAAAGGAGTTACTGATATTGATATTACCACTGAAGTTATTCATATAAATTGCTCCATTGTCGGTGTTGAGTGCCGTTCCAACAATGTCTTCTAAAACAATTGTTCTGTTTATATCTGAATTTTCAATACTTAATCTGTTGAATACACCATACATATGTTGGAATGAAATTGTTTCGGCATAAGTGTCATCTAATAAAAAGCCATTGCCCTTAAAGCAAGCATTACCTAAACCGATCAAGTGATTGACATTCCCACTGATCGTAATGAATTGATCTTCTATCAGATAAACATCTGTCTCAGAAAATCCACATCCCGGAAAATAAACTGTAGTTTTACCGGTTGCCACCGCGAAATCAATTGCTGCTTGTATAGCAACAGCATCATCTATATCATCAGAACAAATTGCACCGAAATCTTCTACATTTACCCAATTATTCATATTCGGATCATAATGAATTCTTGGCGATAGCTTTACAGGAAGTCTTAACATTCCTTGTAAATCACCTTCCTGGCTTTTGAATAGTTGACTAGAATAGATTTCCTCTATATGGGTTGTATCACCATCAAATAGACCGTAAAGGTTTGGCGTTGATATTAAAGGTGCATTCAATAAATGAACATCTCTAGCATAAAAATTATAAAAAGTGAATAATTCAGATTCGGTACTTGGTTGAAAAGTAAATGTACTATTCACTATACTGAAGTTGGAAGAAGGATCAAGTGCCTCTATAGCTGTTCTGCTACCATCTATATAACTGAAATTATCAATACTAACTGTTGCACTTTCAATTTTTAAACCCGTTTTTACATTTCTTTCTACTAACTCAGAAATGGTATAGTTACTTAATTCATTAAAACAAAAAACACCTATATCTGTATTCCTGATCTCTGAACGAAGAATAAGGGCATTGCTAGGTACGTTCGCATTTCCTAAGATGATTCCGGCTCCTGTATCTTTTCCTTTAATTCTTACACTCTTTATCAAATTCGTTTGTCCACACATTTTTATACCGCATGCCTGGTCATTAGCTCCAATGTCTATTGTGAAATTCTGAATGTTTTTATGCTGATATAATTGCTCTGGTCCTTCACAGGGTACTTCCATCACACCCTTGTATTCATTGTTAATACCAGTCATGAAGTCAACAGCGTTATCAGGCACTCTTAAAATCGTACTGAATTCACTTTCTCCTTTTATCCATGGACCACTAGGTGCTGGGCTGCCATCTGGAAAAGCTAACTGCAAAGGAGCACTTATCACATAAGTTCCTTTGGGGATAAAAACGATTTTTGTTCTGTCTCCGGTTAAACTGGCATAAATTGCAGACTGTATAGCCTGTGTATCATCGGTAACTCCATCACCTGCAGCACCAAAAGGTGCATCTTTTACATTTAAAACATAATCGGGATTATTGGGTAAGTGAACGATCTGACCAAATAAGTTCAGACACGAAAAGAAAAGTGTAAGAAAAATATATATACGAATCATTATATTCAGATTTTGTAAAAATGCTATTAAAACAATAGCCAAAAGTGAGGGTAAGCGTTAAGCTGATCTAAGAACATTGAAAAGATTTGAACAAAACCTATTCAGTATTCCTTATTAAGTTTTCATACGGAAATAAAATGAATTGGTTGCTTAATCTCGGAATTGTGTTAATAACCATAGTAGTAACAGAGGCATTTGCCTGGTTTAAACACAAATATTTACTTCACGGACCATTATGGTTTTTACATAAAAGCCATCATACACCTCGTAAGGGTTTGTTCGAATGGAATGACTTGATTATTATCATTTACATAATACCAGCAGCATTATTGATATACTATGGTATCGAAAAACAACATTTTTCGTTATGGATTGGTGTTGGCATTACGCTTTATGGAATTATTTACTTCATTTTACACGATGTAATAATCCATAGAAGAATAAAGCTGAAGTTTAAAACAGATAGTAATTATCTGAAACGATTGATAAGAGCGCATAAGATGCACCATAAGCATCAGGAAAAAGAAGATAGTGAGGCATTTGGCTTTTTGTACGCAAAGAAAAAATATCAACCATAGTTGAATACTTTGCCTGAATTAAAGAATATCACGTTTTTTTATCTACCGATTTTGATTAATAAAGTTTGAGTATATGGATACCTGAAATTATAGCATTTTAATTACCGTAGAAAAGTTGATAAATTTAAGTAGTTAAAAAGCGTGATAAAGTCTAATTAATTCAAGTTGCGATGTATAAAGACATTTTTGTATATAGACGACTGTTTAACAGACTACAGACCACAAAACCTTACTCTTTACGATTATAATGTTTTTTTGTGGACAGTGGACTATTGTACTGTTGACAGTTGAGATTATCGCAGCTTAGGTTAATTATGTAAATTCTCATTTCTCAAACCTCATTTCTCAAACCTCATTTCTCAAACCCAAAATCCCCGAAATAATTGGTTCAATACTCCAATAATTTCCCATTACTAAATTCCACTGTACTAACTTTATCAGTTTGTTTTCGTCTGAATTCAGAAAATAAGCAATATGTCAGATATTTCCGATAAACATCCTTTTGTACAATTTTTAATTCTTTGTGCCTGCATTCTTAGTGGAGTTGTTTTGGTATCCTTACTAACGATGTTGTCTATGTTAGCTTTGGGTATGCCACTAACCGCTTTCGATTCTGTAGATGAAACCTTTTATGAACACTTGAACGGCCTGAAATTTATTCAAATAATTTCACAACTTTCCATTTTTGTCTTCCCTGCACTTTTGTACGCTTATCTGCAAAATCCCAAAGGAATGCGCTATTTGGGTATGTTTCCGAAAACTACAGCAAAACAGTGGTTTGGGGGGGGCATGTTAACAGTTCTGGTAATCTTATGCTCATTCCCTTTTATTTCGTGGTTGGGCAAGATGAATATGGAAATGCAATTGCCCGATTTTTTAGCAGGATTGGAAACCTGGATGAAACAAAGTGAAGATCAGTTAGCCGAAATGACAGAGGCATTTCTGAAGATGGATAACTTTGGCGATCTTCTTATAAATCTTATTGTAATGGCTGTAACACCTGCAATAGCTGAAGAGATGCTTTTTAGGGGCGCGCTCCAAAAATCATTATATAAAGTAGTTAAAAATCCACATATAGCAATTATTGTAACTGGAATTATCTTCAGTGCCATTCATTTACAATTTTATGGGTTTTTTCCTCGTATGGTGATAGGGATTTATTTGGGGTACCTTTTTTACTGGAGTAAGAATTTATGGTTCCCTATTCTGGGGCATTTTATAAATAATGGATTCTTGGTTGTTGCCGTTTATATGGGCGTACTCGATGCAAGTGAAGCCAATGGAATGCCTGAAGATGAAATACTTTTTATGACAGCTATGGGTTCTCTTTTACTTTTAACTTTAACAGCCTTTATGTTCAGAAAACAGTTCAGGCAAACAGAAATTAATTAGATTAACATGAAACAAAAAATACAAATACTTTCAGAAAAATATTTTGAAGAAGTAGTAGCTATACGCAGACATTTACATGCAAATCCTGAGCTATCATTTTATGAAGAAAAAACAGCTCAGTTTATTCAGCAAAAACTCGATGAGATTGGTGTGCCTTATATCGACAATTTTGCAGGACATGGTATCGTGGTTAAAATTGAAGGAAAGAATCCAGAAAAAAAGGTGATCGCCTTACGTGCCGATATAGATGCACTGCCTATTACCGAAGCGAATGATTTGCCTTACAAATCTAAGAACGAAGGTATAATGCACGCCTGTGGACACGATGCACATACTGCTAACCTTCTGGGAGTTATTAAAATTCTGAACGAATTAAAAGAGGAATTTGAAGGAACTATAAAATGTATTTTTCAACCTGCTGAAGAAAAATTTCCGGGAGGAGCTTCTTTAATGATAAAAGAGGGAGTACTTAAAAACCCTGAGCCAACGATTATTATCGGGCAGCACGTACATCCACCAATGGATGTTGGAAATGTGGGCTTTGCTTCCGGAAAATATATGGCAAGTGCCGATGAAATATTTATGACCGTTCATGGCAAAGGAGGACATGCAGCCGCGCCACGAAACTTTATTGATCCAATTCTGATGACTTCACACATAATTGTAGCATTACAACAGGTGGTTAGTCGCTTAGCACCTCCGTCAACACCAACAGTGCTTTCTTTTGGGAAAATAAATTCGGTTGGAGGTTATAATAATATCATTCCTGACGCAGTAAAAATTGATGGTACTTTCCGCACCTTAGAAGAAGACTGGCGATATGAAGCACACGAACATATTAAAAGAATAGCTAGTTCAACTGCCGAAGCCTGTGGAGGAAGTGTTGATGTACAAATAAACGTAGGCTATCCTCATCTCATAAATGAACCAGCACTTACAGAACGTTGTCGTTCTTATGCAAAAGAGTTTTTAGGAGATTCAAGAGTAGAAGATTTACCATTAAGGATGGGAGCTGAAGATTTTGCCTATTATAGCCACGAAATTCCGGGATGCTTTTATCGATTGGGTATTCGCAATGAAGCTGAAGGTATTACATCGGGTTTACATACACCTACATTCAATATTGATGAAGAAGCATTTAAAACAGGAGTGGGTTTAATGGCTTGGCTCGCTATTTGCGAACTAAATGCTTAATTTATATACGCTAAAGGTGAGTAAAATCGTTGAAAATCCAGTTAATGCAATGCAAAATATTACCTTTGTCAATAACAAAAGCTCAATAACGCAATTATGGAATATTCTGATGAGGAAATCTTAGGTTCTTTTGCAAAACCAGAGACCAAAGAAAAAGCGTTTTCTATGTTAGTGCAAACCTATCAGGAACGCTTGTACTGGCATATTCGTCGTATGGTGGTTAGCCACGATGATGCCGACGACGTTTTACAAAATACTTTTGTTAAAGTTTGGCGTAATCTGGCTAATTTTCAGGGAAACTCAAAGCTATATACTTGGTTGTACAGAATTGCTACCAATGAAAGCCTGACATTCCTGAATAAGAAAAAACGTACTTCTTCTACGCCACTCGAAACAGATGATTATGATTTGGGAGCAACACTTACTTCCGATCCATACTTCGATGGTGATGAAATACAAATTCGCTTACAGGAAGCAATTGAAACACTTCCTGCAAAACAGAAACAAGTATTCCTTTTACGTTATTATGATGAAATGAAGTATGATGAGATGTCTGAAGTCTTGGATACCTCTGTCGGTGCACTTAAAGCATCTTATCATCATGCCGTAAAGAAGATTGAAAAATTTTTAACAGGAAATTAAACTTTTGGGAATTTTAAATATCTGAAATTCGTTCCTTCTTGATAACAAAATGTGGAAAAACAATAACATATTAGATGAATTAAAAGCCTTAGCTCCCAACTTAGCTAAAATTGCTAAAACAAACAGCTTTAAAGTACCTGCTGAATATTTTAAAGCAAATACCGATGTTTGGCAAGATTTAGATAGGGAACCAAGCATTCAATTACCGGATGCAGATGGTCTGGGTTTACCCGATAATTACTTCGCTGAGTTTCCACAAAGGTTAAAAACAACAATAGAAGGACTGAATACCGATGAGCTTAGTTTAGATAAGCGTTATAAAGCATCAGAAGTTTTTAAGGTGCCTCAAAATTACTTTGAGCAATTTGAGAACAACTTATGGGCTAAGATAGAAGATGAAGCAGCAGCTCCTTTAATGTATGAGTTGACTAAGGAAAATAACTTTCAGGTTCCTGAGAATTATTTTGAAACACTAACTGAAAGAATAGTTGCCAATGTACAGGCTGAAGCTTCTGAAACACTTAGTAGCAGTAAAAGCACAGGTTTTGAATTACCAGATGGTTATTTTAAAGACTTTGAAGCTCGACTGAAAGAACGTATTGCTCAGGAAGAAACTGAAGATACGAAAGTTATTCAGCTGAACCCGGAACGTGCAAACGAAACAGAAGATGCACCAGACGCTTCCAAAGGAGGTTTAATCAGAACCATTAAAAGATGGGGAGGTGTAGCAGCCGCAGCAGTTATGCTTCTTTTTCTGGGAATTAATTTCTTTGGTCCTGATAATTCATCTGCTATTGCTTCATTCGATCTGTCAAGCGAAATTCAAAAGTTGGATCAGTCTGAAATTCGTGCTTATGTTTTAGATAATGCTGAAGATTTTGATGAAGATGCTGTACTTGCAGCTTCAGGAGTATTCGATGCTGATTATCAGTGGTATGATGGAAACGAATTAAATGATATTGATATAAACGCATTGAAAGACTACTATGAAAATGATATTTTGTAAACAATTAAAAAAAATTGAACAAACCATGAAAATAAAAATGCTTATAACCGTAATAGCTTCTCTTTTCATTTTTGGAACAAGTTCAATAATGGCACAGCCACCTAGTTCACTTGCACCTGAAAAATCTAAGAAAGAGCAAACACAATCAAAAGAGCGTGTTGAGGCTCTAAAGCGTTCTTTCGTGATTACTGAATCTGGTATGACTCCAGATGAGGTAACCAAATTTTGGCCCCTTTATGAAGAGTACCTTAGAAAAAAGAGGGCAATCAAAGGAAGTGAGTCTGGTTCAGGTGCAGAAACTGACAGAGCAAGAGCAGATTTGAAAGATGAGTACTATGACAAGTATCTTGAAGTAATGCCAAAGAATAAGGTTGATGCAGTAATGAAATCGTTAAAAGATTTCCGTAAGAAACTAGCAGAGATCCTTAAAAATGGCGGTAAACTAGAATAGTATAATATGATAAAAGTTTTCCAAGTCCAAAAGCCGATTTACTCTTAATGAGTTGTCGGCTTTTTCTTTTTTATACTGTAAAAACACATAAAACTACCATTCTTTTAATAGCTAAGTTTAAATTTGGAATTTATAATCAATTAATTGAATCCAATGAATTTTCCTCCTGAATTAAAATATACTGAAGATCATGAATGGGTACGTATAGAAGATGATCTGATAATAGTAGGTATTACCGATTTTGCTCAGAAAGAATTAGGTGATATCGTTTACGTCGAAATAGAGACAATGGGCGAAACCCTAGAAAAAGGTGATGAATTCGGAACCGTTGAAGCCGTTAAAACAGTATCAGAATTGTTTATGCCGCTTACAGGTGAAATTGTAGAGGTAAATGAAGAACTGTTGGATGAAGATAATGCTACTTGGGCAAATGAATCACCTTATGAAAAAGGATGGATGATAAAGATCAAACCAGATGATTTTGCTGACTTAGATGAATTAATGGATGTGGAAGCCTATAAAACACTACTTGGAGTATAAATTATATGATTGATAGTTGATGAACGATTATTGATAAGATGATCATTTCGTCAATCATTGTTCATCATTTATCAACTATCACTTATCAATCATAAAACAAAAAGCTTGGATGCATTTTTTATCATATTAACAGGAATTTTGGTTGCGCTTCCATGCGCTATGCTTGGCTGTTTTCTGGTGCTACGACAAATGTCGATGGTAGGTGATGCTATTTCTCATGCTGTACTGCCGGGTATCGTAATTGCATTTCTGATTTCCGGAACAGCAGAACCTTCTTTATTCATGCTATCAGGGGCGGTATTAATGGGCGTTTTTTGTACTTTTCTGATAGAGTTATTCACTAAAAAAGCAGGAGTACAAGGCGATGCTGCAATAGGTTTGGCTTTTACATTCCTTTTTGCTATTGGTGTTATCATGATCGCTGCTTATGCCGAAAATGTCCATCTCGATCAGGATTGTGTATTACATGGTGAAATGATAACCATTCCATTGATATTAGCAGATACAGGTACTTTTCTCGATCATATTCCTATTCCGCTTTGGTCATTAAGTGTATTGTTCTTAGCCGTTATTGCCTTTGTTGTAATCGGTTATAAAGGTTTATACCTTACTACTTTCGATCCGGAATATGCCGATTCTATTGGTGTACCAACTACCCGCTGGCATTATATGTTGATGGCCGCTGTTTCTGCAACTACTGTTATCGCTTTCGAATCGGTTGGGGCAGTATTGGTAATTGCCTTTCTTGTTGCACCACCGGCAACCGCCTATTTATTGACCAATAAGCTGAATACTATGATATTATTGGCTTGTGGCTTTGGTATTTTATCGGCAATTACTGGGTATTATCTTGCGGTAGTACTAGATGGCTCTGTAGCCGGAGCAATGTCTGTAATGATGGGGGTGTGGTTCATTCTTGCTTTCTTTCTGCATAAACGGGGATTGGTTATTGCGTGAAATTTGGCTAATACAATTTGAAATATATACGGTGAAATATTTTTTAAATTGTATGAATAAAACAACGATATGAAAAGAGCTAGTATCATTGAAGAGATCGTTAACGAACGAAACCGTCAAGACGAGAAATGGGGTGAACAAAACCATAATCCTGTTGAGTGGATGGCTATACTAATGGAAGAAGTAGGGGAGGTGAGTAAAGAAGCACTTGAATATCACTTTAAACATAAGGATAAGACAGAGCAAAGTTTACTCAACTACAGAAAAGAGTTGATCCAAACTGCAGCGGTTACGCTTGCGATGTTAGAAAGCCTTGAACGGAACGAGCTCAATAATTCCTGAATTAATCCAAAACCATCTCACTATACCCAACTCTATTTCCTTTGTAGAAAACTTCTAAAGTATATTTCCCGGAAGAAAATTTAGATTCTTCTACCCAATTACCACAGAACCAACCTTTCTTCTTAGTGCTATAATCGGCAGTCATTATATCGGTATATCTGCGATTTTCCCCATTTACAGAAGTAAAACCACCTTTACCATTCGTACTTTCAGGAATTACTTTTCCTTTAGCGTTTGTTATAACAATAGTGAAATCTTCCGGGCCATCCTGAACAAGTGGATTAGGCATGATTTCGATACAAGCTTCTAAACGTTCTGTCTTTTTGGCTTTTTCTGTATAAACGATCTTGCCTCTTCTGTTGGTTTTGTAACCTTTTATATAATTTCTGCTCAACTGAAGAATAGAGGCAATTTGAACCTTTTCCTCCAGCATTTCTTTGGCTTCGCTCAATTGTGTTTTTTCGGTGATCACTTCTTCTTTCTCTTGTTGAAGCGTTTGAATATCGGCTTTTTTCTCTTCAACTTCCTGCACCAAACGTAGATTGTCTTCTTGTTCAACACGTATTTGTTCAGACATATCTTCATTTGCCTTTTTCAATCTTCCAATCTGTAATTCAAAATTATCGACAAGTGAAGTGAAGTAATTGATTTGATTTTGTGCTTCATCCAGTTTCCGTTTATTGAAATTATTTTTCTTGTTCAATGAATTAATAACCGTATTCAACTCATCGGCTTTTGCCTCCATCGTTAATCGTAAACTATCGCTGATACCAGCTTGTTGAGAAAGAGAATCTATCCTCGCCTTTTGTTTGATCAGCTGTTTCTTTTTGGCTGCAATATCATCGCTGTACTTTTTAATAGTTTCAGTTTGCTCTTCAATTATTATATCGCCTTGTGTATTAAAATAGAATAATGCACCATTAATCAGCAGGAGTAATAAAATGATTACAATAAAGAAGGGAGTTCTACCTGTATTAGCTGCCATAATGTGTTCTTAATTAAAATTCGATTTTGCCGTTTGACTCATTAAAACCTTAAAGTATTAATATTGTAAATTGTGCTACAAAAATTAATCCAATAAATGTAATCAAAAATTGTGCAGAAATGAATGAATTAAGCTCAAGATATTGGCAAAATCGTTACGAGAACGAAGAAATCGGCTGGGATATTGGTTCTGTATCTAGTCCTTTAAGGAATTTTTTTGATTCTCTTGAGAATAAAGAACTAAAAATCCTGATTCCTGGTGCAGGTAATGCTTACGAAGCAGAGTATCTATTTAAGAATGGATTTTCACAGGTTCATTTATTGGATTGGGCTAACTCGGCTATTCAGAATTTTAAAGAAAGAAATCCTGATTTTCCAGAGCAACAACTTTTTTGTCAGGATTTTTTTAAACATGAGGAACAATATGATCTCATTATAGAACAGACTTTTTTCTGCGCTTTGAATCCGGAATTGCGTGAAAATTATGTACTGAAAATGTTTCAGCTATTAAAACCTGAAGGTAGAATTGCAGGATTACTATTCAACAGGGTTTTTGAAAAACAAGGGCCACCATTCGGAGGAATAAAAGAAGAATACGAAATTTTATTTTCAGAATATTTCAATTTGAAAATATTGGATGAATGCTATAACTCTATTCCGCCCAGAGCAGGAAGCGAGTTGTTTTTTGTTTTTGAAAAGAAAAATATTATCTAGGTGGAACTTAAGCAGCTTTAGCCTACGTTTAGGGTAATAGTTGTATTTTCACTACACAATTAATCTGAATACATGAAAAAGATCTGGCTGATTATTAAAAGAGAATACCTGTCTCGTGTTAAAAAACGCTCTTTCATTATTACAACCTTACTTGCTCCTTTAGGCTTGATCCTTTTATTTGCCCTTCAGTTTTTATTCATTGGCATGGGGAAAGAGAAGTCGGTAGTAGCCATTAGCGATCAAAGTGGACTATTCTCTCAGGATCTGCGTATTCAGGATAGCGAACGCGAAAATCTGTTTTTCAAGCTGGAATCTAATTATAGTTATGAAGAACTGAAAGAAAAATATGCCGAATTAGAATACGAAGGAATCTTATATATCCCTTCTATGAATGCCGAGCAACCGAAAGAGGCAACTTATCATTCAGAGAAGCTTTTGGGAATGGGGCGTAAAATGTATATCGAGCGTCAAATGGCACAGGTTATAAAAAATCAGCGTATCAAATCCCAGGGTATCGATAAGCAATTTATTAAAGATCTATCAAGTATTCGTGTGAGTATTCAGGAAGAAGTTGAAGGTAAAGAAACCGATGATGTAAGTAGTGCATTGGCTTCTGCTGTTGGTGGTATTATGGGCTTTATCATGTATTTGGTCATTATCATCTACGGAACTTTGGTAATGCGTGGGGTGATGGAAGAAAAAACCAATCGCATTGTCGAAGTAATTCTTTCGAGTGTTCGACCGTTTCAGTTATTAGCGGGTAAGATCGTGGGTATAGGATTTGTCGGTTTAACACAATTTCTTATCTGGATCGTACTAGGCTTTGGTATTAACTTTCTCGCAGGCTTACTCATGGCAGGTTCAATTGATATTCCTACCGATCAAATGAGCAGCCCCGATACTGAAGAAGCCATGCTGATGATGCAGGATGTGATGGGTAAAATTTATGCCTTACCGATCAAGTCGATCATTTTTGCTTTCTTATTTTTCTTCTTTACAGGTTATTTACTGTACGCTGCTTTGTTTGCAGCAGTAGGCTCGGCAGTTGGAGAAGATAGTAGTGAATCTCAGGCACTCGTTTTTCCAGTAACCCTCCCGATCATTATTTCTTTCTTCATTCTTACAGCAATTCTAGACAATCCTAATAGTGGACTTGCCTTTTGGTCGAGTATCATTCCGCTTTCATCCTCGATTATTATGCCTGCCCGAATTGCCTATGGGTTATCTATTTTCAGTATCGACTTCTTTTTATCGGTTATTTTCATGATAGCCGGTTTATGTGGAACGATCTGGTTAGCAGGGCGTATTTACCGAACGGGTATATTAATGACTGGAAAGAAGGCAAGCTTCAAAGAATTGGGCAAATGGTTGATACGAGGGTAGTTTTTTCAGTATTATATTACATATTTTATTAGTTTACAATCAATCAAACTTACAGGATTATCCGGATCATTTACTTTGACATCTTCTATTGACAAACCATTGTCTATTGAATTTATATTTTGAATACTTTTTTGGGAAAATTGGTTAAACTTAATAGTAGGAACCAAGGCAATACATTGAAATATTTTATCTTCTTGATAACCATGTACGTAATCGAATACGGAAAAAGGCTGTTGTAATAACCACATTCCTCTAATTCTAAGATTCGTGATTTTTAAAGGATCAACTTGATTAACTCTTCCAATTTCTTTAGTTTCTGAGAAATTTATATTGGGAATGCTTTCAACAGTGTTACCAATTTCAGTTTTAATTGATGTGTATGTTTCTTTTAGAGTTTTGACAACTATTAAATCAGCTCAAAATAAAAAAAGGCAGAGTAC
>JAHDFD010000025.1 GCA_020628375.1 Chitinophagales bacterium | reverse complement strand
TATATTTAGTTCTAACAGATTATTGCTGTATGGGAAACTATTGTCAAAACTCTAAGTTTCTTCAGATGCTGCATAAATATCTCCATAAATGAACCAAAGTGATGAGAGTTCTTTAGTTCCTTTGGGAGTATGACCAATAACATATATAAAATCTTTTTCTGTCCAAACTTCACATTCTTTACACTTTTTTGTTATGAATTTACTTGTTGATGTAAGCTTTGACTTTGGATGTGAACTATTAAGTTGAAGTTCTGAAGTCAATGATTCTGTTTTTTTAACCTCTATTGCAGCTCCATTCCTTAGCATTAAATCGGGTGGATTTCTTTTACTTCCTTGAAAAGAAAAAGTGTTATTGTAAGCCAAGTTTCTTTCGTTCTTATCAACAGTATTGAACATACCAGAAAAAGCATCTTTTACAAATTCTTCTAATCCCTCTCCCATATTGTTGGCTCTATTTGAGCCAAATGTTATAGATTTAATACTACGCTTTTTAAGTTGGGAAATGTTGTATATAGCTTCTAGTACATTACCCATAGTTAAATAAAGTTTGAACTTTTAAGGAATTATCAGTTTGGGTTTCATTGCTTTTATGTAATTGATCTTTGATATGTACTGCTAAAAACTTAGCAAGATTAACGGGTACTGCATTACCAATCATTTTATACCCTGCAGCAACAGATTTGTATTTAAAAATGAAGCTATCTGGAAAGGTTTGGATTCTAGCACATTCTCTAACGGTCAATCTCCTATAAAGATGTTCTTGCCCTGGTACAAACACTCTTTTGTTTTGCTCTATAAATTTCATTTTAGGGGCTTGAGGATGAAGTGGGGCATGCCTACCACCTGCTTGAATCGTAAACGATTGTTCATCCCAACTACGAACCCTATTTCTAGACATAAACATAGAAGAAAAATCTCCAATCATATATTCGTGATTTGGAAACTTACAATTATCTCCATTCGTTCTATTTTGTGCTAACGCAGGAATTGCACTATCTTTCAAATCATTAATTGCACTTCTTAAATTTATTTTTGGATAAGTTATAGTAGGAAATTGAAAGCTAAAATTTAAATCTTTTCTTATTCCAATAAAAAACACTCTTTTTCTATCTTGAGGAACATGATAGTTTGAAGCATTCAGTAATTTAAACGATAATTCATAACCGGCATTTTTAAACATATCTTTAATGCCTTCTAAAGCTACTGTGTGTCTTGGAAGTAACATGCCACTAACATTTTCAGCCAAAAAGAATTTAGGTTTTTTTGCTTCTAGGATACGTATGAAATCATAAAATAATTGCCCTCTTTTATCTTTAATTCCTCTTAAAGCACCTGCTTCACTCCAACTTTGACAAGGAGGTCCGCCAATTATCCCTTCACAATCAGGTACATCGTGTGGATCAATTTTTATAATACTTCTTTTATCTAATATTGTGTTTGGATGATTTAATTGATATGTTTCCCATATATCTTTATCATATTCATTTGCCCAAACTACATTGAAACCTGCTTTTTGAAACCCAAGATCTAACCCTCCTGCTCCAGCAAAAAAAGAGACTATATTCATTTTATATAAGTTTACTTTAAAACATCTCGCACTCTATAATAAGATTCAAGATGAAGATGGTTAAGACATTTTTTATTTACCTTGGAATTCTGGTCAATCTAGGTTTTTTATATGTGAATGTATAAAATGTAATATTCACGAAGATGTCTCTTGAACAAATATATTTTAATTTGTATTACACTTTTGGCTATCTCGATTAAATATTTTTTCATATAGAATATTCAAGACGAATTCTACCCCATTCGTTAATAAAATTCTAATGATTCTATAGAATACATTGCTAAAATGATTTTCTAGTAATTTTGTGTTTTATACTATTTGAAAGATAAGTACAGAACATGTTAAATAAACTAGGATTTCGGCTATTCTTTATTTTTCTGATACAGATATATTGTTTAAATATTTTTGCTCAGAAATTTACGGTTACTCCAAGTAGTCTGAAAGTTTCTACCGATCAGAGTTTTAAGATCGAATACAGGGTTGATGATATTCAGAATCCGAATATGAAGCTTCCGCCGTTTGAAGATTTTGCCATTGTTGGTGGTCCGAATAATTACCAGTCGATGCAAATAGTGAATGGTAAGATGAGTCAGTATCAATCTGTTAGTTACGTTCTTCAACCAAGAAAGGCTGGGGATTTTAAAATAAAACCTGCAACACTCACACATAAAGGAAAGACCTATAAAACAAAACCTGTAACCATTCGGGTTACTCAGGGAAAGCAAAACCCTCAGGCGCAGGCGAATTCAGGAAATCAGGCTACCGCAAAAGCCAATAGTAGTTTTGACCTTCCTAAAGGTGCGAAAGATTATATGTTTCTGGTAGCTGAAACCGATACGAACAGCTTTTTTATGGGCGAACAGATAACCGTCAAATACAATCTGTACACTAAATACGATGTTACCAATTATCAAATGGAAGAAAACCCAACCTTCACAGGTTTTTGGGTACAGGATCTGACACCACAGCGAATTAATAACACGCGTAAAATTGTAAATGGTGAAACTTATCTGGTTTACCCATTAAAGACCTATGCACTTTTTGCACAGAAATCGGGTGAAATACCACTTTTTGAGATCAATGCTACCATTACCTATCGGGAGGCGACCGGACAACAACGTGGTTTCTTTCAGAATTACAGAAGCCGAAAATTAATGGTTAAGAACAAAGCAACAAAGATCAAGGTATTTCCTTTGCCGGATGAAGGGAAACCTGATGATTTCACTGGAGCAGTCGGTAAGTTTGGCTGTAGTGTTAAAACCGATAAAAGAACTTGTGAAGTCAATGAAGCGATTACTATAAACGTTAATGTGAATGGAACCGGAAACTTAATGCTTATAGAGCCTTCAAAACTGGAATTTCCTGAAGCCTTTGATGTTTATGAACCAGAAATGAATGAGAATATTTATGAACGTTCTACTAAAATTACCGGTAGTAAAAATTATGAATATGTGGTAGTGCCAACAGAAGAAGGAACGTTTAAATTACCTGCCGTACCTTTTTCTTATTTCGATCCTGAAGAGCAAAAGTATAAGTCGATAAGAGGACGCGAAACTACAATTACCGTTAAGCCTTCAACCAATCCTGCTCTAAAGGAAAAGCCAAAAGAAGCGGAAAAAGATATAGCCGATATAAGTCTTTCAACTAGCTTAAAAGGAAGCGCTAGCAGAGCTATGATCTGGATGCCTGTATTAGGCTTGTTATATGCGATTCCTTTCTTTTTATTTCCTTCTATTATAAAGAACAGAAGAAGAGCTGAAGAAGAAGCAAAAGATGTAGTTGGCAAAAAACGCAGAGAAGCCCTTGTCGCTGCAAGAAAAAGACTGGAAACGGCAAAAGTTCATTTGAATAAAAATGAGAAAAAGCCTTTTTATTCAGAAACCATTCAGGCAATATGGGGATATATTTCTGATAAGCTGAATTTACAAACTTCGGAACTGTCGAAAGATAACGCCCGACAGTTATTATTGAAAGAAGGTATAAAAGCCAATTTGGTAGAGGAATTGATAAGTACGATCGAGTATTGTGAAATGGCAATCTATGCACCAGTTCCCGGAGCCGATCAATTAGAGAATACCTATAATAATACACTTAGGATCATTGCCGATATAGAAGAGGGCGTAAGTGGGCAGGGTGCTTAGAAATTGTAAATTCCTAAGATGGCTGAGCGTAGTTGAAGCCATTTCATAAAATTTCTTTGATATATGAAGCTTTTAAAAATTGTTACCGCCTCTTTATTATTACTATTATTTTTATCTTTTCAGCTGATGAATAAGAATGAGAAACATATATTTTATCTGCATGGTGCGATTATAGAATCTCAGGGAATTGAAGCAGTAAGTTCAAGATATGGAGCATACAGATATACTGAAATTATCGATTCATTGAAAAGTACGGGTGCAACAGTTCATAATGTGGTGCGAACTACAAAAACCGATTTCTTTGAATTTTGTAAGCAAACTTCTGATCAAATTGATAGCTTAGTAAACGATGGAGTAAGACCAGAAGATATAAGTGTTATCGGAGCTTCTAAAGGTGGTATTATGACGATGCACATTTCAGATATGAATCAGCATCCTGTTAATTATATTGTATTGGCAGCCAATAGTGATCGGCTCGAACAGAGCTATGACTTGAATTTACATGGTAGAATATTGGGTGTTTATGAAAGTTCTGATCGAGTTGCAGGAAAGCATTATGAATATTGGATAGAAGCTTCAACGAATGCTAAGGAATTTAAACATATAGAAATAAATACCGGTTTAGGGCATGGCTTTCTTTATCGTCCGATCAAAGAATGGTTCGAACCTGCTAAGGCATGGATGGGGCTTGAGTAACAATGCCTTTTTACAACAATTTTAGTATGAAATCACTATTATTGAATATCATCAAATGGATTAAACAACCTGATGATATTGAGTTAAATATTTCCTTTAGTAAGAAAGTATGTTTGTTGTTCCAAACTTTATTACTCGACTATTTTATTGCTATTGCCATTTTTGTTATAGTCTATTTTATCCATGAATATGTTTTAAGGCTTGAAAGCCCTTTAATGGAATTGAATATCAATGAATTGTTGCTGATAGGTGTTGTTGTTATGCCCTTTTTTGAAGAGCTTATTTTCAGGTTTCCTTTAAAATACAAAAGGAATTACCTTTTTCGATGCTTCAATTTTCTTTCAAAAGGCTGGATTCGTAAAAAATGGACTTTTATATTCAAATATTTTCTGTATTTAATGATTTTGCTTTTTGGCTTTCTTCATCTTAGTAATTTCAGCAATATAGGTATCCTATTTTATCTTCTGTCTCCACTTATAGTTGGCAGTCAGTTAATTGGTGGTATATTTATAAGTTACACAAGAATTAAACTTGGCTTTGTCTGGGCAATTATTCAGCATAGTTTATTTAACCTCACCACTTTTACCTTTATGATTGCTCTATTGCATAATGCTTCAATTATAGATATTTCTAATGAAGGTGGAACAATACAAATGAAAGAGTTGGTTTATATGAATTCCGATGAATCATACTTAAATATAGATAAGGGAGAAGCACTGATTTACCAATTAGAAGCAAACGATTATAGTTTACACGAATTGCTCGATTATTTGGGAAGTGAAGCAACAAAAAAAATTGATAACAAATGGATAGATGTTTATGTTGAATATAAAGACGGAATATCAAAAGCAGACTTGGTTCAAGTTTTAGAGGAGAAGTTGCAGTAAAAAATATCATCGCTCCACACGCTTCCAGTCATTTCCATTCCAATAAAGAAATAGCGTATTTTTTAAAGGTTGTTTCAGGTAAAGGTTATAATGTTTTAAATCGAATTTTACTTTATAAAGATCATTTTCGTAGTTACTTGCTCCAATGCCTTTGCGCCAAAACCAAGTACCCCACTGATTACAATCGACCAATAAATGATCGTCGGCTTTAACTTTTACATTTACGCCATCATTAACATCGGTAAGATTAAAATAAGCAAGTTCGATAATTTCTCCTTTGTGTGGCTTTAAGCGTTTCATTGGAAGCGTTTCCTGAATGGTTGAATAGTATTCATCTTTAATAGATAGAAAGATCGGTGCACCTTTAATATTTTCAGGTACATTCAGTAAAACGATCTTATCATGGTCGTAAAAGTCGAATTGCTGTATGATTTTTTCATGTACCAAATACGATTGGTGCCAATAGTGGTTGGTCTGTATTGTCAGATATATAGAAACGAAAGTAAATAAGCTCAAACCTGTATATCTCAATATTTTTGGAAAACTAAATAGTATAACTGCAAGCATTAAGCAGAAAAAAATACTTGCTACATAGCCATAACGATCATTTTCGATGTAGAGCAAGGCATAGAAATACATATTAATGATGGGTAAAAGTGCAAGAAAGAAAAGCACTAATAATAGCCCGACAAGTCTAAGCTCTGTTTTTAATTTTCTGAAATATACAAAGCATAGAATAGCAGAGATAATACCTAAGCCTACTAAAAAAATCAATACGATCGAGCTATCGAAATAACTCCAGATATTCATTTTGTAGTCATGTTTCCAATATCGCTGAAAGAATAAATACTTAGTAAGAAACTTGAAAGCATTGCCGAAAATAACGATCAGATCAAATTCGAAGTGGGTTTTAGCACCATAATGACCAACCATTTTTCCGAGGAATAATTTATTGAGCGAAAACCATGAAATAACCGAAATAACTAAAGGAAGTAATAGTTTCGCAGAATATACTATAAAGCGATCAAGTCGCTGAAACTGAAATACCCAAACCAAGGTGTAAAAGCCAACAATAAATGGAATTGCCAGCGATAGCTCCAACGAAAATAAGGCAAGGATAAAAATTAAATTCAGGTAAATTAGGTGTTTAGTTTTTTGATGTATAAGCCATAAGTGGGTGAGTTTTATGATCCACAGAAAACTGAAGCCCATAATGATATAATGAATACAGGTTCGCCAGACCAAAACTTCCGTCTGATAAGGATTTATCAAGAACAAAAATGCACCGGTGAAAGCGACTATACCCGCTTCTTTATAATCAAAATCGCTGAAAATTTGCTGGAAAACCCGGAAAGCGGTGAAGGCTATGCCAGCGTGAAATATTGAAAAAAGAACATACCAAAGTATCGAATCTCTACCCAGCATTCTGAATAAAGAGTAAAAGACTAAATGCAAGAATTGATGTAAGCCACTATAACCAAAACAGTTGATTATATCAGCAAAACTTCCTTTTTCGTAGTTTATTTGCCATTGAAGAAAGTCGGTAACAAATCCGGCTCTGGCAGTTGGATAATATAAAAGCAAAGTCAAGATACAAAATAGCAAAAACACCCAGTAAGGTTGCTTTTTAAGTATTGTTCTTAATTTATCCAAGTTTTAATATTTTCCTGATGAAAATGTTGGTAAAGTTAGCAAGCTCAGTGAATAAAATCCTATAATTTACTTTAGAAAAGAGAACTCCTTCTCTTAGTGTTATTTCTTGAAAATAAGTGTTTATATCTTTATTTCTTGATGCCATAAATAAAAACTCAAGGTCGAATAAAAAGCGATCAATGCTAGTTGCCATAAACAACTTTTTTCCTTTCTTATTAAAACCTTTCAATCCACATTGGGTGTCGGTATTAGGCATTCCGAGTAGCATACGACTTAAAAATCGTAATAATTTAGAAATCCATTTTCTGAAAAACGGTACATTCCGATAATAGTTTTCATCCTTGACTCCTGCAATAATATCGGCTTTGTTATCTAAGAGTGAAGTGGCTATTTTTATAAAGCTTTCAGTGGTGTAGGGAAAGTCTAAATCGGTGTAGATATAAGCATCTGCTTCCGAAATATTTTTAAAGCCGTAGCGTAAAGCATAACCCTTTCCCCTGTTTATTTCATAACTTAAATACTGTAAATTTGGAATTGCTGTTTTCAGCATTGAAATAGCATTATCGCTAATACCTGTTCTACTTCCATCGTTTACTATACTCAGTTGAATTTCACAATCACTAAGCTTCCCACAAATTTTAGTGAATTGTTCCGTTACCATCTGATGCCAATGTTCAGGCGGGTTAAAACAAGGAAGAACCAAATTTAGCTTTTTGGGCATAAGTCGCGAAAATACAGCTTATTTGTAGTAAAACAGTTTATTATGGTTTACTAATGAAAGTCTTTAGAGGTTTCTGAATTGAGGTTTGAGAATTGAGGATTCAGAATAAAGTCGATATCACGATTACTTAATTTAAGTTGCGATGTGAAATTAGTCAACAGATGATAAACTATTGACCACAAAAAATACTTTCAAAATTAAAGTAATAGTTTTTGTTGACAGTGGACTATTTAACTGTTGACTGTTGCGATTTATCGCAACTTAGTGTTTTGTCAAGTTAATAGTGTCGGATTTATTTTGATGAGATTTTTTTGTTTAAAAAGGAAAAAAACACAGTTAATGCAGGGCATTAGCGAGGATTTTTGACGCATTTAAACGTAAAATATCGCTAAATTACCCGTCAGAATTAACTGGATAGAACACTTAGGTAAAAAACAACAAATCTTCAATACCTTCAATAATAAGATGCCCTATCGTAATGTGTGCTTCTTGTATATGTGCTGTATTTGTTGAAGGGGCTTGAATTATAATGTCTGCTTTTGATGCTAATAAGCCACCATTTTCTCCGGTGAAAGCAATTACCTTCATTCCTTTTTGTTTGGCTACTTCAGCAGCATTAAGCACATTTTGTGAGTTTCCCGATGTAGAAATTGCCAGTAGAATATCATTCGCTTGTCCATAAGCTTCTACTGCTCTTGCAAAAACCATTTCAAAGCCGAAGTCATTAGCGGTGCAGGTCAAATGTCCTGCATCAGTAAGTGGAATTGCCGGCAAAGGTTTTCTGTTCCTATTGTAATTTCCGGTTAATTCTTCGGCAATGTGCATGGCATCACAGGCACTACCTCCATTTCCGCAAAGCAATAATTTATGACCATTACCAAAGGCATTTGCTAATAAATTAATGGCATTTTCAATGGCATCTATTATTGCTTCATCTTTTAGTAAAGCTTCTTTTACCAATATAGAATTACGGAGATGTTCCTTTATTTTCTGCATGTATCACAAACTTAGGAAGAAAGGAACATATAACGATTCAAATTACCAGAATTTATTGCTTATTCAATTGCCAGTCGTATCTATAATAATCTAAAGAATAGCCGCTTAGGTCTATATTATTATACTTATCGATGTATTTTAAAATTGAAGCTTTAGTATCTCCAAAATCTACAGCATACCACTTAAATATTTCTGAAGCTAATACTGTATTTCCCTTTACACGAATAAATTGAGGATCGTTCATTGCATTGACTGTTAGCTTTTCTAACTGTTGCTGAACATTGTCTGTTGTGAAAGCATCTGCGGCTAATTTAGGACAACCTTTAGCAACACAAACTAAAGCAAAGTGTATGCGCGCATCATTGAAAACCGGACGAATAATATCATTTTCTATCTGATTTAAAGTTAAATCTTTACCTGCAACAGTGTGTGTCAATTTATCGAAGAAGCCATCAATGTCTAAAGGTGAAGCTAGTGGATAGTTATTGATCACATTTTTAATGGCAAGGATATTATAAGTATTCAAATAAAAAGCAAGTTGAGTATTCTTATCTGCCTTTGAAAGCGGAAAATCTGCGATTGCTTCTACCAAATTATTTAATTCTCCAGTATTATTGTTAATAACATCATAATTTACCAGACCATTATCAACATACTTTTTCAAAAAAGAATCTGTATCACCAAAAAGATTCTGTGATTGAGCAAAAAAGGGAGTTAAGATTAATAAAGTGAACAACAATAGATGTTTCATATATGAATATTTATCTGATTCTGAAGTTTAGACGCTTGTAATTTAAAATTGTTATATCGTTTGAAATGTAAATTTTACAATTGTCTTTACGAAGACCTGAATAAAATTAAACGCTGTTTTAACAGCACAGCCTAAAACAGTTCTACCTTTGTAATATGGAAGAAGAAAAAAAGTTCACCCATTTGAGCGAATTAGGCGAGTTTGGTTTGATACAAGAATTGACCAAAGGTCTGAAGACAAAACAAGAATCGACGTTCCTTGGAGTTGGAGATGATGCCGCAATAATTGATAATGCCAATAAGCTAACAGTTGTTTCTACTGATCTGTTGGTTGAAGGTGTACATTTCGATTTGATGTACGTGCCTTTGAAACATTTGGGCTATAAAGCAATCGTTGTAAACCTTTCTGATATTTATGCAATGAATGCACAGCCTAAGCAAGTTACTGTTTCATTGGCATTGTCGAGTAAATATACTTTAGAAGCCATACAGGAATTATACGCCGGTATTGAAAAAGCTTGTGAATATTACGGTGTTGACCTGATCGGTGGTGATACTACTTCCTCATTAAAAGGAATGACGATAAGTGTAACGGCAATAGGACAAGGAGAAAAAGACAAGGTTGTTAAAAGAGATACAGCAAAAGTGGGAGATTACATTTGTGTTTCGGGCGATTTGGGTGCAGCTTATTTAGGTTTACAGATCCTGGAAAGGGAAAAACAGGTATATCTTGAAAATCCGGGCATTATTCCTTCATTAGACGGGCATACTTATATTGTTGGCAGACAGTTGAAGCCGGAAGCGCGTAAAGATGTGATTCAGGTTTTGCAGGAAATAGAAGTTAAGCCAAGCGCAATGATCGATATTTCAGATGGACTTTCTTCAGAATTATTACATATTTGCCATGCTTCAGGTGTAGGTTGCGAAATACACGAAAGAGATATTCCTATTCATCCGGAAGCCTCAGAGCAAGCACTTGAATTCAGTATTCCACCGACAACCTGTGCGTTGAGTGGAGGCGAGGATTATGAACTCTTATTCACGATCAATAAAGAAGATTTTCAGAAAGTAGATGCAATTCCGGGAATTACGGTGATCGGAGAAATTGTAGATAAAGAGAAAGGCTGTAAATTACTTACACCCGATGAAAAAAGCTATGATCTGATTGCCCAGGGCTGGAATGCTTTGTTGAATAAGGATGTTGAATAAGCTGTTAAAATTTGTCAGTTAGTAGAGAGAAGGACTAATTTACAGACTAAATTGATTTTCATTCAATTTAACATCTGTAATATGAAAAAGCTTAAAATAACAATACTACTACTTTTATGCATAGCTGTATATGCATTTTATACGGTGTATTCTACTGGTTTTTTCAGAACGATCGATTCTTATTTCGATGGTAAGGTTTTGACTGAAATTGCTGTAAAAGGTGCTGAAGATATTACTATCAGTCAATCAGATAGTTTTGCCATTATTTCAGCTACTGACCGACAGATTTATCCGCCCAAACAAGAAGAAAAAGGAAATCTTTACTTTGTCGATCTGAATTCAAAAGCATTCTCTCCTGAATTGCTTACGTCAGATTTAGATTTTCCATTTGCTCCACATGGTATTTCAATGCTGAAACAAGATAGCACTTATTTGATTATGGCGATCAACCATACAAGTAATGAACATTCGATAGAAGTGTTTGAATTGTTCAATAACGAATTGAAATATATACGCACAATTAAACATCCTTCAATGGTGAGTCCTAATGATTTGGTTATAATTGATAAAGACAAGTATTATTTTACCAATGATCATAAATATACAGAAGGTATCGGGAAATTAGCGGAAGACTATCTAGGTATGGCATTAGCTAATGTTGTTTACTATGATGGGAATGAGTTTCGTTCCGTAGCTGATAATATTTCCTATGCGAATGGTATTAATTTCGATCGAAAACGAAATTTACTTTATGTTACCTCTCCTAGGCATTTTCTGGTAAAAGTGTTTTCAGTTAAAAAAGATGGTTCTCTTTCTTTTATAGAAGATATTCCTTGTGGTACAGGCGTTGATAATATAGAATTAGATACGAATGGTAATCTTTGGATAGGAGCACATCCCAATTTATTACGATTCAAGGCATATTCTAAAGGAAATAAGCCTATTACGCCTTCAGAAATTATTAAGATTGTTTATCGTGGTAAAGGAGATTATAGTGTAGAACAAATTTACTTGAATGATGGAAGTGAAATGTCGGGCTCAACGGTTGCTGCGCCCTGGGAAAATCTGATTTTAACGGGAAACTTAATGGACGAACACATTCTTGTACTTGAAAATAATAAATAGAAGATCTAAATTTAGAATCATGAACTTAAAGAAAATTTCCCAGCTAATTACACTCAGCTATTGTGCTTGTTTTATGGTTTTTACTGTGTTCGCTCAGGAACAGGCAGGCGTTACTGAAAAAGAGCCTGAGTTGGAAATGCGTAGAAAAATGTATATCAGCGATATTTTTCAGGATTCAAAGGAAATGCTTTGGTTCGGAACGTATGGCGATGGTTTGGTGTCTTTCGATGGAACAGACTTTAATAAGTTTGAAGAAGAACAGGGATTCAATGCGAAGCATATCAGAAGCATAGAAGAAGATAAAAACGGAAAAATCTGGTTGGCTACTTCAGACGGTTTATATAATTTTAATGGAAAGAATTTTACGACTTTTACTCGGGAACATGGACTTCCTCATGATGATATAAGAAGTCTTATGATCGATCGTAAAGGAACGATATGGGTTGGAACTTTCAATGGTATTAGTCGATATGACGGATTGGAATTTACTTCATTTGCTTTACCCGAAGCTGATTTTGATTATGTAAAAGGAATATCTAAGAACCAGATCATCAATTGTATGTTAGAAGATGATTCAGGGAAATTGTGGTTTGGAACTGATAAAGGTGTATATGTTTACGACGGCAGTAAGTTTAATCATATTACAGTACAGGATGGACTTAGTGCTGATGAAGTAAATGATATTTTTGAAGATAGTACAGGAAAAGTTTGGTTTGCAATGCGGAATGGTGCTGTTTGTTATTCAGAAGAAAACAATTTTATAGAAGTTTTGGCTGGTAGAGCAATACGTGCTAATGCTACACATATTTATGAAGATGATTTTGGTGATATATGGTTGGCAGTTGAAGGGGATTGCCTGTACCGACATAATAAAGAAGGCGAACTGAATAAATTCTTCAATAGGCAAGGTTGTATAAGCCATACACTTAACTATTCACTGAAAGATAAGAACGATCTGTATTGGTTTGGTGGCTGGTCGGGATTATTCAGTTGTCGTATAGAACAGTAATTTTACAAACTGACGACTTCTTTGCCACTACGCCCGATAAAACTAATGAAACTGTTCTCATACTCGAAATGTATGTCTTCAATGCTTAGTGAATAAATACCACGCATGAAGATATCTTCTTTGCTGACCAGTTGTGCATTGATGCCATTTTCTTTTAAAAAAGACAGGCAATCGTTGCGCTCACAAAATCGGTTTTCGAGCAGGAAGATCGTTCCATCGGATAAGGTTGATTTTTTAACAGTTGTATTGGCTGCAAACTTTTCTGCAAGCAATTGTTGATTAACTGTTACCGATTTTTGGGAGCAAGCTGTAAGTAAAAATGGAAGTAAACAAATACTCCAGAATTTATTCAGTCTTTTCATATCGGACTTTTCTAAATTAACGTCGGATAGACAATTATTTATTATAAAGCTAATGAAAAAATTATGGATTTTAAAAAAACATAAATCATTTTTTGCGAAAAGTCGGCTTTTAAACTAGGTTTTATCTAGATAGAACGAGAAAGTTTACTCTGTTTCAGGCTGTTGTAATTCATGTTTTTACATATATGTTTTTGTTTTATGATTGGCTTTTTATTTAAAAAAGTATTTAAAAATGAAGTTTATTGTAGTACAATTTTCCTTCAACTTTGAGATGTAATTCAAAGAATGGATTACTTGTTTTTTAACTTTACAGCAAAACTTTATCATTATGAATTTTAAATCTTTTAGTTGGATCACTGCCTTATGCCTATTTTTAGTTCCATTTACTGCTTGCGAGAAAGAGCCTTTAGAGGCAGAGATTGATGGTGGGGGGAAGCAGGGAGCTTTTGAGCAACCAGTATTTGGTATTGATAAATGTATTATTGCAAATAAAACAAGGGGTTCATTAGGGTTATTTGTTAAGAATTTTATTGTTGGAAATGGAACTGTTGGAGAACTGTTTTTTCTTAAAAATGATTTAAATGTAGAATCAGAGGTAATTTCTGTAGATGTTGATGTTGTATATAATTTTCCTGTTAATGATGTTTGCTGGGATTCTGAAATAAGCAATTATTCTGGTCAAATTGGACTGGATGAAGGTGGAGTTATTCCAAATTGTTTTATTTTTAGTTTACCAGCGTGTTCTAAAAGTTATAGGGTTGATATTAAAGTTAACGTAGTATATGAGGAGAAAAACACTGAGTTTCTAAATGTTTATAGATTATCCTTTTACACGCAACAAACCCTTAATACTTATGATATCATAGGTAATAATATTTATGCGTGTTTAAATACAACAAACAATTTATGTCTCAACACAACAACTCTATCTCCTAATGAACAGGCTGGTATTAGTGGAAATCATCCTGGACAAGGAGGGTCAGGTACTCAATTTTTACAAGTAATTCCAGAAAGTAATAAAGATTATATATTGGCAGAATATATTTATGGCAATAATTAATCAATATTATTCATTTCTGAAATTTTTTCTGTTAACCATGATTTATAAATTAACTTATCACATTTTAAAATCGAATCTTCCAACTCAGAAAGGTTCGATTTTTTATTGTATTTGTGCTTGTGAAGTCTTCTAATGAAGTTAACAAAATTATTAAATGATTTATTATGATCTTTTGCTATTTTTTTATTTCTCAATAAAAAGAGGTTAAATGCTTTTGCATTACTAATAAAAATTTCATCATATCCTTCTAATTCAAAATATGCTATTAATTGAATTGATCTCATAAATGCATTATTAAAATCATTCTGAAAATTAACTGAAGAGGTCTGTTCAAGAATTTTTTGAAATTCTTTTGTTCTAATATAAACAGAAGACCAACTTAGGGCTAAAGTTAATTGTTTAATATTCGAATCCAAATAGATTTGAGTCTCATTAATAAAATTCTTAACCCAATCAATCTCATTAAGGGCACAAGCAATATTAACAATGTTTTGAAATGAGTTTGAGTCTAAACTTTTTTTATAAACTTCTCCTCTACCTAATAAGAATTTATACAAATCAAAAATATCTTTTAAAGCGCTTGAATTTCCTTTACTATATTCTTCAACTAAAAGAATAATTAGACATTCAATAACAGTATCTGATTCAAGATCAGAGAATACATCTGGTACATCTAAGAAATTTTCTTTTAATAATTTTATTTTATTATACCTATTGGTATCTATCTTTCGTAGCTTTAGAATTTTAGTATATATATTGATGTGTATATTCCTATTTCCTTTAGCATATAGAAGGAGTGATTTTATAGGAATAATACTAGCTATTTCTTCTTTCTTTTTCACAAATGTATGCGAAACAAAATCATTGATTTCGTAAATCATTTTTTGAGATAAATAATATTTTTCTATCTCTTTTACAATACCATTAATCTTATATGCAATTTTTGTTTTATCAAAATTTAAATGGCCAATCCTTCTTTTCTTCAACCGATACAAATTCAAATAATTCTCCGCCCCGTCCTTCACATTGGCAGTCCAGTCTTTTTCAAGATCATCCACCTTTTTAAAAAAATACTTATCGAGTTTTCGGTTTTTAAGCGCATCCAATAAAATGAGTTCCCGTTGGCGCGGTTGGTTTTCCAATTCTTTCTTTACAATAAAATCTTCAAGAATGATCCAGAACTTATAAATGAGGTTATCGATTTTCTTAACCCCGTTTTTTTCCTTTGGATATATTCTTTCAGCAATATATTCTTTCTCAATTTTATCTTCAGGGAAGTTGGGATATTGCTTGTATAAATAATCGAAAAATGCCATCGTGCTTTCAACATTTTTCTTGGAATTGGCTTCGATATACTTCCCCCACTCGCGCATTTCTGACGACGATAAGGTCTTTAAAAAAACGATGAGTTTACTGTTCTTCATAAAGAAATAAAAGTTTACAACCTCTATGAGCGCAACAACAAATGTAAGTGTTCCAAAATAGCACTTCAAGTATAAGCATAAGAAAAGCCCTGATACATATAGTTGTTATCAGGGCTTGAAAGCTTATTAGAACTTATATACAGTTTAAGTTATGATGTACAATAACATTTGTTTATCGTCAACAGATCACCAAACATTACGCATCATAGCAATTCCTTTTCTGGACAGCGGATTGTTAAACTGTTGACATTCGCGATTTATCACATATAGTACAATTAGAAATTAAATCCGATTCTTCCAAATAAATAAGCACCATCAGTACCCATTTGAACCGAATCTGAGAAACCACCCTGATCTGTCCAACCATCGAATTGTGGAGTAGGGTAGGCATTGAATAAATTATTGCCACCTAAGGTTAAGCGGATATTTTTGGTAATATCATAACTTACACTCAGGTCGAAAACATAAGCTGCTTCATAAATATCGGTAGCAACTGCTTCAAGTGCCTCTGCTTCGGCGTCTGTTGTTGCCGGAGAATCTACCCATTGGAAGTCCTGAATTTCTACCTCACTAAAACGCGTTAATGCCACATTAGCACTGAACTTACTGATATTATAACCTAAATTCAATACAAACTTATTTCTTGGTGCCGCAGCTTTTAAATAAGCTTCAGAAAAAGGACTGAAGAAAGTATAACGATTCAAATCACCATTATTAATATCCTGTATGGTCAATCTATTCATATTACCAGCTAAGCCAACGTTCATACCATGCTTACCAAATCGTTTGCGATAGTTCAATACAATATCGATTCCCTGTGTTCTCGTATCAACGCCATTTGCAAAAAACTGTGCTGCATCAGCACCAACATTCAAGCTCGAAGCATCGAAGTAGTCGGTTAAGATAATTCTGTCTTTAATATCAATTGAATAAGCATCAACCGTTGCGGTTAATCCGAATTTACTGAAGGTAAAGCCTAAGCCATAGTTAACAGCAGTTTCTTGTTTTAATGGTTCTATACCGAAAGCTTTGGCAACTGTACTGGTATTCGAGGCTAATAGCGTACGCACAGAACTACCTACTACAAAATTATTGAATACCAGATTATAGTGTACTTGTGCTAATGAAGGTGCTCTGAATCCCGTAGAAACAGAACCTCTAACCGAAAAGTCATCGTTAATAGCATAACGTAATGCTGTTTTTGCATTGAAGGTATTGCCAAAGTCGCTGTATCTTTCAAAACGTGTTGCCGCACTTACTAAAAAGGCATCGGTAACGTTCAATTCAACATCAATAAAAGCACCGAAATTGGTTCTGTATTCATTTACTGCATTGGCAGGACTATAACCCGGAAAACCTTGTGAACCACCCGAAAGTAAATCTCCGTTTTCATCAACTGCAGGATTCTGGACTGCAGGATTGTTGATAGCCACACCATTCTCATCATAGGTTGCATAAGAACCTTCTTCGCCGGCAAATATTTCAAAATTCTCTGTTCTGCTTTCCACACCAAAAGCAACATTTAAGCCACCCAAAGCTTCATCAAAATACTTGTTGAAATTAAGGCTCGTTGTATTCATTGCCAAGCTATGTCCTCCTGCATCGAAAGAGGTGGGTGAAGCAGCTCCTAATGAAGCATTATTGGTTCCTTCTATATAATAATGAAAATAATTTTTACCAAAAGTATTATTAAAATCAACAGTCCATCCATTTGCCATGTCATGCTTTATTCCTGCCGAAACAGAAGCATCAGTGATCGTTGAGGTGATATGTGGTGTAAAACCATTAGGATATAAGCTAGGAACAGCTCTGTTGTCTCCTTCTTCAAAACTACCACGTGTAAAAGCATAAGCATCTGTCTTTCTGAAGTTCCTTCCACCAAAAGCATAAACTTCTGTGTTTTCCCCTAAAGGCATAGCTGCGTTTGCCATAAAATTGAAACCTTCTATAGCAGCCGAACCATAACCTTTACGCCATTCAAAACCAGGACGTAAGGTTCTGTCTCTCTTTAATAACTCGGTGGTAACATTCACAAATCCACCATTATCACCTAGCTTAGCGCCATAGTTTAAATCAACTTTTACAGTATTACCATCGAAGCTTCTGTCTTCACCATCTAAACGGTTTTCCCCTTCAACATTGAATAAAGCAGGCTCCCAACCATCCTGGCTATCAAAAATGCCCTGAGCAAAATCTCCACCAACATTTGTACTGTGAGCGCCATAAGAAATTGAACCATTTACACCATCGGTTTGATCTTTTAATACAATATTGATTACCCCGGCAATAGCATCTGAACCATACTGAGCAGAAGCGCCATCTCTTAATATTTCTATTCTTTTAATAGCCGCTGCAGGAATAGCATTCAGATCGGTACCGGTATTTCCACGCCCTCTTGTTCCGAATACATTTACTAGAGAAGATTGATGTCGTCTTTTACCATTAATTAATACCAATGTCTGGTCAGGGCCTAATCCACGTAAAGAGGCAGGATCTATATGGTCGGCTCCATCTGAACCTGATTGCTTAGTAGCATTGAAAGATGGTGCAGCATATTGTAAGATCTGATTAATTTCGACTTTACCATTTTCAGCAGCTATTTCAGCTATATCAACGATATCAATAGCAACCGGAGAATTGGTAGCTGTTCTGTTATAACTCCTTGAACCAACAACCTGAACCTCACCTAAACTAACTCCACTTTCCAGAACTACATTCATTGTAGCATCGCCATCTACAGCTATTTCCTTAGATTTATAGCCAATATAGCTGAATTTCAAAACAGCACCATCGCTTACCGTCAATGTGTAATTTCCATCAATATCAGTAATTGTACCATTGAATGTACCAATTTCCATAACACTCGCGCCGATGAGCACTTCATCGTTAACATCTGTTAGCGTACCAGAGATGGTTGTTTGTGCATTTACAGTTAAACAGGAGAAGGATAAGAATAAAAGTAAAAGTAATCTCATAGGAAAAAATTATAATTTAAGAATTACCTTATAGTTAAACATTTTTTCCGAGAATGCCTAATTTATCTTGACTTTTCTCAATTTTTTTGGTAAGCTTTAAAATAGTCTTTTTCAGCTGTAAATTTCTTCTAATGCCTTTTTAAGATCGGGATATTTGAAGGAAAAACCTTCCTTTTGAATTTTTTCAGCGCTTAAATTCGTACTCCAATAAAGTGAATCAGCAAATTCTCCCAGTGCTAATTTAAGTATAAATTTTGGTGCAGGGGCAGGAATGAAAGGTCTGTTCAACGCGCTATTAAGTGCTTTGGAAAATAGCTTATTGCTTATTGTTTCCGGTGCATTGGCATTATAAGCACCTTTAAAATTTTCTTGCTCAATAGCGGCTAAGAACATACGACTTAAGTCATCAATATGTACCCATGAATATATTTGCTGTCCATTACCAAAGTAGCTACCAATACCCATTTTAGCTGGAAGTTCCATTTTTTCTAATGCACCTGCTCCTTTTTCCAGAACAAGTGGAATGCGAAATATTACCCTTCGTATGCCTAAAGTCTCAATTTCGTCTGAAGCTCGTTCCCAATTTTCGCAGAGTTGTGCCATAAAATTATCGGCAGCTTTGTGGTTCTCTGAAATGAGACTTGTGCCACAATCACCATAAATACCCATTGCAGAAGCACTAATGAATGTTTTGATCTGTTTTTTTGGAAGTGTTTTAATATACTTGATGAGTAATTTAGCGCTATCAATTCGACTTGAACTCAACACTTTTTTGTAGCTGGCATTCCAACGTTTGTCTGCAATGCTTGCGCCTGCCAAATGTATTATGTGTGAAATACCTTCAAAGGCATTTGTATCTATATAATCTTCTTTTATATTCCAGCGGAATGTAGGTGTTTGAGCATCCATATCAGGATTACGGCTTAAATGATGAACATTGAAACCCTTACTTTTTAATAGTTTTGTCAAATTTGAACCAACTAAACCTGTACCTCCGCTAATCAAGATGCCTTTCATCAGTATCTTTTTGCAGAAATAAAGCTATTTTTACCCAAAAGTTCAGCAAATTGATACTTTTCTTTTATAGTGTACTCTTTTGTTACTTAAGTCAATCAATATTTGCTGATATTCTTTGTATTTTGCAGCTTGTTAAATAAATACACCTATACATATTTAAGCGCTCTCATTATTTTGAATTGTATAAACTTTTAAATTAAAATAATTTTAATCACATTTTTAAAATCTCATTTGTAATTATGAAAAGGACATGTTTAAGTTTTTTGATGCTTTTTGCAGCCTGCCTGTTTATAGGATGTGGTGGAGAAAGTTCTGCTGATGGTGGAAGTGCCGGTGGTGATAGTGGAAGCAGTGGACCTGCCAAAACAGAGTTTGAAGATAAGGTGATCATTCACAATCTTTCAGATCCTGAAGGATTACACCCTTCTAATGTTTCCGATGCAAGTGCTACTGAAACAAAGCGTTTCATTATGCAAAAATTATTGTTTATCGATTTTGAATCGCTTGAATTGCAACCTTGGTTAGCTTCGAAACTTCCAGAATTAGAAATTACTGATTTAGGAGGCGGAAAAAAAGGTATGAATATTACTTATGAGTTAAGAAAAGAAGCTAAATGGGATGATGGGACACCAGTATCACCTGCTGATGTGGAATTCAGTTTTAAGTCAATAATCAATCCTAAAACTGATGCAGCTACTTTACGTCCTTATTTAGATTATATAATTGATTTTAAGACTTACCCTGATAACCCACAGAAATTCACTTTCGTTTGTGATGACACCTATATGCTTTGGGATCATGTAACAGGTAATGATGTTTGGATCATTCAGAAAAAGATTTATGATCCTAACGGTTTATCTGATAAATTTTCTATTCCTGATTTCAGAAAGAAAGGTTCGAAAGTTGCTGAAGATTCAGATAACTTAAAATTTGCAGAAAATTATAACAGCATTAAATACCATCGTGAAAAAGGTTTTGTTGCAGGCTCTGGTCCTTACACGTTTGATAGTTGGACAACCGGACAACGTATCATATTAAAGCGTAAGGCTGATTGGTGGGGTTCTGCTGTGAAAGATGGTGGTATGATGTTCCAGGATGGACCAAAAGAAATTATGTATGAAACGATCAATGATATGACTACTGCTTTAACTGCCCTAAAGGCAGGTAAATTAGATATTATGACTTCACTTCGTCCGAAGCAATGGGTTGATGATGTTGAAAAATCTAAAAAATTCAAAGCGAACTTTAATAAGTCAGCACCTCCGTTCCCATACTATTCTTATATTGGTATGGATAATCGTCAGCCTAAATTCTCTGGAAAGAAAACACGTCAGGCATTAGCACACTTAGTAGATGCAGATGGTATTAATAAAACATTATTATACAATCAACATTATCGTATAGTTGGTCCTATCTCAAAGTCAGATAAAGCATATCATAATGGTTTAAAACCTTACGCATTCGATGTTGAAAAAGCTAAGAAGTTATTGGAAGAAGATGGTTGGTCAGATACTGATGGTAATGGAATTATTGACAAAGTGATCGATGGTGTAAAACAAGATTTCAAAGTTGAATTTTCATTCAATCAAGGAAATGATACACGTAAGAAGGTAGGTTTGGCAATGAAAGAAACTTTCCGTCAGGCGGGTATTGATATGACCGTTGCTAGTGTTGAGTGGTCAGTGTTTTTAGAACGTTTGAAAAAGCATGATATCGAAATGTGGTATGGTGCATGGGTATTCGATACACGTCCAAGTGATCCTAAGCAAATCTGGCACACAGAGTCTTACAATGGTGGTTCGAACTATACTGGTTTTGGTGATGCAAAATCTGATAAATTAATTGCAGACATTCGTAAAGAAATGGATAACGATAAAAGAGATGAGCTGTACAAGCAATGGCAGGAATTATTATATGATGAGTGCCCTTATATTTTCTTATATGGTGCTAATCGTAGAAATGCAATTCACAAACGTTTTACAGAAGTTAATGAAGGAGCTCGTGATCCAGGGTACTGGGCAGGTGGAATGACACTTGCAAAAGGGTTTTCTAACAGTGCTAACTAGATTTAGTTATTCAGTTAAAGAATTTGGCAGTGACTCAAATATAAGGCTGTGTAGGTTTTGGTCAGGAGACTGTGCGTCCCAGACCAAAACAGTTTTTTTCCTCTGCTGTGTCTCCCGACCAGCAGATATTTAGCTGAAATTTTCTGATTTTAATCAAAATAACTTTCAGCCTTACTTCTGCATCACCACCAAGAGTTTATGAGTTAGCAAGTTGTAATGTTAACCAAATTTAAAAAATGGGGAATGTGTTTTTACATGTTTCCCTTTTCTTTATTTTGCTTCCTGAGAAATACCTTATACAATTTATGTTCTATTATGTCGTGAATATTTTGGCTAAAAGCTTCATTTTCTTCGTTGAAAATACTCGCCATACTAAGGCTATGCTTGATTGCAAGCCCAGCTGCTTTTTCGCCTGCTTCGGCAGTCCGATTGAAAAATAACCTTTTTTCAAATAAATATTTACACGACAAATTAAACCATAAATTGTATTAGCTTTACGTTTCGCAATTATAATTCGTTGGATACTAATCAAAAAAATAGTTGGGCATTTATTGTAAACCCTTATTCAGGTAAAAACCGGGCTAAGCAATTGTATAAAAGCTTGGAAAAGGAGTTACAACAAAGAAATATCAACTTTGAAATTCACCTTACAGAATATGCAGGACATTTACAGGTACTTTTCAATGACTTGTTGAATGACGGTTTCAGGAAATTCATTATCTCTGGTGGCGATGGCACTTTTGGCGAAACAGCCAATGCACTTTATCATCAGAAAAGTGTAAATCCAGCAGAAATATGTTTTGCCTTTGCTCCCGCAGGAACTGGAAACGATTGGGCGAGAACCATGAGGATTTCTTCCAATAGTAAAAAAATAGTTGATCTTATAGAAGCTGGTTTCACCATTCAGCAAGACTTGGCGCAAATAGATTGCTTTGATGAAAATAATCAGGCGAAACAGCATTTTTTTATCAATGTTGCCGGTATGGGCTTCGATACTTTTATTGCCGAAAATTACTTGAGTGGTAACAAACAAATGGGAGTATTAACCTACTATGTTCAAACTGTAAAAGGTATTTTGAAATATGATAATCATTTTTTTACCATCGAGTATGAAGAACCACAACAGGGATGGAAAAAAATTGAAGGAAAAATGTTTGAAGTTGCATTTGGTTTGTGTCAGTATTTCGGTGGAGGTATGAAGATAACACCGCTATCAGATCCAACGTCGGGCTTAATAGATTTAACAGTAATCAAAGATGTAAATAATATTGAGACTTTTACCCAACTGCCACGATTACTTACAGGTAAATTTATCGATTATCATAAAGTTGAAACAGCACTTGCTAAACGTTTGAAGTTAAGTGCAAGCCAAAAAGAATATATACAGGCAGATGGTGAACTTATTGGTTATTTACCTGCTGAAATCCAAATAATTCCAAAGGCAATGAATATTATTGTTGAGAAAAATTTGAGCTTTTGAAAACAGACGATAAGTTATAGTTTTTTATTCAGCTTGATTATTGATTTTTCTTGCAACCTGAGACATCAGATAGAACATTTCCGTAGCAATTTGTAACGATCGTTTCGCATAAACTTCTTTCTGTTGTAAGGTGCCATCTGCAATTTTAGGGTCTTCGTAGTAAAGTGCAAAACGACAATCTGCTCCATATACCAAAGGACAGTTTTTTTCAGCATGTGAACAAGTCATTACCGCACAGAAGTCGTGAACAGGATTATGATTTGAATCATTATACAACTTTGAAAAAGCAGTGACAGCAATTTCATTTTCAGAAAAATACAAATGATACTTGGGATTCTTAGCATTCTTATCTTCTTTGACAACCTTTACACCTACAGTTGCAAGTGCAAGTACAGCGCTAGGAAAAAAAGCAGTTACTTCTGTTCCTCCTGAAAAACAATAAATATTCTCTATACCAAAATGGTACGCTGCAATTTGAGCCCATACTTGTGAAAGTTGACTTCTGCGAGAATTGTGTGTGCAGATAAATATCACATTAGCCTGCTCTTCAATAAGCTTTTTTTGAGCTAAATACTCAGCAACACTTTGTAATACTTTCTTTCTGAATACATCAATTGCTATAATATTGGGGCGTATATTCTGTTCAATAAACGTTTTTAATTCAGGAACCAAATTATCTGCTGTCTTAATTTTTGTACTTATCATGCACTATTTGCTTTAGTGCAAAGCTATATTAAGCAAAGGTCTATTGGTTTTAGGGATTCGTTATCTTTACTTTAAGACAAATTTATCATGTCAATTCATTGTTAAGTCTTAAGCAAAATAGAATGCTCGGCGTCTTTTAGCTTACATTGTTTATACTATGTCAATAGCTTGTTTTAATTTGCTTCTTTCAAATCTTAAATTTAGTTTTAAGAGATTGTCTTTCGCCAAAGATTCCTATTTTTAATTGTTAAATCTTATAACTATGAAGTTTTCTATATTCATATTCCTGAGTATTGTATCTGTATTCAGCTTAAATGCCAATGATATTGATACTTTGCAGATCGACTCAAAAATTTCTGATGTAACTGTTTTCTTTGACGGTGCACAAATAACAAGAACAGCAGAATTGAAAGCCAATAAAGGTAAATATTTAGTGCAATTTAAAAATTTGCCTTTAGATATAAACACACAAAGTATTCAGGTTAAAGGTGCTCGTGGTTGTACTATTCTATCGGTAAAACACGATAGAGAAATAGAATCGAATAAACCTGTAAATGATGAAAGTATTGACACACAGATAAAGACTTTGTCGGTAAGAGCAAGAACGATCAGGAATGAGCTAGAAGTGTTTGGGATCGAAGAACAACTCATATTGCAGAATCAGTCGAAATTAGGTACACAGGAAAATGTAATTAGTGTGAGTGAAGTGAAGCAGGCTGCAGATTTTTATCGTCAACGATTGAATGAAATAAGATCGGCAAAATTAAAACTGGAGATAGAATCGAATGAGATCAAAAAGCAATTAACCGAGCTTCAGACAAAAAGAAATAAAAACCTGAAAATAACGAGTAAAACCTACGGAAAAATAGAAGTAGTTCTCGAATTAGATAATTTTATTGATGATGAAATATATTTAAGTTATTATCTTACTGCAGCCGGTTGGACACCTAATTATGATTTCAGAGTTGAAGATATCAGCAAGCCTTTGTCAATAACCTATAATTCCAATGTTTTTCAAACAACAGGGGAAGATTGGGAGAATGTAAATATTACACTTTCTACAAATAACCCAGCATTAAAGGGTGAAAAACCTCAATTAGATACCTGGTATTTAGATAGAAAAACAATACAATCGATAGACCGTAGCAAACAAAATAATCAAAGTAGTAATTATAATTCCTACACTCCACAATACAATTATAGAGCCGGACAACCTTGTAGTATTTCCGGACGAGTTGTTGATAACGATACAGGAGAAGGATTGCCTTTTTGTAATGTATATGTTGATGTACAGGGAACTCCAAGAGGTACACAAACCGATTTTGATGGTTTATTTACTATTAAGCCAGTGCCTCCGGGAAATTATAATTTAATATCAGATTATATTGGCTACGAAAGAAGTACAACAAGAATTAACCTGAACACCAACTATGAAGCGAAGATTAATATTGCTATGCAAGAATCAAGTGTATCTTTAGATGAAGTTGTTGTAACAAGTGCAGGGAGAGCCAATAATAATGCTGAAATGGTTATCGACGGTATGAGTATTGAAAATATTGCTCCGGGAGGCTATTCTAAATCAAGTAAAAGAAAGCAGTCAGCACGAACTACTACAACTTATATTGCCAATACAGCAAGTCAGAATGTAACCAATATCGAGTATAAAATTAAAGTTCCATACACCATTCCTTCCGATGGGAAAGATTATTTGCTTAAAATCAAAGAAGTTCAACTTCCGGTAGAATATGTGTATTATGCTGTTCCGAAGTTGGAAAAAATAGCTTTTCTTACAGCTAAAGTTGCCGATTGGTCTAGTCTGAATTTACTAGCAGGTAGCTCCAATATTTATTATAGAGGAACTTTTGTCGGTGAAGCTTTTATAGATGATAACTATACTGAAGATACACTTGATATTTCACTTGGAAGAGATAGAAATGTAGTAGTTCAAAGAGAGGGTAAAAAATCTGTTTATGAAAAAAGATTTATCGGAAATAATATAAAAGAAACAGTGGGCTGGGATATAACGATCCGTAATAATTCGAGAAATAAAATTAAAATGGTCGTAGAAGACCAGTATCCATTGGCAGAAAATAAAGCCATCGAAATTGATGTTTCTGAAAAGCCAAAAGCCGAGAAGAATAAAAAACTTGGAAAGCTTGTGTGGACGATCGAACTGGCACCTAATGAAAAAAAGCTAATTGAGAATACCTATTGTGTGAAATACCCTAAAGATGTTAGGGTTTATTTGAATTAAGTAGGGTTTGATGATTCACTTTAAAAGAGTTTATCTTTGAATAAATTTAAAAGTAAAACTGTGAGTATAGAGAAAATTATTGATGAATTGGGAAAATTATCCGTTTCAAAAAGGCTCTATGTTATAGAAAAAACAATGAAAAACATAAGGATAGCAGAAGAAGAAAATGAATTAGAACTTGCCTCAAGTGCTTTGCTGTCAGAGTATGAAGACGATGTTGAATTAACTATTTTCACACAAATAGATACAGATAACTTTTATGAAGCAAGGTGAAATATGGTTGATAAATCTTAATCCTACAATAGGGGCTGAAATAAAGAAATTAAGACCAGCTATTATCGTAAATGATAATTCATTAGGAAAATTACCTTTAAAAATCATTGTTCCTTTAACCAATTGGAAAGATAGTTTTGAGATTGCCCCCTGGATGATTAAAATAGAAGCTAATACAGAAAATGGTTTAACCAAATTATCATCTGCAGATTGTTTTCAAATTCGTTCTGTTTCCGTTAAAAGATTTGATAAAAAATTAGGTGTAATCTCGGAAGATTTAAAAGAGAAGATTAAGCTAGGAATTAAAAGAGTCCTAACAATTAAGTAGCATCTTAAAGCACAATCTCAACCTTATTCAAAAAAGTAAAATTATTTGTTCAAATCCCTTAACAATATCCGAGCTACCTTTGTTGCTGTTTAGTGACCTTGCTCGATAAAATAGTAGATACCCAATTATTCAAGCGTGTTTTGGCGCTTGCGCGTCCCTATAAAGGAATGTTTTGGGCGACTGTAGGACTCTCAATTGCCTTGGCAATACTTTCCCCACTACGTCCTCATCTTATACAGATAGCAGTAGATGATTATATTTTTAAAAGTGATATGGATGGTCTGAAGATCATGGTGTATTTGCTTATTGGAGTGTTACTTTTAAATGGTTTGGCAAGTTATGCATTCCGATATTATTCAGCATGGTTAGGACAAAGCATTATTCGCGATTTGCGTGTAAGGGTATATGAGCATATTACGCGTTTACGCCTGCGTTATTTCGATACAACACCAATTGGTCAGTCAACTACCAGAACGATCAATGATGTAGAAGCAATGAACGATATTTTCTCTGCCGGACTGATTGCAATTATTGCAGACCTGTTGACCATTTTTACGGTATTGTTCATTATGTTTTCCAAAGATTGGAAATTGTCGCTGGTATGTTTATCTGTTTTCCCCGTATTGATCTATGCAACTTATTTATTTAAAGAAGGGGTGAAAGTTACCTTTCAGAAAGTACGCCACGAAAGTGCTCGCTTAAATGCTTTTCTTCAGGAACATATTACCGGAATGAATGTAGTTCAGATATTCGGAGCCGAAGAGCGTGAGTTAAAAAAATTCAAGGCAATTAATAATGAGGTGAAGAAAGCAAATGTAGGAGCTATCTGGTATTACTCACTTTTCTTTCCGGCAATCGAAGTTATCACTGCAGCAGCATTAGCATTACTGGTTTGGTTTGGAGCAAATCAGGTAATTAATTTACAAACAACACTCGGAACGTTGATCGCTTTTATCCTTTATCTTAATATGCTTTTCCGTCCGCTCAGAATGCTAGCTGATAAATTCAATACATTACAAATGGGCTTAGTGGCAGCAGAACGAGTATTTGCAGTAGTTGACAGAACAGATAAAATTGATAATACAGGAACGATTAAAGCAAATAAACTAAAAGGAAATATTCAGTTTAAAGATGTAGAGTTCGCTTATAATGAAGTCGATTTTGTGTTGAATGGTGTTTCTTTTGAAATAAAAGAAGGAGAAACGATGGCAATTGTTGGTTCTACCGGAGCAGGAAAATCAACCATTATCAATATTCTGAGTCGTTTTTATGAATACCAGAAAGGAGAAATTCTGATCGATGGAAATAATGTACGCGATTATACCTTAGAATCTTTAAGAAAGAATATAGGTGTAGTATTACAGGATGTATTCCTATTCAGTGGTTCGATTATGGATAATATTACACTTCGCGATAAGTCTGTTAGCGAAGAACGGGTTTATGAGGCTGCAAAGATCGTGGGTGCACACGAATTTATTATGAAACTTCCTGATCAGTATAATTATAATGTTATGGAACGAGGGGCAACCTTGTCTTTAGGACAACGCCAGTTGATCTCTTTTATTCGTACCCTCGTTTTTGATCCTCAGATTTTAATACTAGATGAAGCTACTTCATCTATCGATACAGAAACAGAGTTATTGGTACAGAAAGCAGTAGAACAACTGGTTAAAGATCGAACTTCTATTGTTATTGCACACCGTTTATCAACCATACAAAACGCACATAAGATCTTAGTGTTAGACAAAGGAAAAGTTTTGGAAATTGGTAGCCACCAAGAACTACTTGCCAAAGCTAATGGAGCATATAAAAAGCTTCACGATATGCAGTTCTCAAAAAAGGAGGAAATATTGAATAAGGTGGGGTAAGCACTTTTCCTAAAGCTCATTTTTTTCAGAAATTGGTAGCAAAAAATACCTATTTCCTACAACAATCAACAAAAAATACTGTTTTCTTAATTAGTGAATATTTGCTATTAGCGAATATTCGCTAAATATTCTATCTTTGGAATATAATTACGAGAAAATATTTTTCATCTAAATAAATAAACCAATAAAACCAAGTCAAATGGTAGCAGAGGAAATCAAAAAAGTATTACGAGGTGGCGAGTTTTTAGTAAAAGAAAGCGAGGCACAAGATGTATTTACTCCTGAAGACATAAGCGAGGAGCAAGAAGCTTTCCGTGAAATGGCACGCGAATTCGTTCAGAAAAAAGTATGGCCGAATGTAGAGAAAATCGATAAAGGCGATCACGATAAAGTAGTTCAGCTTTTAGAAGAAGCCGGAGAATTAGGAATGTTAGGTTCAAGCCTGCCGGAAGAATACGGTGGTTTAGGTGTGAACTTCAATACTGAATCTTTCCTTTCAGAAGAATTAGGCGCAAGTAATTCATGGGGTGTTGCTGTTGCAGCGCACACAGGAATCGGTACTTTACCAATTTTGTACTATGGTACGGAAGAACAAAAAGCTAAGTACTTACCGGGGTTAGCGACCGGACAATTAAAAGCTGCTTACTGTTTAACAGAACCAGGTTCAGGATCAGACGCTTTAGCTGCTAAAACAAAAGCAACTTTAGTAGATGATGGTGCTAACTATCTGATCGAAGGTCAGAAAATGTGGATCACTAACTCTGGTTTCGCAGATGTATTTATTGTTTTTGCTCAGGTAGATGGTGATAAATTCACTGGATTTATCGTTCCGGCTGATGCTGAAAATGTAAATCTTGGTGCTGAGGAAGATAAATTAGGAATTAAAGGTTCTTCAACGCGTCAGGTGTTTTTTGAAGGCGTAAAAGTACCGGCAGATTACGTTTTAGGCGAAATTGGAAAAGGACATAAAATTGCATTCAATGTATTGAACATTGGTCGTTACAAATTATGTGCTATGGTGCTAGGGGGGGCAAAGCGTGCTTGTGATGTTGCAGTTAAATATTCTAACGAGCGTGAGCAATTCAAAACGTCAATTTCTAGCTTCGGCGCAATTCAGTATAAAATTGCTGAAATGGCAACGCGCATTTATGCAGGTGAGTCGGCATGTTACCGAACTTCAGGTTTAATTAAAGATAAAATTGCCTCTTTAGTAGAAGCGGAAGGAATGAGTAAAACTGAAGCTAAATTAGAAGCTGCTGAAGAATACTCTGTAGAGTGTGCAATGCTGAAAGTAATTGGTTCTGAAGTATTGGATTATGTAGTGGATGAAGCGGTTCAGATTTACGGTGGAAATGGTTTCTCAGAAGAATTTCCGGCTGCACGTGCTTACCGCGATGCACGTATCAATCGTATTTTTGAAGGAACGAATGAGATCAACCGCCTGTTAACAGTAGGCATGATCTTAAAACGTGCAATGAAAGGACAGATCGATCTTTTCAATCCTGCAATGGCAGTACAGAAAGAATTGACTTCTTTTGGTGGTTTAGGTGATGCTCCTGAAGGATTATTCGGTGCAGAGCGCATAGCATTGGCAAATTTGAAAAAAGCAGTATTAATGACTGCCGGAGCAGCAGCTCAAAAGTATATGCAGGCATTAGAAAAAGAGCAAATGCTTATGATGAATATTGCTGATATGCTGAATGATCTTTTCTGCTGCGAATCGGCTTTATTACGTACCGAAAAAATGATTGCAACAAAAGGCGAGGAAGCTTGTAGCCACGAAATTGCGATGACTAAGTTATTCTTCGTTGATGCTATTGATCGTATCAACAAATCTGGTAAAGATGCTATTGCTTCTTTTGCTGAAGGAGATGAATTACGTGTTATGTTAATGGGCTTAAAGCGTTTCACAAAATACGATGCAGTAAATACTGTTACATTACGTCGTGAGATTGCAGCAAAGCTGATCAGCCTGAATGGTTTTGCTTACTAAGCATAAAAGAGAATAATACTTTTTATAAGTATCACAGCCCTGACAAGATTCTTTCTTGTTGGGGCTTTTTTGTTGTAGAAAGAAAGATTTTATTTTTTTTTGATAAATAATTTATATTATTGTGTAGTTTGATTGATTGTTTGTATTTTTCGCATTCAAACCACAAAAGAAATAATTGCCTGCATTTTAGTATTTATTCATACTGAATTATCTAAGTAATTATGAGAATTTTACTGCTACTATTGATAATTTGCTTTAATGTTGAAGCACAAGTAACTATTGAGTCAATCAATGCAAGAATTGATAGTGTAATACAGTTAAGGTATAAGGATGCAAAAAAAGCCATAGAGTTAGCTGAAAGAAATTACAAAGATGCAAAGTTACTCTCCCATGATGCGCTCATAGGAAAAACTGGTAACCATTATAGTATTCTTTTGCATAGGCAAAATGAATACGAAAAGGCAAAAAAGATTATTAAAGAATCTCTAAAATTTGCCGATGAAAAAATACGAATAGCTTCTGTTTCTGTATTAGCTATGATTTACACAAATCTTGGGCAAGTAGATTCGGCGTTTGTAATATATAGCCAAGCAGTTCAAGATATAAAGAGTTCAGGTGATAGTTTAAAAATGATCGCGCCTGTAGGAAATCTTGCACTTTTATTAAAGGAATCTGGAAATTATAGTCAGGCTATGCAAAAATTACTATCTATAAAAGAATTGGTAGCGTTGTCTGAAGATCAGAACGAAATACTGAGTTATCAAGGAATGCTTGCTACCTTATTGATCAGTAGTAAAGACTATAACGAAGCGATCAAGAAACTAAATGAAAATCTAGATTATATTAATACACTCAATGACCCTGATCTTAAGCAAATAATAGCTGGACATAAAGCAAGAACATTTACAAATTTAGGACTCGCATATAATAAATTAAAAGATTATGAAAAAGCACTGAGTTATTACGAAAAAGCAATGAAAATTAAGAAGACGCTTGATGACCGTAAAGGTTTAGGAATCACAATTTTTAATATTGCTGAAACACATCAATTTAGTGGCGATTTGACAAAAGCAGAGATGTATGCAATTGAATGTTATAACATATTTAATGAAATAAAACATAGTAAAGGCATGATGTTGTCAAACGCTTTGCTAGGAAATATTTATAACGATAGAAATGTATTTACTCAGGCTGAAGAAAAATATAAGATCGCATCAGATATTGCAGTTAAATTAAATAGCGCTGATTACTTATCACAGATCTATGAAAGTAGAGCTGAGTTATATGAAAAGCAAAATAAATTCAAGGATGCACTCTTTTATCACAAAAAATTCAAACTATTGAATGATTCTATCTTTAATGAAACAAAACAAAGAGGGTATAATCTACTCAAAGTGGATTGGGAAACATATAGGAAAGATGTAGAAATAGAAAGACAACAAAAACAAATTGAGCTTCAAGCTAAAGAAATCAGTAATGGAAGAACGTTGAATTTTACACTATTTTTTCTATCTCTTGCACTTGGTTCAGCTTTTTATTTTTATAAAGAACGAAATAAGCAAATTGTGAATAATGAAGAAATACTTGACAATAATAAAGCTTACCTTGAAGATTCGAATCCTGCATTATTAGCTTTTGCCGATGGTTCACAATCTGAACCGGACACATTACCTGATCTGAGACCCAAACAACAACAACCCAAAAGTATTACATTAACTAATAGAGCAAAAGATAAATTATCTTTTAAAGACATAATACATATTAGTACAGAAAAAGGAATTGGTGTTTCAAACTATTATTGTATCAATGGGAAAAAATATGAAGACTACCATACTTTAAAGAATTTAAATAGTATTTTATCAAAATTTGGTTTTATACAAGTTCACAGATCACATATCATTAACATTGAACATATTTCAAGTAAAAAATCAACTCAGGTGAAATTATCTAATGGTAAAGTAATTCCCGTAGGTAGAACTTTTAAAAAGAACTTATAGATTTGACAGTTATTGGTTGGGTTTTTTCGTGAAATTACCTGATTTCAGATGTCGTTCGTCTGGTTTTAAGTGTTGTTTATGATAATTTACTTTTTTAAATATGTATAAGAGCTTGATTTTTAATTTTTTTGTGATTTTCGTTATGTGGTTCATCAGATAACACTAGTTTAGAGTTATTTATACGAGAGGTAGTAATAAGTTTGTTTCATTGTCGAACAAAATCCTTAATTATGAAAAGATTATTACTACTGATTTTTAGCCTATTGTTCTTCTCCAGTTTCTTGAAGGCTCAGTTTACAGTAAACCCTTCATTTGATAATACAGGACAAAATTCCTATAACTCAAGCTCGAATTTACTTAGAGTAGATGGTAGTATCTACGGAAGTTCATTATACTTAACTGTTAGGAAAAATGATTACACTGCTTTTACATCTAGCGGGATTATGCGCTTATTGATCCCAGATATTAATGGTACATTTAATATCTATGACACCGATTATGTTTCTCAGGGAGATAATATTTCTTACATATCAGTAAATTTAGCTACAAGTTTAAATGACTGTAATTTTCCATTACAAGCCTATGCATATTACGAAGCAACAAGTTCTGGTTCTCAAGGTTGGGCATGGGTTGGACCTATAGGGGTTCAGAAAAAACCAACTGCACCAACTATTAGTAATAATCCTTCAAGTGCTACGGTTAATAGTATTGTTACAGTGCCTGTTACAAAAGGTTATGACCCTGCGGGTGGACAAGTAAAAATTCATGTTACAGCAGATAATTCTAATAGATCAAATAACAATCCATATATATCCAACTATTCTAGTGGAGGAGTAACAGAGAATGCCGGAATCGTTTTTTATTCATCAGGAATTAAAAACATATATTCTACAACCTTTGATGTATGTGGTAATCCAAGTAGTGTAGTTTCAAGAACCATAAATGTACAAAATGCGCCACCATCTTACTCAGATGGTAATGATAATCCTGCACAGGCAGTAAACTTAAGTATTAATAGTAGTAGGTACAGTATTGCAGGAAATCAATACGATCAAGACTGGTATAAGGTATATATACCTCAACATGGAACAATGACCATATCACTTGATGTAGGGACTAAAGACCTACAATTCAGGGTATTTAATTCATCAATAACATCTAGTTCGAATCCAAATAGTTCTACCAATTCGATTCAGCCATCTTACTACGATGCAGATGGTAATCCGGGAAATAATAATGGTACGGGAGGAGACGAGTTTTACGAAAACATAGATGTAAGTCCCGGATACTACTACATTAAAGTTGCTCAACAAACTACTCCAACTACTAATGCAGGGTATCGTATTTATTGTGATTTTTTAGCAGACCCAACTTTAGTATCTCCAATTAACTATGCAACAAATGTAAACACATCACCATTACTCGACTGGAATACGATTGCAAGTGCACAGCAATATAGAGTAGAGTTAGCTAATCTGAATAGTAGTTTTAATAGTCCTGTTATAAGTACGAATGTTGGTGCCAATACAGCTTATCAAATTACAAATCCTTTGAATAATAATACAGATTATAAATGGAGGGTGAGGGCTTGGAAATCAACTGTGTTGAACCCTAGCAAAGGGGTGCAAACGCCATGGTCATATAATAATTATTGGAGGTTTAGAACCTCAAACAACCCATGTGTTTACAACGATGTAGCGTCAAACGCATGGTATGCACAGGCAACGACTTGTCTTTGTCAGAATGGTTGGATAGATGATAGTCCTACCGCAAGTGGAAGTGCAAATCCTACTCAAAGTATAAATAGAGCTGAATTGGCAAAGATTGCGGCACTTGCTGCAAACATTCCATTGAATATTGCAGCTGAATTTCCAGTTCCGTTTCACGACCTTAAGGAAATTAATGCAAGTACAACACAATGGTACTACAAGTATGTGGCAGCACTAAGCTATTTACAATATAGAAACGATAATACCGAGAGAACACCATTTGACAGAGATAGATTTAACTTCAATCCAGCAAATGCGATCTCAAGAGCACACGCCCTGAAAGTACTCATGGAAACCTGGAATATTCCTGTACAAACAGGACTGCCACAGTACTTTACGGATGTGCCACCAAGCCACGAAATGTATCATTACATTCATACAGCAAAACAACTAGGAATTGTAGGCGGTGCTGGAGGAAATTCAACAACCTTTAACCCTAATTCAAATGCTATTCGCGCCGATGTATTCCAAATGGTTTACAATATTACCTGCGATAATACCCCAATCGCTACGCCAAGTGTCAATACCAACGTTGGGAATAGTGACTTTTACTATCCACCCAATCATCACTATGCAAATTTCAACAGTGCTTTAGGAGCAAGTGATGGAGTATTCGATCATTATAATAAAACAAGTTTCGCAATTTCAGATGTTGGATTACCACTGATCTTCGAACACTTTTATGATTCATATAGAACTGAAATGCCTGAAGAGTTCAGAGCATTAGATCCAATGGGGAAAGGTTGGAGTCATACTTACAATGCTTATATTAAAAGAGTAAATGGAAATGCGCAGGTAAATAATGCCTTCTTGGTTGTATGGCCTAATGGCTCTTCTTATGCCTATGAATTTAGCAGCCCTTATGTATTAACACCTATTACAAAAGGAATTAAAGATGATCTCGTATCTGTGAGTACACTGAAAATGAGATTGACAACCAAAGACAAAACCGAATATGTTTTTGAACGTCCCGGTTCAAACATAAATATCTACGATACCTACTACTTGAAAAGTATTACCGATAAGAATGGAAATACACTGAGTATTGATTATCAGAATAGTGCTTTTGGTGGTGGTAAAAAAAGAATTTATAAGGTAACAGGCTCAACGGGAAGAACACTGAAATTTTATTATCATAGTGGAAATGATAAGCTCAAAGAGGTACGAGATCCTTTGAATAGAAGTATTAAATTCTATTATAACGCTAATGGACAGTTATCACAATTTACCGATGCTAAGAATCAAAGTACCAAATATGATTATGTAGGAGGAAGTGGATATTACAGTAAATATTACCTGAGAAGGATTAAATTACCAAAGGGAAATAGTGTTTACGCTTATTATGATAATCAACGAAAAATTAAACAGGTAAAGCTTGGAAATGGACATGAGGTTAGTTATGATTTTAAACCAGATTATGGAAGTAATTTCAACTTTAAAAATGATATAATTTCCAGTGGAGTTACAAGTTCTTTACAAATGGATGGCATGGGGAATACAGTTAAAATAACAACCCCTTCCGGAGTTATCGATTCTTGGTTTAATAACAATACACATCCTTATTCCCCTACGAAAATACGAGGGATAGATAATCTAGTATCAGAATACACTTATTATACTGATGGAAATATTAAAGAAGTCAGAATTCCTAGTGCGAATATTTCACACAAATACTATTATAATAATGACAACCTAACAAAGTACATCGATCCGAAAGGAGGAACGTATCAATTTACCTATGACAACAACAGTAACCTGGTTGCTGCAGCTTCTCCAAGAGGCACAACTACTTACAGTCGACAGGCAAATGGTTTACTCAATTCTGTTACAAACCCAAGCGGAATAACGGCTTCGTACAGTTATGATACTTATGGAAATAATACAGGTGTAAATATGCCTATGGGCATTAGTTCATCTACAACGTATGATATTGTTGGAAGACCAACAAGTGCTACTAATGCAGATAATAAAACTAGTTATTTCCAATACGATGCGAATGATAATATCACGAAAGTTACGAATGCTTTAGGAAATTCGGTAGAATACACCTATGATGCGAATGAGAACCTGAAAAAGATTAAAAATGAATCGGGATATACAACTACGAATTTATATCAATACCATACCGATTATTTATACAGAACTTCTTTTGCAGGAAAACACGATAATTATGAATATTATCCGGATGGAAGAATAAAGAAATTTACCGATCCTAGCGGAACAGTTTATAGCTATCAATACGATAATAAAAACCGATTAGAAAAAGTCACACAAGGTGGTACTTTGCTTCAACAATTAAATTATAATCAGGACAATACAATTAATAAAGTCTTTGATAGCAACGGGCAAATAAATTTCTTATATGATAACCTGAATAGAATTATAAGAGTAACCAATGTTCATAACAGAAGTATAAGATATGCCTATGATAAGAATAATAATGTTACTCAAATTACTTATCCCGACGGTAAGAAAGTAAACTATACATATTATGCCGATAACCTAATGCACACCGTTACCGATTGGAATGGACAAACAACGTCTTATACTTACCATGCCGATGGTAGATTACAGCAGGTAAATAATGGAAACGGAACCATTGCAAGCTATACCTACGATGCTGCCGGAAGAATGACAGGTATCGAAAATAAAAAGTCAGATGGAACAATAATTAACAGTCAGAGTTTTGCTTTGGATCCGGTGGGAAGACATACCAGTGAGAATACAAGTGGTCAGTTACCATATCCCGGAACTATTGCAGCAACAACGAACCTGAATTATAACCCTTCTAATGAAATAATCAATGCTAGCTATGGCTTCGATAACGATGGAAATGCAGATTATGCAGCAGGTGTGAATTATACTTTTAATAATGAAGACGAGCTAAGCTACATGGGCGGCGGCGGTATGCCGAATACCAATTATGAGTACGATTGTCTGGGACATAGGGTAAAACGTACAGAAAGTGGTTCTGTTACCAAATACGTAAACGACATTTTGGGGATGAGTAAGGTGTTAATGGAAACCTACAATTCCGGGACTGCTAAAAACTATTATGTATGGGGTTTAGGTTTGATCAGCAGAGTAAAACCAAATGGTACAACCCACTACTACCACTACGATTATCGTGGTAGCACTTTAGCCATGACCGACTACAGCCAAAATGTAACCCACGAATACCTATACAGCGATTTTGGAGAAATTTTGAATATTGTTGAAGCAGATGATAATGCTTTCTGTTATGTGGGTAAATATGGTGTAATGACCGAAGGGAATGACCATTACTTTATGCGTGCCCGTTACTACGATGCAGGCATTGGACGTTTCCTCAGCGAAGACCCTGTATGGCATACCAACCTTTATCCTTATGCGGATAATGACCCTGTGAATATGATTGATCCTTTAGGGTTAGATACAGAAGTGCCAAGACTCTTAAATACTGAACAAGCTACGGAGGTTCTGAATAATATTTTTATTGCAGGCAGACCTTTAAAGGAAAGTGAAATGAATGAAGATTTAAGACAATTTGCTGATTGTGTAATTTATACAGCTGTTGATGCACAAGAAGGTGTAGATAAAATGTACAATATTTATATTAAAAGCTTATCCGCGGGAGTTGGAGATAATCCATTTAAATTATCATCTCTAAGTTTTGAGTTTTCAAAAAGATGGTTTTTTGGTATGTTCGAAGACAAGGAAAGTATTAAAATTAGTTTATTGGTAAAGAATACAATTGGGGGATATAGCCACTTCAAATCAAAATATTATATGCTTAGAAATAAAAATTTAGTTGGATTTAATGAGTATGATTTTGATTCTGAATGCCATGGATTTAAATATGAAGAATAAATAATAATTTACTAATGAAAACAAAAATAACAATCCTAATAACAATCCTTTTCCCCTTATTCTTATCTGCTCAAACGCAATTTGAGTACGATAATACAGGGCGATTAATAGAAACAACCTATGCCAATGGCACACAGGTTAATTACACCTATGATAATGTAGGTAACAGAACACAGACCAATGTTAATAGCGTTGCACCTGTGAATATAGATTTAACTGTTAGTCCTGGTGGTACACCTTCAAGTGGTGTAGTTGGAGGAAGCGCAACGGTCAATTTTACGCTGAATAATAGTGGTACAAGTGCTGGTACAAGTTCTTATACCAATATTTATTTATCCAACAATAACAGTTATAGTACCAACGATCAAACAGTTGTTGGTGGAGGGGTTTATAGTGCCGGTGTTCCATCGGGTGGCAGTGCAGGCTTTAATACCGGAATAAGCTTTCCGGGTAATGTAAGTGCAGGCAGTTACTTCCTGATATTTTGCGCAGATGACGTTAATACAGTTGCTGAAACAAATGAAAATAATAACTGTATCGCAGTTCCCATTGTTTTAAGCAGCCCTCCGTTGAGCAGTTTACCGCCTGTGGCGTCATTCTATGCACAGAGTGTTGCCGCAGGTTTCTGTCCCGGAGATGCTGTCCAGTTTATCAATGTTTCAAGTGGTGTTGGCAATAATTATGTATGGAATTTTCCAGGAGGTAATCCTTCTGCTTCAACATCAGCTAACTCATCGGTAGTTTATACGAATGCAGGTGTTTTTAGTGCAACACTTACTGTTTTCAATGCTAACGGAACCGATAGTAAAACACATTCGGCTTATATTGTTGTTGGTGGTGCAGCTTGCGGTACAAACGGGAATGGGACCAACGATTGTATTTCACTAATAAATTATACAAGCGATCAGGTAGCCGGCCAGATAGATTATCAGCATGCTTCCAATCAACTAAATCTTTATAATCAGGTGCATGCAGGAGCCGTTGCGGATTATAGAGCAGGAAACAGGGTGGTGCTAAAGCCAGGATTCAGAGCTTATAACGGAAGCGATACACATATCCACATCGATCCTTGTAATTATTTAGCAAGAGCGTTAGATTCTTTGATCGTAGAACAAACACCAATAATCGATTCAGTTTTATTGGTAGTTGATAAACCTACAATTGATTCGCTGACATTTGTTGATATCAATATTGAACAACCAGAAATTACACAGGAAGTCGGTGGTAGCTTCATGGAATTTTTACTAAGACCTAATCCTGCAAATGCGTACTTCTATGTAGATGTTTTCCTTCAAAAAGAACAAAAGTTAATTGTAAATCTATTGAATATGGAAGGGAAATTAATAGACACTAAAGTGCAACTTGGCTCTGAAGGCACCAATACTTTCAATTTCGATACCGCCGAATTAAATACAGGAACTTACTTGGTAGAAGTGATTTCCGAAAGAAGCAAAAAAACAGAAAAATTAATAATCATTAAATAAATATAATCATGAAAAACTTAATAAAATTAATAGCAAGTGCCTTTACAATATGCTTTGTTGTAAACCTAAATGCACAAACAGGATCGTTTCAGGAAATTGAAACAATGATAGATCAAAGCAACAATCCTAGATTGAACTTGACCAATGGTATTTCAGGAGATTTCGGAGGCTTCAGATACAATAATGCAGCATCGGCGTATGGAGACGGTAACGATTTCAGTATATTTACTTTTAATAGCAGAGATCTGACACTCAGAAGCGGGTCTGGTAATATCTGCTTAAGTGGCTCGAAAATAGGTATAGGAACCTTTGATCCACAAGATAAATTACACGTATTTGGAGGATTTGCAAAAATTTCAACCAGTAATCCGCTTCAATACATAAGAATTGGACACGGAAGTTCTAATGCTTTTATTGATCGTGAAATAGGAAATATTGATTTCAGATATGGTAACTCAAATCAAATGTCAATTACTCCGGCAGGAAATGTTGGTATAGGTAAATCATCGAATTTAAGTGCTAAGTTGTGGGTTAGAGAAACTGGTTCAGTGTACGGAATAGTTATCGAAGGGTATGGTGCGAATGTATATCCCAATCTTGCTTTCTTGAGTAATGGTTCAGAAAAAGCAAATATCAGATATAACACCAATGCCGGTCAATTGCAGTTTTCTGTATCAGCAAATGGTGCCTATAAAATGTACATAGATGATAATGGAAGTGTAGGCATAGGTACGAATAACTTAACAGGAAGTGAGAAGTTAAAAGTTAATGGAACGATCAGGGCTAAAGAAATAATCGTTGAAACAGCGAATTTTCCCGATTATGTATTTGGTGATGATTATGATCTGATGACCATCGACGAAAAAATGGAATACATTCGTCAGTTCAAACATCTACCGGCTTTTAGATCAGAAAAAGAAATTGTAGAAAGTGGATTGAAAGTTCAGGAAACGGTAATTGCCATTGTACAGGAATTGGAAGAAACAGTGTTACAAACGGGGCATTTGAATGATCGGTTGAAGCATGTTGAGGAAGAAAATGAATTACTTCAGGAAATTATACTAAAATTAGTTGATAGAGTAGAAGCATTGGAAAGTAAATAATAAGAAAGGACAATGCCTTGCTTGTAAATTATTTCAGCAAGGCATTGTTTTTACATGATTTTAATTTTTAAAAAGCATAGAATGAAAAAGATATTTACACTTGCTGTACTGTGTTTTCTAAACCTCTCAACACAAGCACAGTTTACCGATAATGGAACCAATACAACAACAACTGATAGTTTGGGAATAGGTGTTACAGCACCAGCTGCAACTTTAGATGTATTAGGCAATATAAAACTTTCGGGAAGTACAATCGCTGAGAATCTTGTCCTGAAATAGCAATACATAAAAAATTGTGTTATATTGCAGAAATCAACACCATCATGTCTCAACATCATAAAAAATATCGTTCTGAGTCTTTCCGTCTTTACAACTGGGATTATAGAAGTGAAGGAGCTTACTTTATTACTATATGTACCAAAAACAGGAAACACTTCTTTGGAGAATGTATAGAAGGTAAAATGAAATTATCAACAATGGGAATTATTGCTCAAGGTTGTTGGTTTCAAATACCACGATATAACCACAACATAACACTTGGCGAATTTATCGTTATGCCCAACCACATACATGACATTCTCATCATTGTCCCCACCACCAGTAACGATGTTATATATAACATCGCGACAAAGGAAAAAAACATCTCCACAACAGAAGATAAAATCGCGACAAAAGAAAAAAACATATCTACAGAAGAGAAACACCCTTACTTTCAGAAAATATCTCCAAAGTCTGGTTCGATCTCAAGAATCATCCAGCAATATAAAAGGTCTGTAACCTACCATGTCAGACAAGCATTCCCAAAAACACAGTTCGGTTGGCAATCACTATTTCACGACCATATTATTCGTAACAATAAAGCATTTCAGAATATAAGCAACTACATTGCTAATAATCCATTGGCTTGGAAAGAAGATACTTTTTCAAAACAAAATAAGAAGGCTTTTAATAAACACAACTCCCTCAAAACGAAAAAGAATACAACAAAGCAATAATATGGTCGGCTTCAGGGTCATCGTTCAGTGAGTGCTGAAAGGCATACTTAAACGTAATGATCCGTTTGTTTTCAGAAACCATCAATAAATTAGGCAGCTCAAAGCTCAATCCAGTTTGAAAACGATAACGCGACCCCTGATTGCCTTCGTAATGGAATTGGTAAAAATATTCAGCAGCGAAAAATGGCGTAAGGTCCAACTTTTGTTTCTTATCCTTGAAAGGATCCCTTGTTTCTACTTTTAAAGGGAATTTTACGCTCATTTTCGATCGCCATAAGGTTCTGCTTCTCTGACGATTCCAGGTGAAATCATGTTGATAACGATTCCTGAAACCTAATTCCAATACATCTTTTAAAGCTTCTATGTGTGGTTTGAAAGTCAAATCGGCATATACCCTTTGTGTGTTCTGAGAATAACGATCACGAATCACATATCGATAACCACCACCTATACGCCATGAGTTTTTGGTTTTTTGCTGATCCCTTTTCTTTCGTATATTATTAATAATATCATCAAGCTTATAGGTTCCGCTTATTTGCGTGAAATTCGATTTGAAACTCGTTAAATTCTGGTCGAAACGAAATTGATTACTCAATTCTACAGTAAAATTATCAAACAATTCATAGCTGGTGTCTATGCCAAGCCAAGCCGTCCACGAATGAAACGTTTTTGTTTCATCAATAGCATTTTCTGTCTGGGCTGTTATAGTTGAACAAACAAAAAGTAAGCAACAAACAAAACCAATTTTTCGATATAAGCTGAGCATGAACATCAAAGGAAATAATTAATCTACAATTAAGCTATCAAGCTGAATAACCCTGTCTTGTCGGGCAATTTCTACTTCTATTGTTTCTATGCAATTTTCAAAATCGTTGGGGTCGTCGCAATCGGTATAAGCGAAAATTGTGTAATTCCCTTTTCTTAAATTTTCAAACTTATAAGTACCATCATAATTGGTTTTAACATCATCGTCGAAACCAATGCCACCTTTACCATAAATAATAAAAACCGATTCGTCAGCTTCGACTTCTATATTACCACTGCCTTTTATTTTGAATAACTTACCCGTTATTGTAGCTTTCCCTCCGGGACCTTCTGCCTTTGTGCAAGCAGATAAATTTATTATTAAGAAAAAAATAATTAGCGAGAATGCTAAGAACTGTATGTATTTTTGAACATTAGAACCACAAGTCATAGTACACTATTTGAGCGTGAAACGTACTATTGGAGTTCAAAAATCTTAACTTATGGTTTACTGGACAAAAGTTCCCAGATGGCTGCAACGCCTATTCCCACAAGTGATTTGGAGGGTTGATGGAACCTCAAAAGAAGTCTTTTTGACTTTTGATGATGGCCCAACTCCGAATCTTACGCCATTTATATTGCAATTATTAAGCGAATATCAAGCCAAAGCTACGTTTTTTTGTATAGGACAGCAAGTAGAAAAATTTCCCGATCAGTTTCAAGCTATTTTAGATGCCGGACATCGGGTGGGGAATCATACCTATTCTCATCCAAAGGGCTGGAAAATGAGTACCGAACAATATCTGAATAATGTAGTAAAATGTGAAGAAGTTTTTAAGTCAAAGCTATTCCGTCCGCCTTATGGTCAATTAACGATTGGTCAATATCGCGCTTTGAAAAAGCAATATGATATTGTTTTGTGGGAAATTATGAACGGCGATTTCTTAGCAGATACTAGCGTAGAACATTGTTTTAAAAGCGTTGCAGAAAATACAAAAATTGGTTCTGTAATTGTGCTACATGATAAAGAACGGATTGCTGAAAAGGTAAAGACCTATCTGCCGAAACTGATTCAGTTCTTACATAATGAAGGCTATAAATTTGGAACTCTTTAACTCCCAGCTCTCAAACTCATAAACTCTCAAACTCATAAACTCATAAACTATTATCTTAGCCCAATGAAGCATACAGAATTTAGCTGGCAGAATATCAGAAAGGAGAAAATTTTCGCACAGAAATGGGAAATAGAAGCACCAAAAGCTATTTTGGCAATCGTTCACGGTATGGGGGAACATTCTACCCGTTACACCGATTTTGCTAATTTTTTCAATGAAAAAGGTTTTTCCTGTTATACTTTCGATCATGTTGGACATGGAAAATCGGAAGGGAAACGCGGGCATACCGATAGCTTTGATGAACTCTTAGATGGAATCGACCATTTGATTACCCATGCTTCTGAAAAAAATGCTAATATCCCGATTTATTTATTCGGACATAGTATGGGAGGGAATTTGGTATTGAATTATGCCATGCGCAGAAAACATAATTTGAGTGGATTGCTTGTTTCAGCCCCTTGGATCAGATTAGCATTTCAACCTCCGGCATTTAAAGTGAAACTAGCTGGAATTATGAATAAAATTTATCCGAAATTCACTGAAAATAATGCGCTGAAAGGAGAGAAAGTAACCCGAACCAAACATTTAGCGGATGCCTATGATGCTGATGAACTAGTACACCAAAATATATCTACACGCTTTTTTATGGGTGTTACAACCGCAGCAGATTGGATTATGAAAAATCCGGAGAAATTGACAGTCAGAACTATGCTTATGCACGGAACAGGAGATGTTTTAACAAGCTACGCTGCCAGTAAAGAATTTGCGCAGAAAGCGGGCGAAAATCTAACTTTTGTAAGCTTTGATGATTGGTTCCACGAATTACACAATGAACCCGAACATGAATATCAATGGAATCTGATCCTCGAATGGATAGATAAGAAAGTGTAAAAATATTAGCAAATAATAAAGTTTAAAACGATTTTTGATAGAGACGTAGCAATGCTACGTCTGTACATTGTAAAATAATTGTATGAAAAAAAATCGTTTTAAAGTCTAATGTTAACGCTTCCCGTAAACCTGTAAGTCATTAGGCGTAAGTATATATAAACGATCACCTTGCAGTTGTACAGAACGCATATTGCCTACTTGTGGCAGAGGAACTTTTTGCAGGTCTGCTTGCATGTAATTATAGACACATAATTCTTTTCCTTGCGGATAAACCAGGCGATCATTCACAACCTGAAAGCTGTTTAATCCTGAATAGAAAAAGGAATTATAATAAGTACCGAATCTATCGAAAAGAAGCACGCCTAAATTAGGGTCATTGACATAAATGATCCCATCGCGCTCGATCATGAAATTCGGATCTATATCACTTCCCAACATTTGATTGATCTGTACACTTTGGCGTACAACCTCATATTCGTTATTGATCTTTTTTAAACGCGATTCGTTCTTATCGAAAAACCAAATATAATTATCTTCCGAAAGGCAGGCAGCCGAAACATCTGTTATGCCTAATGAACTTAATTTGAAGTAATGCTTGGGATTCATTCTGTTATCAGCAGTTACCATTGTTGCTGAATTCTTATAAAACAGCAATAAGTTGAAAGGGCTAGTTGCATCAACAGAGTGCAATTTCCCATAACGCTGTTCTCCGAAGCGTCCGGTTAAATTACCGGCAGTATCGTAACGCTCTACCATATTTGCCTGTGTAATCACATAGGCATTATTAAGCATATCGGTAGTAAGCGTTTTCCCTTTTATTGGAATGGTATTCAATAATACATATTCTGCCGGACGAGCTGCCCATGAAATAAGTAAAAATGCTGTTATCAATAAACAGAAAATTCCGAAGATATTTCTACCTGAAGTATTCGAGTGTGAGTTGTTCGCCATCAAATTTTGCATAAGTAAAATGATTTATCCAATCACCTAAATTAATATATTTTGAAGCCTTTTCTGAAGCTTCATTTTTTGTTTGAGCTTTCGCCAAAGCATCTGACTGATATTCTATATCAATGTTTAAGGGCAAATGTCTGTGTCCGAAAACAAAATAGTCGAAATGCTTGGTTTCAAGCTTTTTCAGCGCGTAAAGATAAAGCCATTCCTGCTCCTTTCCCTGAAAAACGTCTTCCCCTTTATTTTCTTGTGATTTTCTGCTACTTCTTGAAAAATAAGTAGCTAATCTGGCAGAAAAATCAGGATGAAGCTGACTATAAAGGAATTTACAAACAGGATTTGTAAAAACTTTTTTCAGTAATTTATAACTATAGTCACCCGGTCCTAAACCATCGCCATGTCCTACAAAAAACTTCTTGTGGTTCAGTTGTAAATGTATTGGTTCATGGAAAACAGGAATTGAAAGTTCTTCCTGAAAATAATCTTTCATCCAAAGATCATGATTTCCTGTAAAAGCATAAATTTTACACCCTTTATCACTCATTTGTGCAAGCTTTCCTAACAAACGAACATAACCTCTGGGAACATAATGTTTATATTCAAACCAATAGTCGAAAATATCGCCAACCAAAAAAAGTGCTTCAGCTTCTTGTTCAATAAAGCATAACCATTCAACGAACTTATCTTCTCGTTTTCTGCTTGCTTCATGGCTCGGTGTTCCCAAATGAAGATCGCTGGCAAAAAAGACCTTTTTTCCCGGTTTAATATGATGCTCTATCAATTGCACGAATGCAAAGTTATAGTAATTCAGTAGTTAAACCACTAAACAAGTGAATAGTAAATGCCGAAGAAACTTTACCTAACTCTTACCGAACTTCCGGTTTTAATGGTGTTATCTTTTAAATTATTTAAAGCCTTAATATCATCAACATCAACATCATAAATTACAGAAAGTCGATAAAGCGTTTGTCCTTTTTCTACTGTATGATAAATAGGTCCTGAGGAAGGATTTGATACTTTATCAGCCATTATGACCTTTGGTTTTTGTTCAACAATATTAGGAATGTAATTAGCCTGAGCGGTTTTCGTTTGTGTATAATTTGAATAACTTATTGCTTGATACTGATTGGCTGTCTGAAGATTGTTAGCTGATGTCACTTGTACTTTCTTAGGTGTTATTTCTACAGTTTTACTCCTATAATAACTATCGGCCAATAATTTGAAAGTTCTTTGTTTAAAGTCATCCTGCAAATCAATTGCTATTGAATTCAATTTTTCAGAAGGTTTTACAGCAATATTTTTTATTGGACTGAAATCAATACCGTCAGTTGTTTTAAGCTTTTTTCTTGACTTTCTTTTCAATTGAACTATTTCACCGGGTTTAATATATAGCTCCGGATCAACAACTTTATTCAACTTCATTAACCGTTCTAACTTTATTCCTGAAGCAATGGCAACATCGATCAGATTTTGACCACGTAAAGCTTTATAAGTTTTATCAGAAAAATTTCCTGCTTTTCCACGAAGTGGTTCAAGGTAAACAGGTTTCCCTGCTTCAAATGGAACATGAGCTTGTGCATAATTCCACTTCAGTAGTTTATCCAGATCGACGTCATACCAGAATGCGACTTCCGAAGGCATCATATCTGTATTAAAGAATATAGCACGATTCCCTTTATACCATTCTTTATCCGGACGCTCAATTGTACTCACTGCGCGCATTGCCAACTCCACACTTTCTTCTGGTGAATGTTGAGCATAAACACTCTTTACCGCCTTAGTATTTATTGGTTGGTAATTATATTTTTCTCTTGGAATATTTTTTTTCTTTTTGTTCTTATGCTCTTTTATTGTCGTTTTTTTGTCTGAATTAGCATACACGACAGGCTTAGTATAGACTGCGCTCATATAGCCGGGATCAGAAGGGTTTAGCGTTTTTTGAATACTCACTATTTGCTCTTGAGCTTGCAAATGTGGTTGGTCATATTGAAATAACTGATAAGTTTCGATAATATTAATTAGCTTATATGCATATTTCGGATCGGTAGCGTAGCCTGCCTTTTTCAATCCATGTGCCCATGCTTTATAGTCATAGGGATTCAGATGATATAAGAATGCGTATCGTTTTTTAGCTAATACTTTTGAATGATCTCTGTAAGAATGTTCCACAGATTCATATTTTCTGAATGCTTCCTGTGGTGCATCATCATCATGATGAATAACAGGACCTGCCCATGTATTATGTGCTTTTGCACCAAAATGATTATTGGCTAAACGAGCCAAGCGGCTTCTTCCATAATTAGATTCGTGTAAACCCTGAGCAAGGGTTATGCTTGCAGGAATGCCCGTTTTGTACATTTCTTCAATGGCAAAATGTTGGAAAGAAGCGATATAATCCTGTGCTAACCAATATTTTTCATCTTCCGCTGTTTGATAAACACTACTCTGAGCATTTAAAATAAAGCTCGTTAGCAAAAAGGTAACAAAAAGGTAAGCTTGTAAATATTTATTCATAATCCAAAAACAAGAAACGAAACTAATATCATTTGGGCTAAGTAGTTATCAGTGTTATTATTATGTGGGAAAATTATCATGCCAAACTCTATTTTCTGAATGGATATTGGAAGGATATTAAACATACTCTTAACTTTGTTGCTTTATACTTTGACTTTTATCAATTTGTAAATTATTTCGATGTTTAAAAAGATTTTGATCGCCAATCGTGGAGAAATTGCTTTAAGGGTAATAAGAACCTGTAAAGAAATGGGAATTAATACAGTGGCTGTTTATTCAACTGCGGATAAAGACAGCTTACATGTCCGTTTTGCAGATGAAGCGGTTTGTATTGGACCTCACCCTAGTAGAGATTCTTATTTGAATGTTGCCAATATTATGGCAGCTGCCGAGATCACCAATGCCGATGCCATTCATCCCGGTTATGGTTTTTTGGCTGAAAATGCAGATTTTTCACAGCTATGTGCTGATTCAAATATAAAGTTCATTGGTCCATCGGCTAAGATGATACAATCAATGGGCGATAAAATAACGGCTAAAGAAACAATGATAAAAGCCGGTGTTCCTGTTGTACCTGGTTCAGACGGGTTAGTGCCTAGTATAAAGGAAGCAAAAAAGCTTGCAAAAAAAATCGGTTATCCGGTAATGATAAAAGCGACTGCTGGCGGCGGCGGTAAAGGTATGCGTATTGTTAAAGAAGAAGCAGAACTTGAGTCGAACTATTTGTCGGCACAGGCTGAAGCAGGAGCTTCTTTTGGAAATGATGGAATCTATATCGAAAAGTTTGTAGAAGAACCGCGTCATATTGAAATTCAGATCGCAGGAGATCAGTATGGAAATGCTTGTCACCTTTCTGAAAGAGATTGTTCTATTCAGCGTCGTCATCAGAAATTAGTCGAAGAAGCGCCTTCTCCTTTTCTGACTGAAGAGTTAAGAAAAAAAATGGGAGAAGCAGCGATCAAAGCAGCAAAAGCGATAAATTATGAAAGTGTTGGAACTGTTGAATTTCTGGTTGATAAACACAGAGATTTCTATTTTATGGAAATGAATACCCGAATTCAGGTGGAGCATACGGTTACCGAAGAAGTAATGGACTTTGATCTGATAAAAGAACAGATTAAAATTGCTGCAGGTGAAAAAATAACAGCTTCTGAATATTTTCCCAAAGGTCATGCTATAGAATGCAGAATAAATGCAGAAGATCCTATGCGTGACTTTGCACCTTGCCCAGGTAGAATAGAATATTTGCATACACCAAAAGGATTAGGCGTTAGAGTAGATACACATGTTTTTGCAGGTTATACCGTTCCCCCATTTTACGATTCTATGATCGCTAAGGTAATTTGCAGGGCGCAAACCCGTACGGAGGCAATTGCCAAAATGAAAAGAGCCTTAGAAGAATTTTTGATCGAGGGAATAAAAACAACAATTCCTTTTCATTTGAAATTAATGGATGATAAACGATTTATAGAAGGAAACTTCAATACTGGTTTTATCAATGAATTCGATTGGATCGAAGAAGATTAAGTAACTGATGTTACGCAGAGTTCGTGTCACACTGAGTAAACGGAGATTTTTCAAGTGAAAACGCAGAAAAAGCATAGTGCATCGCCAGGCGACCCTGCGAAGTATTTGACTATCAAGAACTTAACTTCGATGCGTTTTAAAGCACAATTTTTTCAAAATTTGCTTCAAAACTTACTCAGTTTGACATAGTGCGTAACATCAGTAAGCAATTATACTGTAAACGGCATAAATTTCGGAAAATGAATAAATCAAGATTCTTGTATTAAGTCATTGATTTGCAGATAAATATCTTTAGAAAACATAAATCTGATTTTCCGAAATCTACCCCGACGGTAGTATATGTAATCCAAGTTGTGATGTATAAATATCAATGTTAATAGTCGACAGACCACAGATCATAAAACATTATTCTTCCAACTGTTTAAACAAAAAATGCCCCTGATAACAAAAGTCATCAGGGGCATTTTACGATATGGTCAGGGTGCTGAATCCTGACAGCATTGAATTACTTATGGTCTTTCTGAACCAACCACAATAAGTGTAATAAATAAGCAAACACCGGACCGGCAAAACTAACTCCGATTATATCACTCATAAATATTGCTCCATACAAACTTAGTGAACCAACAAAGCCAATAGCTGCAATTATTGCTGTTATCATTAAGGTATGTACTAATACTTCTTTGTTAAACGGTAGTTGTAAGCGAGTATTTGGAATATTCATGTTTCCGTTCAAACTGATTTGTGTACTGCTTGCAACAACACCTAATGTTCCATAACTCATTAACATTAATGCTAATAAGATCAATCCCCATTCAGACAAAGTTGGAATGTCGGTAGCATTTGAAGAGAAAAATACATTTTCAGATCCACTACCATCAGTTGTTAATAATCTTGGACCAACATCTCCACCTGCATCGGTATAACATGCCGGTGCACCAGTAATCACAACTTGGTAATTGCCACAAGCTTGTAAACCAAAAGTACCCGAACCTCCATCTACGCCAAGAGGAAGAGTGGTAATCGGTGTTCCATCTGTTTGTTGTAACTCAATGCTAGTACCAGTCATATCACAGCCAACAGCAGCCACATTATAATTAATCTCTTCTTCACAAACACAACTTTGAACATCGATCATTACTTGTAAGCTAGTTACGCAATCAGCAATAGTTCCCGGGTTATCACCGACCACTGCTGTTGGTGTATAAGTAGCAGTAATATCGTTCATTCCTATCGATGCAGCCGAAGGGTCAAAGCTTGTGCCACTAACACCACTTCCTGTAGAACTGAATGTGAAGTTGCCCATAAAATCACCATTTATACCTGATTCTGCAAACAGTGTAGTCAAATCTAAAGCTGCGTCAGTATCACAAATTGTTACCGGAACGGTTGATGCAATTACAGGATAATAACAAGTATTAGTGAAAGGAGAATTGTCAACAACCAAAACAGTATTTAGATCAGAACAATCAGCAATTTCCAAGGTATAACCTATTGCATCAACATGATTAAAGGCAATAGAATAACTACCGTCATTATTATCTGTTAGCGTTTGTCCTTCTAAACTAGCAGGAGAAGCACCATTGGCAACACAAAGTGTTAAGCCTGTCGTAGCAGGATCTGTTTGTATAACAATAAGTTCGCTAAACGTACCATCTCCTGCGCCATTAGCCGATTGGTCATCGTTGCAATCACAAGGGTCATAACCTACTAAATCTTCAGAATAAGTGATTGTTGTCGTAGGACAATCATAAGTAACTGTTGCTGTTCCACCAGTGAAACAAGCCGGCGCAGCACTGATCCAGCTAATCGTATAATTGTTCGTTCCCGACTGTCCAGATGCAGGAACTGTTGTAATATCATCAGCATCGCCATCTAAGGCAATAGTATAATTCGCACAGTTTGAAGTTAATGAAGGGGCTGTTGTACAATCCCCCTGAACAGGAACAAGTAAGTTTGCGTCAAAGTCAGGGTAAATATTTATAGTTACAGAACCAGCAGCAATCAATGAACCATCATCACTACATTCAACAGAAGCAAAAAGTGTTATAGATTCAACAGAACAGTTATCAGCACCTGAATGCGTTAAAGCACCCCCTGTGTAAGTAGTGTTGAAAGTAGCATCTTCCCACCATGAAACCGTACCATTGCCAACCGCTAAAGAAGCATCATCCAATGCTAAGGCAGACGCATCTAATGTAGGTGTTCCACCAGAGCAAATATCTTCTGTGCCACTTATGGCAGTATCAACATTAGGGCAGGCGATATTACAATTATAAGCAACGGTTGCTGTTCCACCAGTAAAGCAAGCCGGAGCCGCACTCCAACTGATCGTATAATTATTTGTTCCCGACTGTCCAGGTGTAGGAACTGTTGTAATATCATCAGCATCACCATCCAGGGCAATGGAATAATTCGCGCAGCTAGAAGTTAACGACGGAGCAGTATTACAATCACCCACAACAGGAACAAGCAAGTTAGCATCAAAATCAGGGTAAATATTTATAGTTACAGAACCAGCAACAATCAATGAACCATCATCATTACATTCTATAGAAGCAAAAAGCGTTATAGACTCAACAGAACAGTTGTCAGCACCTGAATGCGTTAAAGCAGCCCCCGAATAAGCAGTGTTGAAAGTAGCATCTTCCCACCATGAAACCGTTCCGTTTCCAACTGCTAAAGAAGCATCATCCAATGCTAAGGCAGACGCATCTAATGTAGGTGTTCCACCAGAGCAGATATCTTCTGTACCTGAAATAGTTGTATTTACAACCGGGCAAGTAATCGCACAGTTATAATTTATAGTGCTCGTTTCAGAGAAACAAGAAGTACCATTTGGTCCATTATTATAAGTAATTGTATAGTTATTCGTACCAGATTGTCCTGGAGTTGGAATCGTTGAAATATCATCAGCATCACCATCTAAGGTAATTGTATAATTTGCACAAGTAGAAGTTAAAGACGGAGCGTTATTACAATCACCATCAACAGTAACAAGTAAGTTGGCATCGAAGTCAGGATAAACAGTAATTGTAACTGAGCCAGCTGCTATCAATGAGCCATCATCAATACATTCAACCGAAGCAAAAAGTATTACCGTTTCGGCAATACAATTATCAGCACCTGAGTGCGTCAAAGCTGTACCCACATAAGCTGTGTTGAAGGTCGCTTCTTCCCACCAACTCACTTCACCGACATTAACAGCCAATGTAGCATCATCTAAAAGTAAACCTGTATCATCTAATGTAGGTGTACCTCCAGAACAAAGACTTTCAGTTCCACTAATAGCTGTTGTTACAGTAGGACAACTTATGTTACAATTATAGGCTACAGTACTAGTTTCAGAGAAACAAGAAGTACCATTTGGTCCGTTGTTATAAGTAATTGTATAATTATTAGTTCCTGATTGTCCAGGTGTTGGAGCTATAGTAATATCATCGGCATCACCATCAATTGTGATCACATAGTTTGCACAAGTAGAAGTTAAAGACGGAGCTGCACCACAAGTTCCCTGTGTTGACATTAATAAATTTGCATCAAAATCAGGATAAACAGTAATGGTAATATTTGCCGGATCACCAGTAATATCATCACCCGTACTACAAACCGCATCAATGGCAATAATGTAGTCAATCGGATCACAACCAGTATTCGCCGGGAAGCTAACCGTAACATTTCCTTCAGCCGCAGGACTTACCGGAGCGAATGTAGCTCCAGCTGGAGTAGAACTGAGATTGAATGAACCTGTTGCACCATTAGTTCCAGCAGTTGTGAAACCTAAAGTAAGTGTAGCACTTCCGCCAGTACAAACGTCATTCACATCAGAAGAAGCAGTAGGTGTTAATGGACAAGTAGGACAGTTAGAACAGTTAATTGTTCCTGATACAGTAGCTACACAGTTTGCCGGAGCAGAAGCGATCCATGTTCCATCATAACCATCATCGGCAGCATCAGTAGCAAAATCATAAGCGAATGAATCGTTATTGTCAGCGCAAATAGCAGTCTTAGTTTGCGTTGCACATATAGTATTGTCAATCGCTACTAAATTAGCGGAAGGTGTACCGCAACTTGTTCCATCATCGACAACTGTAACAGTTGGTTGAGGGTAAACCGTAATGGTAATGTTTGCCGGATCACCGGTAATGTCATCGCCTGTACTACAAACCGCATCAATAGCAATTACATAGTCAATAGGTGCACAACTATTATTCGCCGGGAAGCTCACAGTAACATTTCCTTCAGCTGCAGGGCTTACCGGAGCGAATGTAGCTCCTGCTGGAGTTGAACTAAGATTGAACGAACCTGTTGCACCATTAGTACCAGCAGTTGTGAAACCTAAAGTAAGTGTAGCACTTCCACCAGTACAAACATCATTAACATCAGAAGAAGCAGTAGGTGTTAATGGACAAGTAGGACAGTTAGAACAGTTTATCGTTCCTGATACAGTAGCTACACAGTTAGCCGGAGCAGAAGCGATCCATGTTCCATCATAACCGTCATCGGCAGCATCCGTAGCAAAATCATAAGCAAATGAATCGTTATTGTCGGCACACACGGCAGTTTTTGTTTGGGTTGCACATATAGTATTGTCAACCGCCACTAAATTAGCCGAAGGTGTACCGCAACTTGTTCCATCATCGACAACTGTTACAGCAGGCTGAGGATAAACAGTAATTGTAATATTTGCCGGATCACCAGTGATGTCATCACCTGTGCTACAAACCGCATCAATAGCAATTACATAGTCAATAGGTGCACAACTATTATTCGCTGGGAAGCTCACCGTAACATTTCCTTCTGCCGCAGGGCTTACCGGAGCGAATGTAGCTCCAGCCGGAGTAGAGCTAAGATTGAATGAACCTGTTGATCCACCTGTGCCTGCGGTTGTGAATCCCAGGGTAAGTGTAGCGTTTCCGCCAGTACAAACATCATTTACATCAGATGAAGCTGTAGGTTGAGAAGGACAAGCAACTACAACACAATTAGAGCAATTTATAGTACCAGAAGCAGTTACGCAGTTAGTCGGAGCAGAAGCGATCCAAGTCCCATCATAACCATCATCGGTGGCATCAGTTGCAAAATCATAAGCAAATGAATCGTTATTATCGGCACACACAGCGGTTTTTGTTTGGGTTGCACATACCGTATTATCAGCTGCTACAAAATTAACAGAAGGTGTTCCACAACTAGTTCCATCATCTACGTTAACAGTAGAGGGCGATGGATAAACTGTAAAAGTAATTGGTATAACAGGACAATCTTGAAAATCTGTTCCAAGATAATTTCCTACAGTACCAGTGTTATTATCGAAACAATATACATCAAATCCAGCCTGAGCATAAACAGTATAATTTATTGGTTGACAAGTAATATTAGGGAAGTTTGCTGCTGCAATGGTTATGTTATCACAAGTATTATTCAGTGCATCATCAAATCCTATTATACTGGCTCCTGGATTAGTGTCAGGGTCGGAATCAAATACATTAATAGCAGGAACAAATAAATAATCAGTTAAAATAGCATTGGCTCCAGTACAAACGGGATCACTTACTTCATCCTGAAATAATAAGCCCCCATAGTTACAACTCGGCGTTATTACAAAATTATCGCCTGCACAAATATCACTAGCCTGAAATGTTGGTGTTGCTGTTACAGCATCACAAGAAGGAGCTATTGGTGTGATGGCGTGATTTAAACAACTCATTTCACAGTCATCTCCAGTTGTTGAGACTTCACCGGTTACACAAACTGTATAGGTGGTTCCAATATTGGCGCCAGAAAATTGTGCTAGGAATCCAGGAGCAGGTGTAACATCTACCGGATTGGTACAACCTGGTTCGGAAACAATTACTGAAGTTGTAGTATAACCACAATCTGTTGGTGTGAATGATAAAATTGAGCCGAAGTCTGAAATAAAGAACGCAGGTTGTGTTGCAGTATATTCATAACATTGTGTAATTGAAGCAGGACTAGCAGTGGTAGCTACAACCGTTGTTTGTTGACAGTTTTGTGTGAAGTCTGCTGTGCTAGTTGGGGTAGTATTATCAGCTGTTATTGAAGTACTACAACCATTCGTTGAGGCATCTGCACAAGTGGTTGCACAAGGAGTCGGACATTCAGGGAAAGTAACCTGTAAGTTTGTATCATCTAAACATGAAAAAGTAGCATCGTCTCTTACATTAACTGTAAATGTTCCACCAGATGCAGGACCCGTTCGTGTGGCAGTAATACAAACATTACCATCTGTTGCTCCGGCAGCAGCATTATTGACTACTAAGCCAGCAACTTCAATGTCATAAGCACCACTACCATCAGTGACATCGAAACAAACTTCAAAGCTTGCATCGTCGCCACTACAAGTTGGGGCAGTATTTAAAGTTACGTTTGTAATGTTACAAGTAGTGCTAGAAGTTATATTATACATCCAGTCGGTACAAGCATTATCCAATGCAGTAATTGAAAATGTTGGAGGTGCTGGTGCCGGACTATTACAAATAACAGGGTTCATTAAACCAGTACATTCAGAACCATTATGATTAATCGTTCCTGTTGGAGCACTGGCAGGATTATTTGCTCCTGCTGTACCACAAGAGTTATCTCCAGCAGCAGTCGTTGTAAATGCCTGTGCTCCATAATGGTGCCCTATACCAACAGCATGTAACATTTCATGTGTCAATACTGCAACATAATCGTTTTGTGAAACAGTATTTGGTAAACAACCACTAAAGTCATTCATTACGAAAAAAGGATTACATGCTGTTACCCAAGTATCTCCACAAGCGTCGGTATGTGTGGCTGCTCCAGCAAAGTGTCCGCCAATTCCTAGTGTACCTGCACAAAAACCATCAACATCGGCAATCTGATCACAAGGGTCATCGAAGAAAACGAACATTTTATTACAATTATTACCGAATCCTCCTGCACATGCCAAAGCATCATTACTTGCATTGGTACAACCTACCGACGGACTACAAGCAGCATCTATGCCTGTATAAGAAATATTAATTCCGGGCATGTTATTCATGGCTGTAATAGCTGTTTGTAAATCTGTTATTTCTGTTGTTGTTGTTGGATCATCAGAAGCACCGCCTGCAACACAAACAGTCCAAGTGTTATCTACATATTTTGTTTGATTAGCTCCAGGGACACCAAATAAAGTTGAACAATGACAAGGAGCATTATTAGGGCATGGTGCTTGCGACTTTGTATTTGTTCCATCATTATTTCCTTCTGGTTTTTCTGAATCATCTATACCAAGAAAATAAATTCCGGCACTATTAATGTCCCAATTGGTTGTTCCATCTACAACATCTTTCAAGTGCTCAATTAGAGTGTTTGCATAATAAGCACCACTCAAACCATGTGCATCTTTCATTGATTCATCGAATAAATACATATCGAGTAAACTCTGATCGTGTGCTAAAATCTTAGAAACTCCATCAGGTGAGCCTTCTTCAAAAGATGATAGAGATAAGTATTGTAGTTTATAATAGCCACTACTATTCATGCTTAGGAAAAGTAAATATTTTGTTCCTATTTTGAAATCTACATCACCAGAGATAATAAATCTTCTGCCATTTTCGTCTTCGCCACTATACTCTGCTACCTGAATGTTTTCTCCTATTGCAGCATTACCATTAATAACTTCAATGATATTAAAGTTATTGATGTACTCATTATTGTCTGCATGACTAACGGCTTGTGCATAGACAACCAATTCTGCATTTTTTGCCATTTCTCCCATATCATCAGGAGGAATAATCAATGTTGCATGAACAACAATTGAGGTAAGTAAGAAGGTGAGTAGTGTAAAAAGTTTTTTCATAGAATAGAAATTAAGAATTTATATAATCAAAAAATAAATTACTTTACCTATGCCATTATAGAAATGACAACAACAAAAAAGAAAATGAGCTAAAGTGTGGAAATCAGAAGTAAGGAGTGGATATAGCAATGCCATATCAATAGAGAATTTTCACAGTTTCAGTTATTTTCAAGAGTGTGTTTAAAAAACACGTTGTGAAAATAAAGACATATATGAATTTTAACAAAACTTTTATATCAAATTTTGTCAACATTACCACTTAATTTATATAGTTCTTTAATGATCATATCTTTACTTTTGTTTCTATGCTACAAGAAATAAAGAAAATCAAAGAAGCAGTAAACTATATTCAAGGAAAAATTGCTGATTTTTCACCTGAGATTGGAATAATTCTGGGAACTGGTTTAGGTGGTCTGGTCAACGATATTGATGTTTTATTCAGCCTGAAATACGATGATATTCCCGACTTCCCGATTTCAACCGTTGAAGGACATTCGGGAAGATTGATTTTTGGAATGTTATCAGATAGAAAAGTAATTGTAATGCAGGGTCGGTTTCATTACTATGAAGGTTACAGTATGAAGCAAGTAACTTTTCCTGTTAGAATAATGAAATTATTGGGTATTCAACAACTGATCGTTTCAAACGTTTCTGGTAGCACTAATGCCAATATTGATAAAGGTGATCTGGTTTTTATTAAAGATCATATTTACCTTCAATACGAAAATCCATTGACAGGAGCAAACCTCGATGAATTTGGTCCTCGATTTCCGGATATGAGTGAACCATATTCTTTAAAATTGATAGAAAAGGCTAAAACGATTGCCACTGAAAAGAAGTTCAGGCATCATGAGGGAGTTTATGCTAGCGTTCCTGGTCCTAATTTGGAAACTAAGGCAGAATACAAATACCTTAACATCATTGGCGGAGATATTGTTGGAATGAGTACTGCCCCTGAAGTCATAGTAGCAGTTCATTGTGGTTTGGAAGTATTTGCAATTTCAGTAGTAACTGATAAAAATTTCCCTCTTGAAGAAGTTGAACCCGTTACCGTTGAAGAAGTAATTGCCATTGCATTAGAGGCTGAACCTAAGATGACCACGGTTGTTAAAGAGTTATTGCGACAAATGTGATACTTTTATGGTTGATGCTTGATGGGGCATTTGAATTAAGTTTGATAAAATTATAATAATGAAATATTTCCTGAACATTGTACTCCTTATGCTATGTAGTAATTTGTTTTCACAGGAAACAACACCTAATATAGAAAAAATTTTCCAATGGAAAAACGATACTATTGTTGGTTCTACAGCTTTTAATAATGCCTATAATGAAGTCTGGGGCTTTGTTCAGAATGATCGGGAGTTTGCTGTGATCGGTTCTACCGAAGGTACGCATATTTTTGATGTTACTGATACCGATAATATCAGCGATGTTGCTTTTATAGAAGGTGCTGTTAGCGGACCCATAATTATTCATAGAGATTATCACGATTTTAATGGATTCTTATACATTGTTGCTGATGAAGGACCAAGCACTTTACAGATAGTGGATGTAAGGGACTTACCAAACTCATTTAATGTAGTTTATGATTCTAATAATTTGATTATCCGTTCACATAATATATTCATTGATTCAACAAATGCAGTAATGTACACCTGTGGAGGTGCTTTGGCTGAAGGAGGAAGTCGCTTTGCAGCGATTTCACTCGAAAATCCGCTTAATCCAACGATGATACAAAATTATGAAGATGCTCCCTGGGGCTATGTTCACGATGCTTATGTGAAAGACAATATAGGTTACTTGCATTGTGGGGAAAATGGTTTTTATATTGTTGACTTCAATGACCATGCTAATCCTGTGGTTTTAGGATTATTAGAGGATTATGATCTGAAATGGTATAATCATTCGGGTTGGTTAACCGATGATGGGCTTACCTATGTTATGTGCGATGAAAAACACGGAAGAGATGTTTATATCTTAGATGTTTCAGACCCAAGTGATATTCAAATAAAAAGTACAGTAGATTCTGGTGGAACCGATGAATTGACAATTGCTCATAATGCTATGATCCGTGGTGATTATTTATTCGTTTCTTATTATTATGATGGATTACAAATTTACGATCTTTCTGATAGTGATGAACCTTGTCTGGCAGGAAGTTATGATACGAGTATTTGGGGTTACGATGATAATTATAGAGGGAATTGGGGTGTTTATTGTTACTTGCCCTCTGGCTTAATATTAGCATCAGATATGCAAGAAGGCTTGTTTGTATTTAAAGTAGTAGAAACATCAACAGATGAAATACCTTGCGCAATTACACCCGATTGGTGTGGTGATTGTGGACAGGCTTTAGAGACTTCCGTAGCAGACCTGACGAATGAAATTGGTGCAAAAGTTTATCCGATTGTTTTTGATAATGAAATTCAGCTTGAAACAGAGCAGATATTGGATTACAGAATTCTGGATATAAATGGTAAGTTGATGAAGTCTGGAAATACTGGTAATGGAAGTATTACTAACCTTAATATTTTATCAAAAGGGATTTATATATTATCTCTTTCAGATGGAATTTATATGAAAAATATTAAAATCGTTAAGCAATGATCTTAGATGGTAAAGCTCTTTCTAAACAAATTCAAGAAGAAATAAAAGCAGAAGTTGATGCAATGCTGGAAGCAGGTCAGAAAGCACCTCATTTGGCAGCTATATTGGTAGGGAATGATGGAGCTAGCGAAACCTATGTGGGGCATAAAACCAAAATGTGCGATAAAGTAGGTTTTGAATCGACTTTAGTGCGTTTGCCCGATACAACTACTGAAGAAGAGTTGCTCCAATGGATAGATGATCTGAATAATAATGATAGTATTGATGGTTTTATCGTGCAGTTACCTTTGCCGAAACATATAGATGCCAATAAGATCAATTTAGCTATTGATTACAGAAAAGATGTAGATGGCTTTCACCCCATTAATATTGGAAAAATGGCGCAAAATTTACCAGCCTATTTACCTGCTACTCCTTATGGTATTCTACAATTACTAGAAAGAAATGGCGTAGAAACTTCCGGTAAAGAATGTGTTGTTGTTGGAAGAAGTAATATAGTAGGATCGCCAATGAGTATTTTAATGGCAAGAAATGCTAAAGTAGGGAATTGTACGGTTACGCTGACCCATAGCCGAACGCAGAATCTGATAGAACATACCCGTAGAGCAGATATACTGATCGTTGCATTGGGTAAACCAAATTTTATTACTGCCGATATGGTAAAAGAAGGGGTAGTTATAATTGATGTCGGAATTACAAGGGTAGAAGATTCAACAAAGAAGAGAGGCTTCAGATTGGTTGGTGATGTGAATTATGAAGAAGTTGCTCCAAAATCGAGTTGGATCACCCCTGTTCCGGGAGGAGTAGGACCAATGACGGTTACAAGCTTATTGATGAATACCTTACAAGCAGCAAAAAGTAAATAATATTACTTTAAATATCAATTGTTATTATAATGATTTGCATCATTGTTAGGTGTGATGCAGTTAGAGTTTTTTGCGTTTTATTCTTTTATATTTGCATATTTTTTAAAATATTTAATAATTATGCTTCTCATTAGAAATTATTTAATTTTTTGAACTTTATGTTAATTACTGTGGTTTTATTATTGAATCAAATTTGAAGCCATGAAAATTACATTTTTAACAGTTTTGTTTACCATCGTTTCAATTTTTACTCCTAATAATTATAACTATAATTATGAAATAGAAGGTGATTACACCATTTTGTTTGAAACTCCTCATTTGAATGGTATGATGGGGGATTTGACAGGTGAGGTTTATTTCGATCCGGATGACCCTGACAATTCTAAAATCAGCTTGAAAGCGAATGTATCTATGATCAAAACAGGTAGCACTTTTGCTGATGATAAGTTGTTGGGTTTAGATTGGCTACATGCTGCTGCTTTTCCTTATGTGAGTTTTAATTCATTAGAAATGAAAAGAAAAAATGAAAAGGAATTCAACATGAAAGGTCAGTTAACAATTAAAGGAATTACTAAAATAGTCGATGTGCCAATTGTTGTAAAGAAGAAAGAGTACGGGAAAGAGCTGAGTGGTTTCTTTACAATAAATAGAATGCACTATAATATGAAAGCCGATATGTTCGGGGTAAATGTTGGAGAAGATGTCAAAATTGGATTATTTATTCCATTGCGAAAGAAGTATTGACGTAAATAAATTTAGAGTATGTTTAAAAAATATCAGATCACTATATATTTACTATAATTTGAGTCGTAGCGACGAGGCAATGCCTCGTCGCTAACTCTATTTTTCAACCAAACAAAAAGTTTAAACACGTTCTCATACAATTTAAAATATATAAGTACCGACACATAATTAGTTTAAACTTGGAAATGGAATTATTTTTTTGGTCAATGAGGTAAAAAACGGAAGCATAGCAGGGCTAAGTTGAGTATTTTTAACGAAATTGAACGAGAAAATAGAACATTTCAAACTTACAAGTAAAGGGTTTTCTTATAAAAATTTAATACGTTTCAAAAATAGGATACACTGATCGA
>JAHDFD010000024.1 GCA_020628375.1 Chitinophagales bacterium | reverse complement strand
CTAAAAATTTATGGGTAAAGGGGAAGTTTTCCCATTTTCTTTATGCAACAACGCCCTTTTCGACTATGAACGGAGGGTTGCCATTTGTTAACAATCTATTGTTTTCTTTCAGTACTTCGTATAGTTTATAGAATTGTTCAATTTTATGGTTAGGCAGTAAATCGTAATGAATATAGTTTACTAAAAAAAAGGAGTAAAGTCTTTTGTTATGATGCTGTAATTTTTGTTGTTTTATGTGTTGATAAACACTTTCAAAATTTGGACTTATAGTGTTATTAATTTGAGCAATATGACAAGCTTTATTATAAAGAATACAGCGTAAAATGATTTGTTCAAAGTTTAGCTTTTCTGCTGGAATTTGAAAAAAGTTATTGTGATTTTGTAAAACTTTTCTAATCTTAATACTTAACTTTTCTATGTGATTAGTTATTGTTTTATTGTTCACCAATCGCATTAATTCATATTCTATGAAATCGTGCTCTCGTTTAAAGTTTTGCTCTTCAATTAGTTCATCAAGTAAGAAAAAAGTATCAGCGACTTCGTTTTTTCCAGCAATTGTTTCATTTCTAGCACTTAAAGTTCTGAGTAAATATGTTTTTAAATGTAAAACGGATGCTTTTAAATACCGGTTTTCAATTTTTGAATTTTCACTTTTAAGAAGCTTGTTTGTAAAAATTAAAGCGTCAGATAGCAAGTTTTTTTCAATTAACTGGTAAATTTTGGCAATACTTTTAGTGTAGTTTGTAAGTGTTTCATTGTGTTGATTTGAAAAAACTAAAAGCTCTAAAATTTTATTATACAGCATGTTCTTATAGACATTCAAGTTTTTGAAGTCTGAAACATTCATTAACTCTTTATCATTGCTAATATTCTTTTTTATGATTAACTTGAATAACTCTAAATCTTTGGTTTTTTTACCAGATTTAGTTAGATTTTTGCCAATTGTATTCTGCTCTTTTTCAGTTAAAGAGTGAATTAGACGATATAATTTATAGCGAGTATTATTCATAGACATTACCAAGGATTACTTCATCGTATTTTTTAGTAAAATTTAATATTGGCAATACAGAAGGTATTATATTTAGATATACTCATAAGTTGAAAGTATTGTTTCATTGGTTTATTTAATTCTTAGATTATAGTTAAATAGTGAAGCTATAATATTAACTTCGTTTAGGAGGGTGAAAAGTACATTATCACCATAATTTTTGATTTTAGACCCCATTCATAATTTAAGCACATTGATAAACTCTTAGAATATGCTGTGAAATCAATCTTGATAAGGTGTTTTCTGATTAAATTGCCTTTTTTAAGCCAAGTAATATTTTTGAATGGATATTAAGGAAACAAAATTTGATAGGGTAAAAGCAGGTAATGATTATTTCGATCTCGTTAGTTTAGAAGATATTTATAAAAGAGAACCTCAAGATCATAATCAGTTTGAACACCATAAAATTTCATTTTTTGTGGTTGTGCTTATTAGAGAAGGTACCGGTCAGCATGCAATCAGTTATAATGATTATACATATAAAAAAGGATCTGTTTTCTTTTTAAGGAAGAATAGTATTCATAAATTTTATAAGAGCGATGCTGAGGGCGATTTTCTCGTTTTTACAGAGGAATTCATAGTGCGCTATGCCGATAAATCACAAACTTTGAAATTGTTTCAGTTATTCAATGAAATGTTAGCTTCTCCGAAGCTACAATTAGAAATTTCAGATTTTAATGAAGTTGAACATATTGTTCTGTTTATTGAAAAAGAATACAAAAAGGTGAACGATAAGCATTCAATTGAAATAATCAGAAACCTTATTCAGGTTTTGTTACATAAATTACTGCGTATAAAGTCACGGGCGAATAATAATATAGGTTTTACCTCTTATCATCGGCAATTCAAAGATTTTCAGGAGTTAGTTGAAAGAGATTGTGTCAAATATAAAAAGGTTGCATATTATGCTAAGGAAATGGGCGTAAGCTCCAGAACGATCAATAATATTACTCAGCATATAATTGGAAAATCTGCCAAATCATTTATTAATGAGATCTTGATTATGCAAATAAAGGCATTGATAATTAATTCAAATTTTACTTTTACGGAAATTGCTTATCATTCCGGATTTGAAGATCCTAGTAACTTTTTTAAGTATTTCAGAAAACAAACCAATTTGTCACCAAAACAATTTAAAGAAAAGCATAAGTAATTTACTTTCTTGTTTTTACCCTAAATATGTAGCTTTTTACCCAATCTCAGTTTTCGCCTCCAATACTTTTGTGTTTAGAATTTAAGCATTCAGATTATGAATGGCATTTTGAAAATATTACTAATCGATAATTGTAATGGGCAATCAACTTATGGACATTTTATTGTTGGTCAGGAGACCAACAAAGGTCTGTACCTCAGTTGGTCTCCTGACCAACTGAATTTCTTTAAAGTATCCACAAGTTAGTTACCCATTACAGGTAATGATTAGTTTGCTGACTTAACCGAATACAAAACTATCGATATGATTTTCTCTTTAAAAGTTATTTTATTTCTCATAATTGTGTTCGCAGCATCTGAGACTAATAAAATTATTTAAGTTCAAATGAAGTTATGAATAACAAAGAAGCAATTTTGGCTTTTTATGAAAAAGCTTTATCTGTGAATACAGAAACAAGACCTACTGTAGTCTTGAAACCATTAATGGCTGAAGGTTACAAATCTTCTGGTTCAGTCGGTTCTAAAAGCGCAGAACAATTAATGGGACAATTAGAGTTTTTCTGGAAACTGATACCAGATTTAAAATGGGAACCTCAGGAAATTTTAAACGATGATGATACTTATATAGTAAGAAGTATAGCGACCGGAACTCCAAATGGTGATTTTATGGGTATTCCTACCAATGGTACAAAGTGTTTTAATATAATGACCATTGATGTTCATAAAATGAAAGATGGTAAATTTTTAAGCACTCACCATTTGGAAGATTGGACGGTTGGAATGAAACAATTAATGCCAGCTGTAAATTCTGCAAAAGAAACCATGGATGTTGCCAATGCCTTTATGGATGCAATGGGAAAAGGTGAAATGGAAATAATGATAAGTCTTATGCATGATGATATGGTTTGGCAAAACGAGGGTGATAAATCTTTACCATGGATTGGTCCCTGGAAAGGAAAGCAAGCCATATTAGAATATTTCCTTCCTAAGTTTGGAGCAAATTTTCAAACTATAAAATGGGAACCAGATGATGCCTTTTCTGATGGCAATACAGCGGCTTATTTTGGAAAAATGATTGGCAAGTTAACAGCTTCTGAAACTGAAACCAAAGAATTTACTTACGCGCTCAGGGTTAAAGTAAAAGATGGTAAAGTGATCCTTTGGAATTGGTTTGAAGATAGTTTTGAAATTTCGAGAGCTTACCATAACCATTAAAATTTATATTACTAAACCAATAAATTATTATAAATGAAAATTTCTAAGTACTTAATCTATCTTCTACTGTGTGCATTTGTTTTTGCTTCATGTGACAATGATGACGATGCGATACAAAGTGAAGAAAATATTGTTGTTGAGGTAACCACTTTTTCGTTGAATGAAGGTGTGGATACACATAGCTTTGAAATAAGAGATACAGAAATCGAACAAGATTTTGCTTCTAAGCAACCTGGGTTCTTAAAACGTATGAGTGGAGTTGATGCAAATGGTAAATATATAGTAATGGTTTTTTGGGAAGAATTAGAAGATGCAGATGCTTCAATTGAAGCTTTTCAGGCTGATGCAAGTGTTGCGGATTATTTTGGAATGATCGATAGTAGCACCTTCAGTGCAGAACGTTATACTACGTTTGAAGTACCTGATATCAATTTCAATTTAACTACTAAGAATGTAATCGAAGTTACGACGTTTAAACTTAATGAAGGCGTGAATTCTGATGCGTTTATAAATAGAGATGCTGAAATAGAGCAGGATTTTGCTTCTCAACAACCTGGATTTATAAGGAGAACAAGTGGAGTAGATGCCAATGGGAAATATGCAGTAATTGTTTTTTGGGATGCTTTACAGGATGCTGATAACTCAATTGCTGCCTTTCAGGTTGATCAGAGTGTTGCAGATTATTTTGCAATGATAGATGGTACAACTTTTAATGCTGATAGATTTGAGATATTTATTCCTCCATTGGCTGAAGGTACTGAAATTACTTTACGTAACACTTTACAGGATCCGGGAGAGAATGAAGTTACTTATGCTGCTTTATTCGGTCAGGCAGATGATGCTTATGATGAGTTTGCTGTTTTGTCTAATACTTTGGAAGAATTTCCGACAGCACTTGCTCAAAATGGAACACCAGCCGGTGATATTAGTGGTTTGTATAATATAGATCTCACAGAGAATAGTATCGATTTTAGTGTAATACCAGATAATAGCCATCCATTTTGGAGTAATGTCTTTGGTTTATTCCCTGAGGGTAAAGTCGATAGATATTACTTTACATTTTCTGAACCACATCAGATTGCTGGTTTTTCAAGTGATAATGAATTCTTAAATGTTAGAATTGATTCTGAAAACGTTTTTGTTGTTGAATTAATGGCAGGGTATAATCTACAGCCAGGTGTTTCTTTCAGTGTTTCTCTTGATTAATAAAATGGTGAGAAATGACATTAAGCCTACTCAGTTTTATACTAAGTAGGCTTTTTGTATTAATTCTGAATCATCTGATTCCCCACCTTGCTCTTATTAATATCCCAGAGGTTGTAATCTAAGTTATTCACTATTCCATTTCCGTCGGCATCCTGATTCAGATAATAATAAACTGCAGAATTGTTCTGTTCCCAAACATTATAGTCAAGGTTATTTATAATACCATTCCCGTCAAAGTCGCCAGCAATTATTGCATTCTTATTAAATGTAGTTGTTGTTTGACCGTTTCCAAGTGCAACTCCGGTCTGTGACTGTGAAAAATCTATGATAGTACTTGAACTAATATCTGCAATAACATCTAAATGAGATTTGTGATGTACGCTCAAATATTTATAGTTGGATCCTGAAGGAAGTATAAATCCTAAATCGAGTGAATTGTCAAAATCTTTCACATTTCCACCTCTGTGTAATAAAAATGGTTTTTGGTCAAGAACATTTCCTGTATTATCGTGAATTTTTACCAAAACCCAATCCACAACTTTTGAATTGAATGCATTTACTCGTTCTGTTCCTGAATAACTATGACTTACATTATTGAATGGTTGATTAAGTGGCAAAAGATTATTTGAATTTAATTCATCATTCATTTTGCCATCAGAAAGTACAAATCCTTCTAAAAATAATTTCACATTTACGTACAATTCATCGCCCAAGCTGCAAGGTGTTATCAGGTCTTTATCAATACAAGATAAATCAATGATTTCTAACAGTAAAACCTCTTCAGGCTGCATTGTAAAGGGAATAGAAACTGTTTTTCCATTCAATAAGTTAATTGCTTCAATATTGGTAACTCCATTAGTAAGCTCAAGGTGAATATTAATTGGTTCTTTAGTAATATTGACTAAGTTAACTACTGTTTTTTCGTTTATATCAACCGAACGATGTACACAACCTTTTACATTAGCTCCTAATGGGTTGGTTTCGGTAATTTTAACTGGCTGAATTATATTTTTTGTATTTAAAAAGTTATCAACTTCCGTTTTAATATTATTTGTTGTTGTGGTTATTAATGTTCCAGTATTTGCGTTTAGTATTTGAGAATGAAGATTGCCATATTCATCTTTTAGTAAACTTGCATTATCAATAATAACTGTTCCTCCGTTATTCAAATAATTTTGTAAAGCTGTTATTTCTGATGATTTTACAGTTTCGGCATTGGCAATAACAACTACATCCCATTGGCTTGAAGATTGTGTTTGAAGTATATTTTCGGTAACAAACCCAATTGCATAACCATCGAAATAAATAGATTCATAAGTATCGAAAACATTTTCCATATAAGCCAGTGAATTTATTGCTGAGGTTTCAGAATAAAATAATCTTACTGGCTTTCTAATATGCTGCAAAGCGTCTATTGCTTCGGAATGAGCATTCAAGTCTATCATTGTAGATAGAATTTCGTGATAAATCTTGGGTTGTTGTAAAACTGAACCAGGGTATCCGCTTCCACCATTACCTTTTGGTGAACCGTCACTATTTCTTCCCCAGAACCAATTGGTTGAAACATTCATTCCATGTAAAGTAGCAAGCCAATGCGTCATTCTGGCGTATGAAGGTTCAAGGAAAATATCTCGGAATGATGCTTTTGATAAAAAATGAGTTTCAGAATTATAGTTTACGGCATTAGGTTTTACAGAAGATAAAAAATCATAAGGCATTGAAACTGCCGACCAATCGAAAGCATAATTTTCCTCCCACCATTTTGTAGAACCCCACAAGTAGGAATTTATTCCTCCGGCATCGTTTCCAATAACCTGACTTATATTAGTTAGAGCCTCAAAGTCTAAGCCATGATCTCTTTTATTACCAGACCACATTCCGGGAATTAGTTTGATGTGGACTTTTGAATTTGGATCTTTAGTCCGAATCTGATCTTTCATGAATATGAAATATTCTGTTACTCTTTCCTGATTGAATTTCATCCAATCGTACCATTCACCCTCACCTTGTAAAGCATATGGAACAGGAAAGATAAAGTTATCGACTGCTTGTTGAAATGAAGAAGGATTACTTGACCAGGCTGCTTGTAAATTATTAATATTATTTTCATGCTTACTAGCTAACCAATTTACAAAATTTTGTTTTGAATATTCAGAAGGAATGATTACATCCCACGTTCCTTCGGCAGTATTCCAATGAGGTTCATTAGCAATCATATAGCCTAATTCAGCAGCCTTTTTACCTTGAAAAATCGTAGCAACCTGAGTTAATAGATCTGATAGCATTTCACGTGCTTTTGGGTGATCTATATCATATTTTGTAAAAGTGGTTTGAGCATTTAAAATATCCGGATGATTATTAGAAATATATCCCGGAACACTCGTATGACCTAAGAACGGAGTGCCTAAAATTCCAGAATTAGCTTTTTCGTTCAATTGATCTTTGGGCCATTGTTTTAGTTTTCCTGAACCATCAGATCGTTGCTCCAAATTATTAGGAGCGAAATAGGCACCTGACAATCCATTTGGTCCCCAAATCCAGTCATTTAAGAAAACAGGTTTCCCGTTCTGCATTATTTTATTTCCCTGAACTTCTAATGCCGACCAATCTATGGTTGTGGTTTGTTTTCTTATATTTTCGCCACTAATTAAGGTGTTCAAATAGACCATTGACTCATCTAATAGTTCGATAACACATTGCCTTTCGTAGGTAGGTAAATAGTTAGCTAACTCACTTGGTGTGTAAAGACCTTGTTCGGCTAATGGCAGAGGCATAATTGTTTCAAAATGAGTTTGATTAGTTGCAATATTATTTTCATCCCAATTGGCAAAACCAAGAAAAAGTTCAGCTACTTCAATGGTCATTAATTCTTTAGAAGTATCAATTCCCTGATTTTGAGCAATATTTATTATGCTATTTAATTCGTCAATTTTTTGTAAAGCCTCTTGTTCTGTTTGTGCAAAGCTTAGAAAATTCGTTGCAAGCATTAAAGTTAAAAATAGACCTCTCATAATTCATTCATTAAAATCTTGATTTCTTGTTCTAAATACTTTTACGTTTGTAATGAAATTTATGTTTTTCAATTTTATGCTTAATTCTGAATCATCTGATTCCCTACCTTACTTTTATTAATATCCCAGAGGTTGTAATCTAAGTTATTAACTATCCCATTTCCATCAGCATCTTGATTCAAATAGTAATAAACCGCAGAATTGTTCTGTTCCCAAACATTATAGTCAAGGTTGTTTATAATGCCATTCCCATCAAAATCACCCGAAATGGCACAGCGTGTTCCCTGCATGAATTTTACTTGCTCAATTCCAAGGGCAACGGCATCAAGAGTAAAATCTAAATTGGGGATAAAGTCGCCAGCTTGTTCTGGATTTTCAACTATATTGGCGATTACAAAATCACTACCATCTATAAAACCACTGGCTTCAGTAACAACAGCCAAGTGTGATTTGTGATGAACACTAATATGTTTAGCTTCTGTTGAAGGAAGTGCGAATTTGATAACTCGTGATTCGTTGACAGTTCGGATATCTCCATTTTTATACAATAAAGCAGCTTGTGTTCCAGTAATATTTCCATTAGCATCTCTGGTATGAATTAATACCCAATCGACCATATCGGCTGGAATACTTGCGAGTGTTTCTGTTCCTGCATAATTCCAAGGTGCAGTATTAAATGGTTGTTGTAAGGGAATTAAATCCAGATCTTTGCTTTCCTGAGTCAATTCTCCATTCGTTTGCATGAAACCTTCAAGCATTATTTTGGAAAGGAAAATGGTAGATTGTGTGCCTATACAGTTACAACTCGTATCATAAATATCATTAAATGTATCGGGGTTACCATCATCACAGTTTTGTCCTACCTGAAGATTACAATCAAGAATTCCATTAGGCGCTTCACAACTTAAACTTAATTCATCAATTTCATAATGTCCATTTCCCCATCTTTCAGCACCAATGAAAATTGAATTGATTCCAGAAATTGCTCCAGTTGTTTTTGTTGCATCTGGTACAGAATTAGTGAAATTCGTACTCGGATTTATCCATAGGCTTACGATAGTTTCATCGTTTTTTAATTCGTATTTAGCCACTAACCAATACGTCTGATTTTCTAACATTGTAATCGAAGAACCATTATTATCTATACTGAAGTTGGTTCCCCAGCGTTTTCCAATAGCAATATTTTGTGAACCATTTGGTCTTATCCATAATCCTCCATCAGATCTGTTAATTGCATTTATCAGAACAGAAAGCCAAACTGTTTCACCTTGTATGAAACCAATGTCCAAATCTCTTGAAATACCTTTGGTCGCAACTTCATCCATTAATTCAATATTCAGTTTATTACCACTTCCGCTAATAATATCATTTGATAGAGAACCACTTGTTATAGCAATATTCCCATTTGCAATATCAGCAGACCAGATACCGGAAAACCCATTTCCGCCATTTCCGTTAACAGTAGTTGAAGGCGTGTATTCAAAACTTTCAGCGCTTGCCCCAAAGCAATCAATATTATCGCAAATATTATTTCCATCAGAATCGTTGGTCGGTGAGTTAGGGCAGGTATCACAGCCATCCGGAATATTATCAGAATCGGAATCAATATTGTCATCGAAACCAGCACAAATATCATCAGCATCACAAACACCATCGTTATCTGAATCGCCTGTTTCAACCAAGCAATCACAAAACTCTATATCTACCCATTTGTCATCACCTGTTCCTCCTGTATTTACAATTCTTATACTGGTACCCATCCAGTTGACTTCATCACCAAGTTCAAGTGCTGCATCCCAAAAGTCAATAACAGGATCGTAATTGCTACCGATACCAGGAGGTCGAATGGTGATGGATTCGGGTAATGGATCGAGTATATAAGAACGACAAAGGTTACCACTCGGATTGGGAATATAATGAAGAAGCACTCCTTTTTTCACTATCTGAGTATTGTTGTTATCCGGTTCATAGCTCAACCATAAATCATTACCTAATTGCACACTATATTTTCTTGAACTATCGTAAGTGTTAATTAAAGAAGTTTTATAAATACGTTGCGTTGAGCAACTAGTAGGTTTTTCATCCTGTAGAATTATATTATCTGTACTTAGCCAACCTAACCAATATTTGAAATAAGCAGGAATATCTGAATTTAAGCCTGCATCTCCCTGGCTACCCATAAAATAATACGGATCATGTCCACCTGTCAGACTTCCCGGAAACATAACGCTACCACCTTCCCAGTCATTGGCATGTTCTGTTCCAAAAGCATGAAAGGTTTCATGTATAACACCACTTGGATATTTAAGTAAACTGCTTGGCATCCACATTGAGCCATTCATTCCATTACCTATACCTAAAGCACCTGCACCATTCAAATCTGTGTTGCTTGCATAAGTGTAATAAACTACGTTATAGTCGTTTATATCATAACCACCTGCCAATGCTAATGCAGCTAACTCATCGGACATAAAAGTATAACTCGTATTTCCGTTTGTAGAAAAATTATAAATTGGCGTTACATCCCAAGTATCTATCCACGCCTGATTATATGAGGTTTTGCGTACATAGTTGTCTAGTTCGGTATATAGTGTAGAGATTTCGGTGTCATTTGATTGCCATGTATGTGTTGATGGATCTACACCACGAATAAATAGTACACTTCTACCACCTAAAACTGAAGTTGCTTGTTGTGGAAACAATACTTGTGAATTAGAAGCGCTTTTATAATTTGAACTTGTATGTTTGTTTTCTAGTTCCTGAAAGAAAAGTTTATGCCCACAATTTAAGCCACATTGTTGAGCATCTGCCAGAAAATAAAAGCCGAGAAAAACAAAGAGAACGTACAGGTTTTTCATCACTAAAGATTTCTGGATTAACCACAAAAATTAATCCAGAATAAGAATCTATTACTACTGATAATCAGTCGGTAATGAAGCTGACATATAGTAAATTCCTTAATAATAAACAATCGTATTCCCAACCTTAGAACGATTGATCGTCCAAAAATTGAAATCGTTGTTATTGACAACAGCATTACCATCTGTATCCTGATTTACATATTGGTTAACAACTGCACTATTTGAACTCCAGATATTAAAATCCATATTATTAATTACACCATTACCATCGAAATCACCGGAGTAGGCTGCTTCAACACCATTAACTGTTTTTGTTTGCTGAACGCCAAGTGCCGTTCCTGCCTGTGAAAAATCGATAAAACCATTTCCGTTTACTTCGGCAACTACCGCTAAATGTGATTTGTGATGAATACTCGCATAAGCAACATCTGCACTTTGAGCGTTAAACCTGAAATTTGTGGTTCCATTCAATGTGAAAACCATTCCATTGTCGTAGAGCAAACCAGGTTGACTCTCAATAATATTTTCCGATGCATCGTATAAATTAATCAAGACCCAATCAACTGCTTGTGCTGATAAATTGGTTATTTGTTCACCTCCGGAATAATTCCAAGGACTCGTATTAAATGCTTGTTGCTGTGGTATTAATGCACTTGAATTCAAGCCGGTACCCATAGTTCCTCCAGCTTGGACAAAGCCTTCAAGAAAGACTCTGAAAGAGAGTTCACTGCCTTGATAGTTTGTGAAAGAAAAATTATCGAAACAGGTTTCTGCAATTTCATCACCCAGATCAATGGTAAATAGACAATTGGCCGAAACAGGTGCCGTAAAAGTGAACTCATAATAGTTCCAGTCATTGCTTAATGTAAAACTGGTAAATGCATAGTTTGCGTAGGTAGTAGCATTAATGAAATTAATATCTACATCGCTTCCATTGGTATTTGATTTCGCCCAGAAGCTGATGGTGTATTCTTCACCTGCTGTAAGACTAAGCGAACGACTTAATTGTATATCCCAGGGATTACCGCCCAATGCGGTACTGTTAACACACAAGTTTGTAGAAGCTTCCTGCGGTGAAGAAGTGTCTAAATTAAAGCTCGCTGCGCCACCAAAGGTGTTCGTGTTCCAGAAGTTGAAAGCACTTTCAAAACCATAATTTTCCCATAAATTAGGAGAAATATTCACTTGGGTATCATAATCATAACTACCACATGAAGTATTGATCGTTCCTGAAATTGTTCCGCCCGAACCTTCCCAGTCAACGATAATTTCATTGGTGTTTTGCCCACTTACTATTGTTGCCGTACTCGGAACAGTCCATGTATAGCTTGCACCTGCTAAGTCAGGTAATTCATAACTTATATTCTGAGCATAAGGTGTAGCAGTCAATGCTCCATCTATTTCAACATCGGGAAGTTGTTGATAAACTCTTACCCAGTCAACTTCCATAGTTTGAGGGAAGCTGGTTGTAGCATCGGGGTAGCCGGGCCAATTACCACCAACGGCAACATTTAAAATAAAATGGAATTTCTGATCGAAAGGGTATAAGTAATTGTCGAAAAATGGGTGCGAATCATTAATAATCAAAAATACATTTCCATCAACAAACCATCTGATCTCTCCCGGGCTCCATTCAACTGTAAAAGTATGAAACCCATCATTGAAATTGCCTGTGCTTAAATCCCATGAAGTACCTAAACTTCCTTTGTCTCCAGGGCTATTCCCAAAATGACAAGTACCATAAGTTCTGTCTGTATCGTGCCCTAAGTATTCCATAATATCAATCTCACCACTACTTGGCCAACCACCATATACACTTTCAGAAGGCATCATCCAGAATGCAGGCCATATTCCCTGACCTTCCGGTAACTTAATTCTTGCCTCAAATTTTCCATATTTCCAATCACCTTTATTAATGGTTCTTATTCTGCTAGAAGTATATGCATTACTTGGATAGTTATTATTCACATCTTCTTCAGCAGTTATTTTAAGGCTGCCAGCAGAAACTTCAACATTATCTCCATTGGTATAATACTGTAGTTCGGCATTCCCCCAACCGCTACCTCCGATTTGATATTCCCATTTGTTCAAATCGAGCGTAGTACCATTGAATTCATCTTCCCAAACCAGATTCCAACATTGAGCATTCAGACTTAGTGAAGAAAAAAGAAAAGTGTAAAAAAGTATATGTAGTTTCATTACAGCGTATTATGAGAAATAGCAAATATAATAGCTTAGGTATGTAGTTATCTCAATATTTATTCAAGAATCATATTTTGTTGAACTTATTATTATGACTAGTGGCATTAAATTGGTAGTTCCAGACGATTACACATCAATTATCATTGTGGTGGTAGCGATGTGGTAATGCCACGTCGCCAATAAGATTTTCAAATAATTATACAGCTGAAGAATCCAAATGTATAGTGATGTGGGATAATTCTTAGAACTGATATTCTGAATTAGAGCTTTACATAATTTACTTTTGCGTATGTACACTTTTACGATAAAATTATTCGGGGCGATCAAAGCTGATCTTGATTCAGATCAAATAAAGCTTCAGAATTCTAAAGAAAAACTAAATCTTATTGAATTAAAAAGAGAGATAGGAGTTTTATTTCCTAACATATCAAAGGTAAGTACATACAAAGTGGCGGTAAATAGTGAAATTTATGATAAACCTGACCGCTTTATTCGTTGCGAAGATGAAATAGCATTACTTCCTCCTTATGCAGGTGGATAATAATTAATGACGATGTTTTAATGAAAGAAAAATTCCTGATAACATTAACCGAAACAACGCTGAATATAAATGCTTATCAGCAGTTTTTAGCATGTGAACAGAGTGGGGGAACCGTTACATTCTTAGGAACAGTTCGTGATTTTTCACAAGGGAAATCGGTAGTCAGTTTGTCATTTGAAGCTTACGAATCAATGGCGCTCAAAGAAATGGAAAAACTGGCAATCATCGCATCTGAAAAATGGGAATTACATAAAATAGTAATTGTTCATGCAATTGGCAAAAAAGAAATTGGTGATGCAGTTGTTTTCATCGGTACTTCTTCGAAACACAGGGCAGAAGCTTTTGATGCCACAAGATTCCTGATCGATGAACTCAAAGAAAAAGTACCTATCTGGAAACATGAATTTTATAATGACAGCTCAAGCTGGTTAAATGCAACACCTTAGTGCTCATAGATAATCATAACAGGGAGGTTAATTATTTAAGATTAGCGGTTACCGACCGTTGTAATCTGCGTTGTAATTATTGTATGCCGGCTGAGGGAATTCAGTTTTCAGAGAATGATAATTTATTGACAATCGAAGAAATGAAGCGTTTAGCGCAAATTCTTGTAAGTAATGGTGTTTCCAAAATACGAATTACTGGGGGTGAACCCTTTGCGCGTAAAAATATAATGGAACTCTTGCGTTTTTTATCTGAATTAGATGACTTGAAGTCCATATCTATCACGACAAATGCTACACTCATAAAACCATATATCAACGAACTTTACGAATTGGGAATCAGACATATCAACGTAAGTCTGGATGCACTTGATGAAGATCGTTTTTTTAAAATTACAAGAAGAAATTCATTTCAGATAGTTAAGCGAAATTTATTTACGCTGATCGAAAAAGGCTTCAATGTTCGGGTTAATTGTGTGGTTCTTGAAGGGCAAAATGTTGATGAAATCATTTCATTTGTTAAGCTTACTGAACATGGAAATGTATGTGTAAGATTTTTAGAAGAAATGCCTTTTAATGGTGGTAATAAAACCTTTACTAAATTAAAATGGGATTATAAAAGAATATTTCAGCATATTGAAACCGAGTTTCCATTAATAAAACAACTCCCAGTTGAAAGATCATCAACAGCAAGTTTGTATAAAGTTCCTGGTTGGAAAGGTAGCTTTGGATTGATCCCTTCTTTTTCGAGGACTTTCTGTGGAACTTGTAATCGATTGCGTGTTTCAGCAAATGGTGATGTAATTACTTGTTTGTACGCTAATGCTTATACAAATTTGAGAACCATTCTTAGAGAAAATAAAAGCGATTCCTTAATTATGCAATCTGTTTTAGATGCTGTTGCCAACAGAGTAGCTAATGGTCATGAAGCAGAATTAAGATCGAAGTCTATTTTTAAAAATTCAATGACCTCAATTGGAGGGTGAGGTGTTTAGTTTATGAGTTTATGAGTGATTCGGTAACCGAGCAGGGTCGAGGTTGAGTTTGAAGGGTAACCGAGCAGGGTCGAGGTTGAGTTTGAAGGGTAACCGAGCGGGGTCGAGGTTGAGTTTGAAGGGGAACTGATCGAAGTCAAGGTAACCGAGCGAAGCCGAAGTTGGGTAACCGAGCGAAGCCGAGGTTTAATTATGAATATATGAAGGAAAAAGAGCTAAGTCATTTAGATGAAAATGGAAAAGCGAGCATGGTCGATATTTCTGAAAAAAATATTACTGATAGAACCGCTAAGGCAAGTGCTCTGGTTATTTTTCCTGAAAGTGTTTTCAAACAATTAAGAGCGCAAGACTTTCTGAGTAAAAAAGGAAGCATTTTCCAAATTGCAGAGATTGCGGGAATACAGGCAGTTAAAAAGACTGCTGATCTGATTCCTCTTTGTCATCAATTACATTTATCAAAAATTAAAATAGATATTCAGGTAGAGGACGATGGACTTAAAGTCTTGTGTATAGTAAAATGTTCTGGCAAAACCGGTGTAGAAATGGAAGCACTTACGGGAGCATCGGTAGCCGCTCTGACAATCTACGATATGTGTAAGGCCTTAAGCCACGAGATAGTAATTTCAACAGTTCAATTAGAACATAAATCAGGAGGAAAACATGAATTCGATCGCTAGATTATATGGCTTGGTTTTAGGCGGAGGAAAAAGTACCCGCATGGGATATGATAAATCCGGTATTGTTTACCACGATGTACCACAAGCTATTTTCCTGAATAGGATTTTAGCAACGTACTGTGAAAAAAGTTTTATCAGCATCAGAGAAGATCAACAAGCTAAATATGAAGCCTATGATCTGATATTAGATACAGATGAATTCAGAGGTCCTTTTAACGGTATTCTATCGGCTCACCAGTATCATCCTGAAGTGGCTTGGTTAGTACTTGCCTGTGATTTGCCTTTAATTAATGAACAAGCAATCACAGAACTAATTGAAGCAAGGAACCCAGATTGTTATGGAACTGCCTATGCTAGTAGATCAAATCCATTGCCTGAACCATTGATCGCAATTTGGGAACCAAAAGCACTTGCTGCAGCTATAGCCTATTTAAAACAAGGGAATAGCACCTGTCCGAGAAAATTCCTGATCAACAACGAAGCAAAATTGGTTTTTCCAAGTAACGAAAATTACTTAATTAATGCCAATGCAAAAGAAGATTATCTGAAAGCTATTCAGTTATTAAAAGAAAGCTAATTTAATGTCAGAGACAATTACACTTAGTTTATTGTTTTTTGGAATTTCATTCCTTTATTCATCTGTTGGTTTTGGTGGAGGTTCGAGCTATTTAGCAATTCTTAGTTTATTTCTTCCTCAATTTTATGCAATACGGTCAGTTGCCTTATTGTGTAACTTGTTGGTTGTAGGTAGTAGCGTGTTCTTGTACTTCAAGAAAGGAGTTGCTCAAATAAGAAGCTTTTTACCCTTTGTGATAACAAGTATTCCTATGGCATTTTTAGGTTCTTTTTATAGGCTTCAAGAGGCTCATTTCTTTACAATACTTGGAATTGCACTTGTGTGTTCTGCATTGGCTTTGATTTGGCAGGTGAAACAATCTTCTAATGAAAGAATAAAGAAAGAAAAGGTTTTCAAATATCCTGTTTATATGCCTTACGCCTTAGGAGCTAGTATTGGTTTTTTATCAGGTTTGGTGGGTATTGGTGGTGGAATCTTCTTAGCGCCAATTTTAAATCATTTACATTTTGATAAATCGATCAAAATTGCAGCTCTTGCCAGCTTTTTTATTCTGGTTAATTCACTTGCAGGTTTATCGGGTTTATTCTTGGGCAATACTTTACAAATTGATTGGTCTTTAATGATCCCACTGGGATTAGCGGTAATTATTGGTGGGCAATTAGGCATAAGACTCAGTTTAAAAAGTTTCTCTGCCAATACGATCAAGTTAATAACCGCTTTGTTAGTTTTTATAGTTGGAATACGTATTTTGTTCTTTAACTGATTTAGTATGATATCATTTCAAGAAGCATATTCAAAGGTATTAGCACAGAAGAAAGATTTTGGGACAGAGCAGGTTGATCTGTTGCAGGCTTTAGACAGGTTATTAGCCGAAAATATTTTTGCCGACAGAGATTTTCCGCCTTTTCATCGTGCAACCAAAGATGGTATTGCCATTGCTTTTGAAGCTTTTGCAAACAAAGAGCAAACTTTCGATATAGAAGGTATCGCAGCGGCTGGCTCACCTCAATTGGTATTGAAGGATAAAAGCAATTGTTTGGAAGTCATGACAGGAGCTATACTTCCTGAAGGGGCAGATACCATTATTATGTATGAAGATGTTCAGATCGAAAAAGGTTCAGCCAAGATAAATAGTATTCCTGAAAAGGGACAAAATATACACAGTCGGGGAGCTGATGCTAACAAAGATAGTTTGCTGTTAAAATCCGGCACGATTATTCGCGAAGCAGAGATTGGCATTTTAGCGACCGTTGGGAAAAGTGAAGTCAGGGTTAAAAAAATGCCTGAGGTTGCACTCATTTCAACCGGAAATGAATTAGTAGAGATCAATGAATTCCCCGAAGCTTATCAAATCAGAAGATCTAATATTTACACATTAAAAACAGCTTTAAGCAGATTGAAAATAAATGCTCAGGATTTTCATATTAATGATCGTAAAGAAATGATACTTCAGAAAATTAAAACTCTTCTGAATGAATACGATATACTGATTTTAAGTGGTGGCGTTTCAAAAGGTAAATATGATTATTTACCTGAAGTTTTTGAAGCGTTGGGCGTAAAAAAAATCTTTCATAAAGTAAAACAAAGACCAGGTAAGCCATTTTGGTTCGGTCAGCATGAAGCAACAAATACCACTATCTTTTCTTTTCCGGGAAATCCGAATTCTACGTATCTATGCTTTCAGGTTTATTTTGTTAATTGGTTGAATACATGTTTAGGAATTGGTGCTAATAAAATTAAAAAAGGAATACTTCAACAAGCTGTAAAGCCCATGAATACCTTCACTTTACTTAAACAAATGCATCTTTGTATAGCTGATGGAAAGGCTTTACTAAAGCCAATAGATAGCAATGGCTCCGGCGATTTATTGAGTTTGACCAAAAGTAATGCTGTTGCTATAATTCCACCTGATAAAGAAATATACGAAGCAGGAGAATTAGTTGAGTTTATCAGTTTTGCACGACTACCTAATACCTGATCTCCGGCTGTCCCACCTTACTCTTATTTTTAGCCCACATATTGTAATCCAGGTTATTGACAATACCATTTCCGTCAGCATCTTGTGGTAAATAACTATTTACCGCTGAATTGTCAGAAGCCCAGATATTATAATCCATATTATTGATTAGACCATTATTATCAAAATCACCACAAATTAGGGTTTCAAAGCCATACATGGGCGTAGTTTGTTGAATGCCAATGGTATTACCTGTTTGGGTGAAATCTATAACACTGCTAAACTGGTTAATAGAACCGATAACAGCTAAATGAGCCCTGTGATGTACACTTACTTTTGCTGCATCAAGTGGATTTACATCGAAGCCAATTCGAGTGGTGAAATTTACTGAATACACATCACCATTCGTAAAAAGAAGCGCCGGTTTGCTATCGATAACATTATTGTCATGATCATAGATCTTAATTAGTATCCAGTCAACTAAATTAGAAGGAATTAAGCTAATGCTTTCCGTTCCATAATAATTCCATACATTATTATTAAATGGTTGTTGAGTTGGAATCAGGTCTTTGCTGGTAAGCTCATTATTCTGAAGACTACTACTTATAGTATGCCCTTCTAATAACAATCTGAATGAAAGCTCAAACAAAGGCGAACCCACACAATCACAATTATTATCGTAAGCATCATTGATCGTATTAGCATTACCATCATCGCAACTATCTCCGGGTAAACCATTATCACAACAAGTTTGAATAACAACATCTAACGAAGCGATGCCTGAACAACCACTTTCATCTACAATAGATAAACTATATGTTCCTGATTCGTTTACAATTATATTTCTGGTAGTGCTTCCGGTTGACCAAATATAACTGTTATAGCCAACTGGACCATTTAGGATAATATTATCGCCATCACAAGCAATAATATCTTCTAGGGTAAAGTCTATTGAACAATCACAGGCATCTGGAATTCCATTACCGTTTGAATCTATCAGGTCACTACCACCAGGACAAACATCATATTCATCACAAACGCTATCATTATCACTGTCCAAGAAAGTTCCATAACAGTTACAGTCAGCATCGAAAACATCATTTACTGTACAAGGATCATTATCATTACAAGAACCAACGCAATTAGTAATATTTTTTTTTGTTATTATAACAACATCTCCTGTTGATGGGGTAAAGATCTCAAGATTTTCAGGTGCTGTAAAAATATCACTATCATCTACTGAAGATACTGAATCAGCATTATCTGTTAAGACAGTTCTAAGCTCAATTTTATTCTGATCTATATGTATCCATTTGAATTGGTTGTACATACCACTATTACGCGTCCACGATTTAGTGTCATCTGCTGAACGTAACGGAGCACCCCAGCATCCTTCTCCTGTATAAACTGTTCCATTTATATCGTCTCTTATAAATCCTTCATCGTTATCCGGAGCATCAGAAGCTACGACAGGCCATGTAGTTTTAGATGTATGAGAATCACATTCTACAACTAAATCCATTCTATACTGATCGAATAAAGGAACCCAATAAGTATATTGATTGGTTCCTTCTGACTTTGAACTGTGGTGCGATCTCACAGGTTTGTGATATTGAGCTAATCTGAAAATAGATTGATCTATACTAAGTTCACTATCCAGCCAATTAGTTTGTGTACCACTAATAGCAATTTCTGAATTCAAGGTAAAAACAGAGACAAGATCACCTCCAAAAACCATTTTATAAAACACTTCTGAATGAGGAACATCAAATAAATTGACTAAATCCAGATTACTAAGTTCATGATTACCACGCGCGGCAACAATTGGAGTGATCCTTCCATCTTCAGCGATTGTCAATTGCCAATCTTCAAACCAGTCTTTCCATTGAGTACTTGTGCCATATAAGGTGTAATCACCCCCGAAAATTACAGCATGAGGACGTAATTTTGCCACTAATTTATTAGCATTTTGTCTTTGTTCTCTGTTGTTGCGAGAGTCGCCACCTGCAATAAAAGATAAACGTTCAGTTGAAACATTTGGAGTAGTCTTAAACCACATTCGCTGGCTTACTGAATTTTCATCTACTATAACAAAATAATAAGCTGTATTGGGTTGAAGGTCGCTTAAACGTGCAAAGCGATTGCTCATACCTTTAGTGTATATAGCCCGATCTACATCATGGCTATAAGCATAAGCAGAAACATTCAGACCATGATCTACAGTGTCGTAATATACAACAGCATCTGCACCACTAATTTGGTTCCAGCCAATAACCATAGAAGTCGATGGATCTGCATTCCACATAACTCTGTAGAAGTCAGTTTCGGCACTCAATGAAGCACTGAAAAGTAAAAGTAGTAGTATATAGAAGGTTTTTCTCATAAGTGTTGATAAAAAGAGAGATCAACAAAAAGTATTTTTTTTGACAAATATAAAATATGCAAATATAAAATAAAGTGAGCTCTGTTGTTTACATGGATGATTTAGATCAATATTGGATTAATGGCTCTCCAATCTTACTTCTATTTAAGCGCCATCGGTTATAATCTAGGTTGTTGATAATGCCATTACCATCTCCATCATGTGTTGAGTAGGTATTTAATGCAGAATTATTACTATTCCATAAATTATAATCTAAGTTGTTTATAAGTCCATTCCCATCATAATCTCCACAGATAAGGGTTTCACTGCCAAATACACTTTTAGTCTGGTTAACACCATTAGCTGTTCCATTTACTGTAAAGTTTATATTCGCTATTTGAATTTGTGATTGACTTGGTATATCAGCTGTTACTGCTATATGAGATTTGTGATGAATTGATACATATTTAGTATTAACGGGGTTTGATAAGAATTGAATATCATATTCTAAGTCAGTACCAAGTACTTGCCCATTATCACTTAACAATACAGCTTTCGTTTCTATAATATTTTGAGATCCATCATAAAGATGAACCAACATCCAGTCAACAATATTAGGAGCCATCATATTAATGCTCTCGGAACCGTTATAAAACCACGGACTTGTATTAAATGGTTGGACATTCGGAATAAGATTACTTTGATTTAATTCTGTAATCATGTTTCCTGTGTTCTGCATAAAACCTTCCAATTTCACATCAAGCTGAAGTATTATCCCCATCTGACCTTCGCATTCGCAAGATAAATTATAAGTATCATTGAAAGTTGCCGGATTTCCATCATCACAAGTTTGCCCTATCTGGTCACAGGCTAACCTTACTTCTATTTTAACAGAATCGCTTGTACAGCCCAAGGCATCAAAAGCTACTAAAGTATATATCCCGGCATCAGAAGCCTGAAAGTTAGGCACATATTGAGTTACGTTACTGCTAAGTAGATTTCCGTTTGGGTCGTACCAGGCACTATTAGTGGTTGTTCCTGCCCAACTTAATCCCAGAAATTTACCTGCATCTATTTCAAAGATCTGTCCATTATAAGTTTCCCAGCCATCTAAATTGGGATTTACTGAAACAAATGGAATTGAAAAGCTCGATGTATTATTGATTTCTCCATTGCATTCACAGTTTGCATCGATTACATCATTTATGGTGCAAACATTCTGATCATCACAGGGTTCGAGAAATGTGAGGCACGAAGTTGCTATATCAACTTTATACCTGTATGGGTAATCATATATTTCATTATATGGATCATTCAGATCTGGATAGACATAATCACTTGGTGTTCCTGCAACGATAAGGAAAACTCTTTCGTTTTTATTGTATTCAAAGTTTATATTGGTATCGCTTCCTTTATAAATTGGACCATATCTAGCACTATCGTTTTCAATAGCAACAAAGCCATATCTATAATCAGCAAGTGGATCATTTTGTTTTGTTCCTTCAAATTGAAAATTGAAACTAGTTGAATTATAAGTATCGATTTCGTGTGTATTGAAACCATAAGCTTCTGGAGCGATAGAGAACATTGAACTACTTGCAGGAACATCAAACCAGCCTGTATTTGGGTCGTAATTAGCTTCTAATATGCCATCTCTTTCATAGGTGTTTCTTGGTGCCTCCCATGACGCGCGTGGAGAAAAATCAAAATTGACCGTTCTTTGAGCATATTCTCCAAAATGTGTATTCACAGTTGCCACAGTTTTATTGAAGATCCTACCAAATGCTTTGAAAGGATGTTCTCTTCTGTACATATTAGTATAGAAGGCATTTACAGCCATACTTCCTAATCTGTCTCTCATATAGAAAAGTAAGTAGTAAGTGAAATACTCATTCTGCCTTAACCAACTTTCACGACTTCTCGTTTGACGTGATAGGTAATCAGCATTAACCTCCGGAAATGTAAGATAGGCTAAATATTGTGCATGAGTTTCTTCAAATTGATATTGTAATGATGTTTCACCAATAGGTAAATTTTCTTGATTATCAACTCTCTGAAACAAATGTGCTACTTCATGTGATTTTAAAATTTCATTCACAGTTACAGAAGTATTATAGGCTAACCACATTCCATCAACTGTACTGTCGAAATTTACAACCACATTCGGATTAGCAGTATTTGGTGATGGTGAAACCGACCATGATTCATCAATAATAACAATGAATTTATATTCTAACTCCGAAATTAAAGTAGTATTGTAATTTAGGGTATCGCTGTAATAATTGTAAGAGTCCTGAAGTAAGTCAAGAATTTCGAATGCTTGCTCTTCTGTGAGCAGATCACCATAAAAAACAACGAAATTGTCATTTTCTGTTTGATTATAACTTATATTGAAATTAGTAATCACATTAGGAACATGCACCAACTTTTGAGCACTAGTTAGTGTAGAGAAAAATATGAGAACGAATAATATTATAAATCTCTTTAATATCATTGTGGAGTTTATTAAAAAGTTTGAGCTGCGTGTAATTACCTTTGTTTCATGCAGTTATGATTACTATAAGCTTAATAAGAGACGTTAAATATTAAAAGCGTTACATAATTAATATTGAATGATGTTTTCACCCACTTTACTTCGGTTATTTACCCATAAATTATAATCTAAATTATTGACGATCCCATTACCATCTGCATCTTGTGAAACATATTGGTCAACAACAACATTATCGGTTGCCCAGATATTAAAATCGAGGTTGTTTATAATACCATTTCCATCAAAATCGCCGGCATACATCATTCCTAAGCCATCTACGATTTTTGTAGGACTTATACCATACAGATCCGAGTTGTTATTCAAATCTATTATTGTATTATTTTGAACATCTATACCAATAGCTAAATGATTTCTGTGATGAATGCTCAATATATACGTTTGAGCATTATCAAAACCATTGAATTCAATAATTTCATTGCCATCTTTATCATAAACAGAGCCATCATTGTTCAGACAACAAGCTTTTGCTGATAATATATTTCCATCAGTATCTCTTAAACAAAGAAGAATCCAATCAATAAATTCAGCAGGATAGTCTAAAAGACCTTCTTGCCCGGTATAATTCCAGGGATCCGTATCGTAAGACTGTTCCAAAGGAACTAATGCCTCATTTACCAGATTATTGGTCATTATATTAGCAGTTGCATCATAAAAACCTTCTAACCATACATTTTCAACGCTAATACTAAATGTTTCCGGTGTGCTATTGAATAAATTATTAGCTTTTTCAAAAGCAGCTAAGCCAACTTTTTCTCCCATAAATCGTCCAGGGATATCATCTACTGGTGGGTGAATACCACCCCATATTCTTGATAGACTACATTGATCTGAAGCATCTCTGTACGTTGCCCATTGTAAAGTAAGATCAACACTAGGTCCTTCTTCAAAAACAAGGAATTCATTTTGTGGTGCAGGAAACTCTCCCATTCCTCCCGGGAAAAACGGATCACCGGTAATTGCAGTCAATACTTCTGCTGCGGCACGAGAATAAGTAGAATGTCCTGAAACATATCCTGCAAAAGGAGGAGAAACGAATGAAGGGCGCTGATAGGGCCACCATTCTTCAGCCAATATCCAACCAACACCTGCCATATCTGTTTCAGGATCAATTATAAAATCTGGACCTCTCCAAGACCTAAGCTTTACCTTTCCTAAATTATCAGAACTATCAAGTAATAGAGGGTCTCCAGCTTCTACTAATTCAATATAGTTTGGTATTAATGGAAATCCAGCAGGGTGAAAATTAGGTAAATTAGGATCAGATGACTGTCCTTTTTCGGCCATATATCTAATTGCAGACACTGGTCTAACATAATCATACCATCCCTTGCAACCCCAAGCTGTAATTGCTGCATCGTGCATAGCTCCACCTAAGGTCAAATATGTTTTTATATCCCACTCAAGATCATCAAGTACTTCTCCTTGCCCTTGCCATCTTTTAATTAAATTAGGATTTTCATTCACATAATTGGCTATCGTAAACCAATGCCCTGGAGGTGTTTCTGAATCCGGACCATCTGCCCAGAATTCGGCTAAAACTCTTGTATAATCACCCCTTGGTACAACTTGTGGTTGATAAGGTTGATTTGTAAAAGGATTTATCGTATGTCCTATGCCATAATCGCCACCATCTTCTACATTGTAAAAAGAGGCATAATCAGCAAAATCTGTAGGATAAGTTTGTATATTACCCAAAGAAGCAGGAGAAATATCCCATAATACCCCATCTTCATGATCGTGATGCGCTGACCAGCGATTCACCAATGTGAAATTCCACTTGAATAGATCTTCAAGACCAGTTACTTGTGCTGTATCTAATAAAGGAGGTAAACCCGGATCATGATAAACATTATAGGTATTACCATCTCTACTGTGAACTGTTTTATCTGCATCTGTTAAAGCAAATGGAGTAACATTTCCCCATTCAGGACTTAAAAATTCTGGAATACTTAGTACAGGATTACCAGCTTGATCTATATATTCTTCTAGTTGTAATTGTTGCCAATTATTAGGGTGTGTCATATCAGGATTTCCCGGAAGGTCCATTACCAATGGTGTATTCAACTGATCGTAATATAGATTAGAATAACTGAAATTTTCATTCGACCCATCTATCATACCAGCATCGATCATTTTTTCTGCAATATAGTTACCTAATGCAGCAGGGCCACCACTTGCGTAATTTGTAGATGTATTATCATAATTATAATTATTATCGATCATAATTTGGTTAGACTTAACAAGTGCGGCTAACCATGCAGGAGAAAAACCTAAACGAAATCTCCAGGTTAATAATCGATAAGCAGCAAAAGATATTGCCATTTTTTGTGCTTCAACCCTTTCTAACGAATCTGTGGGAATATCTATCGGTTCATAAGGAACAACAAAACCACCATATTCTTTCCCCAACAGGTAAGTATTTGCACCTGGCTCATAAGCTGCCCATGCATCATGCATTACTATAGAAAGATGAAATAAATTTCTGGCATGTACAGTAGGGCGCGCATAATCATTTCTGATTGATTCTAAAATTGCTTCATTCCAATCACGGGCAATAGTGTGCTCCTGTGCTTCCGTTTGATATGAGCAATTAAGAAAAAATAAGAGGTGAAAAGTATAATAAAAGAGAGTGCGTAATTTTAGCTTCATAGTTAAATAGGTAACAATATTTATGCCGATTTTAAAATATTTTACGTTGAATTCAGACAAATTGTTACTCAATAACTTTCGAATTATTTTGAAGATATATAAAAATAAAAAGCCCACAGATACTAATATTTCTGTGAGCTTCAATAGTTTGTGAATTATTTTACCTTACTTATTTTAACGGAATATATTTTTTACTTTATCCCAGAATGTTAAGCTTTTACTATTGTTTTGGGTGTTAGGGGTGTATCCTTGCTCATCTAAAGCCCGATGTCCTTTTTTTAAGAACTCGCTTGTTGTCTGACTTCCTTCAAAATGATAAACAAAGTATTTTTCTTTATCAAAAAACAGGAAAGAAGGAATTGTATTTACATTACCGATCTTACTTTTCACTTGTTCAATAAAGGCTTTGTCTTTGTCTGCATCTAAATACACGTTCACAAAATTGTTATTATAAAAACTACTTATTTGTTTATTGGTGAAAACATAGTCTTTCATATAATTGCAAGGCGCACACCAGGTTGCAGAAAATACAAGCATTAACATTTTATCTTGTTTAGAAGCTGATTTTAATGCTGCGTTCAAGTTCTTGAATTTTTTGAACTGAATATCACTTTTGCTATTTATTTCTGAATAGTCATGATCAGGAATATTCAAAGGGCTTGCATTGACATTTACTATAGAAATGCACAAAAACAATAGAATTAGTGATAAACACAAATAAGAAATTACTTTACTTTTCATAGCTTTCAATTTGGTTGTTTACTTAGAGTTGGATTATAAACGAGCGTTTAATTGGAATATTTTTGAGTATTTAGCCAGAATATGAAGAGTTTTTCAACAAGAGCTCAGATAACTTGTTAGGAATTAAGGAACATAAGTATCAATTGGAATAACTTTGCGCCCCGATGAAGAATTACAGGAATTTTTGCATCATTGCACATATAGATCACGGCAAGAGTACACTTGCTGATAGATTATTGGAAATAACTCAAGTGGTTTCTGAAAGAGATTTGCAACAGCAGACCCTTGATGATATGGATATTGAAAGAGAACGTGGTATTACCATAAAGAGTCATGCAATTCAAATGGATTATAAGCATACCGATGGAAAAGACTATGTTTTTAACTTGATTGACACACCCGGACACGTTGACTTCTCCTATGAAGTTTCTCGTTCGATAGGCTCTTGCGAGGGAGCTTTACTTTTGGTAGATGCTACACAGGGTATTCAGGCTCAAACTATTTCCAATCTCTATCTTGCTATTGAACAAGATCTCGAGATCATTCCAATAATCAATAAGGTTGATATGGATGGGGCAATGATAGAAGAAGTAGCAGATCAGATCATTGACCTTATTGGTTGTGATCGTGAAGAAATATTAGAAGCAAGTGGTAAAACAGGCTACGGTTTAGATACTGTACTTAATGCAATAGTAGAAAGAGTTCCCGCTCCGGAAGGAGATAAAGAGGCTCCTTTACAAGCTTTGATCTTTGATTCAGTTTTTAATCCATTCAGAGGTGTAATTGCCTATTTCAGGGTTTTTAACGGAACGATCAAAAAAGGAGATAAGATCCGTTTCATGAATACAGGTAATGACTATTTTGCCGACGAAATTGGTATTCTTAGAATGGATATGGAAAAAAGAAAGCAAGTTGCTGCCGGCGATGTAGGCTATCTTATCTGTGGAATCAAACAATCGAAAGAAATTAAAGTAGGTGATACGATTACCTTACATGAAAATCCTACTACTGAGGTAATTCAGGGTTTTGAAGATGTAAAGCCAATGGTATTTGCAGGTATTTACCCAATCGAATCAGATGATTTTGAAGATTTACGTGATTCATTGGATAAATTACAATTAAACGATGCTTCTTTAACTTTTGAACCGGAAACCTCGGCAGCACTTGGCTTTGGTTTCAGATGTGGATTTCTGGGAATGCTCCATCTTGAAATTATTCAGGAAAGATTGGACAGAGAGTTCGATCAGGCAGTAATTACTACGGTTCCTCAGGTAACTTACCATTGTTATAAAACGAATGGTGATTTTCTTATCGTGAATAATCCTTCAGATCTACCAGATCCAAGTACGATCAACAGAGTTGAAGAACCTTATATAAAAGCCCAGATCATTACCAAGCCCGATTTTATTGGTGGAATTATGAAGCTTTGTATAGACAAACGCGGTATAATGACAAATCAGGTTTATTTATCAGAATCGCGTGTTGAGCTGACTTTTGATATGCCATTGGCAGAGATCGTTTTCGATTTTTATGATCGTTTGAAGTCTATTTCTAAAGGGTATGCTTCATTTGATTATCACATGACTGGCTATCGTGCTGGTGATCTTGTGAAAATGGATATACGCTTGAATGGAGAACCTGTCGATGCCTTATCGTGCCTGATTCACAGAGATAAAGCTTATTACTTTGGAAGAAAATTGTGTAAGAAGTTAAGAGAGTTATTGAATCGTCAGCAGTTTATGATCGCTATTCAGGCTTCAATAGGTTCTAAGATCATTGCACGTGAAACACTTTCTGCCTTAAGAAAAGATGTAACTGCAAAGTGTTATGGTGGTGATATTACCCGTAAGCGTAAGTTATTAGAAAAGCAGAAAAAGGGTAAGAAACGTATGCGACAAGTAGGAAATGTAGAAGTACCGCAACAAGCATTTTTAGCAGTGTTGAAATTAGGAGATGATTAGAGTTCACCAAAGATTCAATTGAATACATCTATTTACATTAAAGTTTATTAATAGATGTTTTTCGACAAACAGCATTTTTTAAACTTCTTTGAAGAACCGCAAGGACAAGGATCATTTCTCCCTATTTTCGTTTCGCGAGTATAGGTTTCAGATTCGTTAAAAAAATCGAAATGTTCCTTGTTTCTTTTACTTTTTTCAAGTTCTTCTTCTTGTGCTAAATGTTGAAGATGTGCTTCTTCTGAAAAGTAATCATTACTGTATCTCTCTTGCCAATTTTCAACAGTTCTATCTAACAGTTCTTCTTGCATTTTTTGTAACTCAATGGGATCATTCATTATTTCAATAGTTCCAGTGATCTCGTTACACCATAAAAAATTAGCTTGCGTAAACATAATAAATGGGTTTCTATTTATTTGTTTTTGTGTTGGAAGTTTGTGTTTTTTGAGTTCTTCTTCAAGATATGGTAGCACTTTAGTATAATTTATTTCAGCAAATATGAAGGGAAGCAAAGCACCAAAATCGTAAAATTTCCGTTTACATATTAACTGAAATATTTCAAATAATCTTTCTTTATCTTTCTCTTGTTCAATATATTCTAATCCATCAAACAAGCAAGATAAGTTATAATCTGTTGAAGAACTGTTACAATATTTTTCAATCAGCGACAGCTTTTTTTCAATAACTTTTTCAGAATAGCCGTTGAAAATAGCGATTTTTTCAAGTCGTAAAAATTGTTCTCTCAAAAAATCATTATCAAATTCTTTTATTGATAATTCTATTATTAAATCAATTAAAGAATCGTTAATGTGATTTTCTGCTACAATTGCATACCATAAAGGAGTATTTAAGTAAAACTCGAAGTCTTCATCAAAATAGTATTCAGATAAGGTATTAATTTCCTTCTCAAGATGAAATTGTATTCTTTTATCAATTAGTTGATTATTGGGCTGAGTTTGAAGATATTTAATTGCTTTGTAGGGTATATCAAATATTTGTTCTTCTATTATTGAAAATGCTTGTTCTATAGAATGGATCATTATTATAAACTTATTTTAAATTATGATGTAGGTACTTACTTTTGCATTTCAAAAATAGAGTATGATATTCATAAAAAAATTATTTTTTATTTCATCTTTAATATTTTTTTTCTTTTATACAAAGCTCTCAAATGAAAGTCTTTTAGGTTCTAATAATGAAATAATCTTGAAAAGTACTTTAAAAAATATAGAATTAGATATTAATCAGGCAAACAGACTTTGTGAATTACCACTGGCTTGTATTCAAACACCATTACCATACAAATCCGGTGTTGTGATAGCCAAAGAAGAAGATCTGGCAATGCCACAGGTACATCATCCGGCTTTTTATGGGTGTTTCGATTGGCATTCTGCTGTTCACGGACATTGGTCTTTGGTTTATTTACTGAAACAATTTCCGGAACTAGCTAAAAGAACACAGGCAATTACCAAGTTAAAGCAAAACTTAACCGCTGAGAATATCGCTGAAGAGGTGGCTTATTTTTCAATGAATAAGGAAAGTAAATCATTTGAAAGAACTTATGGTTGGGCATGGTTGCTGAAATTGCAGGAAGAACTTTATACCTGGGATGATCCACTTGCAAAAGAGTTATTCAATAATCTTCAACCTTTAGCCGATTATATTTCAAAAGCGTATATCGAATATTTACCCAAATTATATTATCCGATCAGGGTAGGGGAGCACAGTAATACCGCTTTCGGTTTAAGTTTTGCCTATGATTATGCTGTAACGGTCGGTGATATTGAGTTAAAGAATATTATTGAGGAAAGTGCATTAAGGTTTTATCAGAATGATATAGCTTGTCCTATTGGTTGGGAACCGAGTGGCTACGACTTTCTTTCACCTTGTTTACAGGAGATAGATATAATGAAGAAAGTTTTAGCACCAACCCAATTTGACAGTTGGGCAAAACAATTCTTACCAGAATTATATGCGCAAAAATTAAGCTTAGAACCCGGAAAAATATTAGATCGAAGCGATGGAAAACTAGTGCATCTCGACGGATTGAATTTTTCACGTGCCTGGTGTTTGTTTACATTAAATGAAAATGAAAACGCCTATAATTTAGCCATAGAACACTTAGATTACTCCTTGAGTAAAATAACCGATGGTGATTATGCCGGGCAACATTGGTTAGCTTCTTTTGCTTTGTATGCTTTTAAGGTTAAAAACGAAAACCATTAGTATTCTTTCTTGTCATCTTTTTTTAACCAAAGCTTCATCGTATCAAAACCTTCCTCTTTCAGTATATTACTAGTTGGGATTTTGCGTTCTTCCAGTTTCAGATTGATTTCCTCATAAATAAAAGCATCATCGAAACCAATAGAAGCCGCATCTTCTTTTGTGCAGGCAAAAACTAAACGATCGGGACGTGCCCAATAGATTGCTCCTAAACACATAGGACAGGGTTCACAAGAAGAATAAAGTACACAACCATCTAACTGAAAAGTATTCAAAAAGTGGCAGGCATCGCGAATCGCTACAACTTCTGCATGTGCTGTTGGATCGTTGGTAGAGGTTACCTTATTATAACCACGTCCTACAATTTGTCCGTCTTTAACTACGATGGCACCGAATGGTCCACCACAATTTGTATCCATTCCATGTTTTGAAAGGGCAATAGCTTCCCTTAGATATGCTTTGTCTTTTTCTTCCATTTGAAAAAATTGAACGGCAAAAGTAAGGGATAATGAAAGAAGAAGTGGATAATTTTAGGGAACTTAAAAAAGGAATTATGGGTTATATCTGTAAATTGCTTAAGTAAACACAGTATCGATACTGACTTCTTTTATTGTTCACGTTAAAACTTGTCAGTTATGGGATTTGCAGGACATGCCCACACGAATTGGGATTATAATTCAAGTTTAAGGAATAAGCATAGAGCTTCTTATTTTGAGAGTGCTAAATCGAAAGAACTTAGAGTATGCTTAAATTTCTATCAACTGAAAACCAATATTTTATGAACCTGATGTTGAAAAATCGCATTTATTTAGCTCGCTAAACGCATACAATTTTTCTTATTCAGAACCACAAACTATTGATTTTCAATTTAAAATAATTTTTAAACATACACTTAAAGACGTTAAACCTCAAAGAATTCAATATAAAAAATTGAGTGAGGAAGAACGTTTGGTTATCAGAAAAAATGCCGTTAGAGAATACAGAATTCGTACAGCTGTTATTCTGCTGGTAAGTGCAGTATTTTGTGCCGTTTCTTACTGGTTTATGGTATAGTATGTGATTGCTTGAATTGTTTAAGGGAGCTTAGGCTCCCTTTTTTTATCCGATTTTTTTAACTTTGGTTATTATGTACCGATTATTTTATGTTTTTGCATTATTAAGTTCGACTTCACTAGTAGCTCAATCTACCGGCTTCAAAGAAATGTATCCTGATAAAACTGGTGAACCATTCTCTTTTAGCATTCAGGAAGAAATGCAGTATAATTTAATGCTGGAAGAATGTGAAAACTTCTGGAGAAATATTGACAACTTCGAAGATCTTGAGAATTTAGACCTGAATGAAAAGAAGGTTTATCTGAAATGCCAACATGATTTTAAGGAGTATTGGTCGATATTGGATATTGGTTGCAGTTGGTATTGTGGAGGTGGTCAGGATTCTTTGTCGGCGAGTTCAGAATTAAAGCCTTTTGGTGAAATCAATTATGAAGCTGGAAATGCCCACGATCTCAGTTATAAAACGGCTTGGGTTGAAGGTGTTGATGGGTATGGAATTGGAGAAGTATTAACTTATCATGTGCAACCAACGAATCCGCGCATTTCTGAAATTATTGTCGTGAATGGATATGTGAAGAGTGAAAATGCCTGGAAAGATAATTCGAGGGTAAAAACCTTAAATGTGTACGTAGATGATAAGCCTTATGCAGTTTTGCACTTAAAAGATATACGAGCTGAACAACATTTTAAAATCGCACCTTTGGGGTATAAGAATGACGGGAGTTTAGATAAAGAGTTATCTGTTTGGACAATTAAATTCGAGATTGCTGAAGTGTATAAAGGAGATAAGTATGAAGATACAGCAATTACTGAAATCTATTTCGATGGAATTGATGTGCATTAAGCTTTTCGGGGAATTGTAAAACTGAAAGTGCTGCCTTTCCCAAATTCTGATTCAACAAAAACTTCTCCTTCGTGAAGGTTAATAATTTTCTTTACTGTTGCCAAACCTATTCCTGTGCCTTCATATTCTTTTTGTGTATGAAGTTTTCTGAATAAATTGAATATCTCATTCTGATATTCTTTTGCTATGCCTATTCCATTATCTTTTACTGAAATTTTATGGTAGTGCTTAGTGCTGTTTGCATAAATTTCCAATTCAAAAGGAACTTCTTTTCTTCTGAATTTAATGGCATTGGCAATTAGGTTGTGAAACAACTGGGTTATGAGTGTTTTATTAGCTATAACTTTTGGTAGTTTTCTGATCTGAATTGTTTCTATAGGTATTAAAAGGTAGTAATCATTTATTTTTTCTTTTAATATTTTCTCAAGATCACAAAGCTCAAACTCAATATTTTCATTCCCTGTTTTTGCGTATTCCAATAAGTTTATAACCAAAGTATGCATACGTTCAGAACTATTGATGATGAAACCTAAATCGGTTTTAAAATTCTCATCTAACTGAGCTGCATATCGCTTGTCGAGCAGTTGTGCGAAATTGTGAATTACCCGTATAGGTTCTTTAAGGTCATGTGAGGCAATATGGGCAAAATCGGTAAGCTCTTTATTCTTATATCGGAGCTCTTTTTCAATTACTTTTCTTTGTTCTATTTCTTTTCTGAGCATTGAATTAGAATACTCTAATGCTTCCTTTTGTTGTTGAATTAACTCATTTAGTTTCTTTTGTTGTTTAAAGTTTTGTACTTGTTGGTTGAGTTGAATGTCTTTTAACTTCACTTGATTCTCAAAGCCTATTGCAACAGTATTAGCTTCTATGATCTGCCGATGTTCCTCTAAAATATTATTAACATGAAGATCTTTAAGTTCTAGTAATTCAGTGTAATATTTATTTGCCCGTTCAAACTTCTTCTCTTTATTCAGTTTGTTTGCCAATAATTTTATCAATCGCATCTTAATATCAATAAAATCATTCGCCTGATTCAACGACTTGATCATTTTTTCAATAACTCCAAAATTATCAATGCCATATCTTTTTCCTAAAGCTTCCACTTCAGACCTTATATCTTTATTTTTAGCCTCAAAAAGCAGATGTGTATAAGCACATAAAAAATATGCCTTATCTAGGTTTTCTTTACGGTTTTCAAAAAGTGGAAATCCAAATTCTAAAGTCTTCAAACATTTTTCTTCCTGATTTACTTCTATATAATTCAACGATAAAAAGACAAGGATTCTGAGCAGGATGCTATTGCTCTTGTAAGTTTTATATGTATTAAACGCACTTTCAAGGTATTTAATCGCTTGTTTATAGTTCTTTTGGTAATAGTAAACCAATCCTATATTGGTTTTTGTTAACGCAAGCTTCTGTTTCGATAATTTCAGTTTCTTCTTATCTTCATAACAAAGCTTGTAATATTTTAATGCCAGCTCTGTGTTTCCTAATTGATAATAAGCATTAGCTATATTATTATTGATAGAAGAAAGTGAAGCCAGATTATTAGAATCATTAACATTTAAATTCTTTATTGCTTCCTGATAAGCATTCAGTGCATTAAAAGGTTTGTTTGTTAAATAGTAAAGAATACCTAAATGGTTATAAGCTATTGTTATTCCATCTTTGTGCTTATGCTTTTTATTTAATTGTATGCAATGTTCTATAGTTTTAAATGCCTTTTTTTCTTTTTTGTGCATTTGATAAATAATGGCGAGTGGTGCTAAACAGCTAGCATAGTATAGATCTATGGTTTTAATTTCTTTTTTACTCAATTGCTTTTTTCTCAGTTTTTTGAATAAACTGATCGCATCATTCATGCTTGTTTCTACTGCTTGATATTGACTTAATGTATGGTAATATCTTCCCCACTTTGAAAGTAAACAAGCATACATTATACAATTTTTATCCTGAATCAGTTGATCTGCTTCTTCAAGATATTTTTTGGATGCTTTTAGGTTGGTGTAAAGGTTTAATTCAAATAATTTGAAATAGTATTGAACTTTATGATCTGTTCTTTTGGAGTTTTTAAGCTTTAATAATATTTCTTTTTGAATTTTTACCACCTGTGCTTTTGAAGAGATAACTTATATCAATATTAATGAAATAAATAAAATTTAAGTTCGCCAATAATAATTTAATTTCAGTGAAGCCTAAATTGAAAAATAGTTTCAAGTTGTTACTTCTTACGTTATTATTTTCGAGTTGTTCCAATATAAGAGGAATAACGGGTGTACAATTTCCACAAAATGCTCGGAATACAATAAATGCTATAAGTGATACAACCAATGCAAACTTGTATATGGGGAATCCTGAATTTGTACGATCGGGAAAATTGAATATTTGGTATGAGAGCATAGGAAACCCTGAAAATCCAACTATTCTGCTGATAATGGGCTTTACAAACCCCGGAACAGGCTGGCCAAATGATTTTGTTCAGCTTTTAGTAGATAAAGGGTATCATGTAGTTCGCTTCGATAACAGAGATACCGGACATTCAAGTGAAGTAGTCAGATGGCGTTCTAAAGATGCTTATGATCTTTCCGATATGGCAAGCGATGCTAAAAATATCATTAATCATTTAGGGAAAGAGAAAGTTCATGTAGTAGGCATTTCTATGGGAGGAATGATTGCTCAAACATTGGCTATCGAACATCCCGATAAAGTTTATAGCCTTACTTCAATTGCCTCAACTGCTTGGCTGCACGATCCAGAACTGAAAACTTTTTCTACTGAGGTAGTGAGTAATATGTTTTTGCTAACAGCCCGTTATGGTTTTTTTCCTAAAAAGTGGATGAAGAAGCTTTTGCGTCGTTTGGAGATCATAGCTTTTCTGGATGCTAAAAATAAGCTGACTGAGGAAGATCTGAAATTAGCTGTTAACAGACAGTTCTTTGAAGTAAGAGAAAAACGAGAAGGCAGTAAAATGACTTCCAGAAAACACCTTCAGGCAATCAAAAATTCGGGTTCCCGTTTACCTGAATTATATAATTTGTCGATGCCTGTTTTAATCATTCATGGACAAAAAGACAAACTCATTCAGCCACAACATTCCGAAAAATTACACAAGAATATTCCTCATAGCAAAATGGTCAGAATTGATAATATGGGGCACATGATCTCAGCACCTCATTTCGCTGCGATTTCAGAAGAGATTACTCAGTTTATAAATGCTAATGAAGGGTAGCATAGTTGTTTAAGAATCTTTTTTACCTTAATTTAGATATTGAATTTTTTTAACTATCATTCAAATTAAGCCATTTTTAGACTCATAACCAGTTGTTTGTAGTTGTTATGGAATGATTTTTGCACTGTTTTTTAAAATCGCTCAACATGAAAAAACTGATCTACTCAATCACGTTTCTGCTATTTTTTTTCCTGATTCCAACAGAAAAAATAGTAGCAAACTCAACACTCAATTTTACTGCTGTTAGTGACACCTTAGTTGACTTAGAGTTAAGTATAACTGATAATCAACACCTAATTAGTTCTCCAGATTCTACCATTACTATAACAGTAAGTGTATTCAATAATAGTAATGTACCAGCAACTGGTATCTGGATAAAATATTATAGTGATAATTGTCTTCAATATATTTCGTGTGCTCATTCTCAAGGTTCAGATATCGCGAATTATTATTGGTTGGTAGGAACCTTAAATCCTTTTGAAACTGCCTATTTTGATTTGGAAGTACTTCAGACTAATTCAGGTAACTGTAGGTTTCTTGCACACGTTTCCAATGCAGGCGAGGTTGATGTTGACTCTAACCCTGATAATGTAAATGGCTTTGCTGTCAACAATGAGGACGATGAAGTAATGACGACTATTCAGCATTTATGTAAGCATGGAGATCTAAGCCTTCAGATAGATTTATCTGATGTAAATGCTTCGCCAGGAGATACCATAAGTGTTACTTATATTCTAACAAATGATGGTCCGAATTCAAGTTATGATGTGAGGATGAATTACAATTTATCATCATATACATCAATTCTGAGTTTTAACGCAACAGATGGGGTAACGTACTTCACTAATAGATGGGATATTCCTCCGATTGCAGCAGGAACAAGTGATACTTTATCGTATGAATTACTCGTTGAAAATACTACCGTAACTGAGTTGTCTTTCTTTGGACAGATTACAGACTATAATGATCTTTGTGATCCGGATTCATCGGAAAATAATGATGATGGTGATCAGAGTGAAGATGATGAAGCTTTGGAAAAAGTAAATTTGATAGATGCAGCTATTGATCTGGAACTTAATTTACTACACGATAACATATTTGCAGAACAGGTTGGGGATACCTTGAATTTTACTATTGAATTATTTAATGATAGTCAGAATTCAGCGAGTGGTATTCAGGTGATTCATCCTATATTATCTGATTTTGACTATGTAGATATAAATACGAATACAGGTAGCTTTGATGTGAATACAGGAATCTGGAATATAGGTAATATTTCAGCCAATGATACGGTGAATATGGAGTTAAGCCTGATATTAACAGAGGCTAGCCCTATTTCCAATATTGATAATTTTTTAGTTGAAGTTGTTTCAGCAAATGAATCTGATATAGATTCTTCTCCAAATAATAATGAGCCGAACGAAGATGATCTTCAATCAGTTGAGATATATAAGTTGAGTGGATTTATTGATCTTGAACTTAATATGGTCGCTACCAGTAATTTTATTTATAATGGAATGGATCTTACAATTTTTGTAACAATAATTAATAATAGTATAAATGATGCGAGTGGAGTTAAAGTTCACAACATAATTCCAGATAATATGCAGTTTGTAAACGCTTTGCCAGAAATTGGCGCTTATGATCAGAACTTAAATATTTGGGATGTTGGTAATATTGCAGCTAATGATATAGTTGGTATAGAATTGACTTTTCAGAATCTGAATCAGGATAGTTTTAGTGATGTATATGTGTTCGAATCACAGGTTATGTTAGCAAATGAAATAGATGTTGATTCAACACCAAATAATGACGATGGTGATCATAGCGAGGATGATGAAAGCTTTTGGGCGGTTTATAGTCAGTGTTATAACTGTGGTGAACCTCAAGCAGATTTAGAATTGAGTATGGATGTTGACAAATATTTTGGAACAAACGGAGAGCTTTTTGAATTGACTATAGATGTATGGGTTGATCAGAATGGACCTTTCGATGCTACAGATGGTGTACAAGTTGCTTTAAATTTACCGAACGGTTTTGAAGTTATATCAGTAGGTCCTTATTCCCCAGCTTTTGATATGTCAACAAATATTTGGAATGTAGGATGGGTGGAAATTGGCTATCCATACAAAACGCTCGAAGTTTTGATTTCGGCAACTAATTATTCTGGGCTTGCAAATATTAGTGCCGAAGTAATCAGCTCAAGTGTGAATGATTATGATTCAACACCAAACAATGATGATGGAGACCAGAGTGAAGATGATGAAGATGCAGTGGTTATAGCTATTGATAGCGATTATGTAGACCTATCTTTAGGTGCTTCTTTTAGTCCTTCAACCATATACACCACAGATTCTTCTGTATATACCTTAAAGTTGATCAATGAAAGCCCTAATCAGGCGAATGGTGTAGAAGTATATGTAAATGATGAAGTAAGTTTATATACTGTTCAATTTTATAATTTTTTATCACAATCAACAAATAGTGGTACTTACGATTCAAACACTAAAATTTGGAATGTAGGAAGTATAGCGCCTTATGATACTTTAGAACTTATGCTCGAGTATGAGTTTATTGGAATTTCTTCACTACAGAAATCTATCGTTGCAGAAGTTGTAAAAGTAAATGAACAGGATTTAGATTCCACACCTGATAATTATATATCCAATGCTGTCAATGAAGATGATGAAATCGGAAAAACCCTATATGGAAGACACTTCTGTAATTGTACACAACCAACAGGTGATTTGGAATTATCTATGTCAGCTTCTGCCACTAATGTAGAAGTTGGAGAAACATTCACTATTGATATACAAGTTGACAATAAGAGTAACTTTTACGATACCAATATTCGTGTTGAATATGTCCCACCTCAGGAATTTATTATTCTAAATACATCTTCAAATATTACAAATGCAAGTTATAATAATAATTTTTGGATCATAGATTTTTTAGATGCGAATAGTTCAGAGTTAATTAGCTTTGAATTAATGGCTGTTAGTACAGCACTTTCACCAGTAAAACATATTGCTCAGATAAGTGGTTCCAGCGCTTATCATGATATTGATTCATGGGTTGGAAATGATGATGGCGACCAAAGTGAAGATGATGAGGACAATGTATGGATTACAGTTAATAATAGTAGTAATTCGAGTAAGATTTTTTCTAGAGTTTTTCTAGAAGGTTATCATGCAATAAGTGGTCAGGTACAACAAATTTCAAATTCTGGTTATAACTTAATACCACTTAGTCAGCCTTTCAATATGGCTCCCTGGTTCTACAATGGAACAGAATCAGTTAGTCAAATACCAGCAGGAGTTGTAGATTGGATACTATTAGCTTGTAGAGATGTTGATGGTAATATTATTGAATATAAAGCAGGCTTTATTGATGAAGATGGTTTTATTGTTGACTTATTAGGGCAATTAGGCATAGCAGTAAGTTACCCATATAATCATTTTTCATTACACCATAAAGGACATTTAGCAGTCATGTCAAATGAACAGTTTTTAGGTAATGTATATGACTTTACCAATTCAGATACATCTGCTTATGGACTTGAACAATTAAAAAGTAATAATAATGCTTTTGTAATGTACGCAGGCGATTACGATAATAATGGCATTATCAATAACCTCGATTTCAATGCCTGGGAAAATAATTCAGCAGCCGTAAATCAATACCTGCATTTCGATGCCGATGGCAATGGTATTATCAATAACTTGGACTATAATTTCTGGGAACTGAATCGCTCTAAAGTCGGTGCCTTGGAAATTCAATATTAGTACACCAATTTTTTCACCTCTTTAACCTCCGAATTATGAAAAATATTTGTTACTTGATTCAAAAATGCCTTTTACTTTTTTGTTTTTTTAATTTAAGCCCATTTATTGCAAATGCACTAATTATCGATTTAGAGCTTATATATACTACCAGTACGGTTGGGGTTGTAAACCTTGGCGATCCTGTTGAATTTGAAATAGATATTCGTAATTGGGGACCGCTTACTGCAACTGATGTAGCGGTTGAAGCATTGATTCCTTCAAGCTGTATGAATTTTATTTCAGCTAACGCAGAACAAGGTACTTATGATGTATCACAAGGAGAATGGATTGTTGGATCAATAGCACCAAATGAAATTATATCCCTTAACTTAACACTTTCACCTACTCAGTTAGGAACTTGTAAATTGTTTGCACAAATTAGTAATCATAATGAAACAGATATTGATTCGCAACCAAATAACGATGATGGTGATCAAAGTGAAGATGATGAAGACACAACAATGATTTTTGATCTTGGTGGTGGACAGCAAATTGATCTGGAATTGGATTTAAGTACATCGCTGGATTCCATACAAAATGGTCAGTTAATTTTTACAGTTGATATAGAAAGTTTAGGTGGTGATGATGCTTCGGGAGTAGAAGTCGAATTTATATTACCTGGTCAATATCAATTTGTTGCTGCCAGTGAATCGGCAGGAATTTACGATGCTGTTTCGGGTATTTGGAATATAGGAAATATTATTGCCGGAGATGCTGAACAACTCGTAGTATATGCTACTTTCAGTAGTACAACACCTACAAACTTGTTTGCTGAAGTTATTAATGCTAATGAAGGAGATATTGACTCTGTACCGAATAATGATGACGGAGATCAAAGTGAAGATGATGAGGCGGCTATTTATAATTTCGCTCCGGAATATATTGACCTTGAATTAAGTGTTACATCTGATTCGCAAATAGCTCAAATAGGAGATGTAGTCAACTTTACAATTGAAATTACCAATTCAGGAACAATAGAAGCAACAGATATTATCACGGTAGTTTATCCATCTAGTTCAACAATAAGTTTTATAAATGATATACCTTCACAAGGGACCTTTAATAGTACAACAAATTTATGGCTTGTTGGAAATTTAGCACCAAACGAAACCGCTCAGATTGTCATCACTTATGTTATTCAATCTGATGGATTTCTAGGTTTAATTTCCCAGATATTATCAGTCAATGAAACCGATATAGATTCTTCACCCAATAATGATGATGGAGACCAAAATGAAGATGATGAGGATAGCTTATCTTTTCAATGTAGTTGTGAAGAACTTAGCGATTTAGAAATCTTAATTTCTGCTAATAGTTCGACAGTAGCTGTGGGGGATACGCTTAACCTTACCATCGAAATTGAGAACAATGGACCAGATTATGCTTATGATGTAGTAGTTGGGTACTACATGCCCAATGAGTTCAGTTTTATAAATAATATTCCATCACAAGGATTTTTTGATATAAATACTGGACATTGGACAATTGGAACATTGTGGGTTGGACAAATAGAATCATTAGATATTCAGTTAATTGCAAATTCATCTTTTTCAACTCTTGTAAAGCATATTGCTGAAGTTTCTAATTCTGATACAAAAGATCCTGATTCTACACCCAATAATGACGATGGAGATCAAAGCGAAGATGATGAGGACAGTGTGACTATTGATATAACAAATTACTATATTGACTTAGAACTTACTCAAAGTATAAATAGCAATTGGTTTTACTTAGGAGATACCATTGAATATACTGTAGAACTTATAAATAAAGGCCCTAATTCAGCAAGTGATATTCAAGTTTTAACTGAATTAACTGAAACAGTAGAATTTATTGAAGCACTAGTAAATAAAGGAAGTTTAGATGCTACTTCTGAAATATGGAACATATCTAATTTGGCGGTAAATGAAACTGCAACAGTTACATATACTTATGTAAATAATGATCCAAATAATAATTTTGCTTATTTCCTTTTGAGTTCTTCAGTACAATCTGCAAATGAAAATGATATAGATTCAATACCAGGAAATGAAATTATGAATGGAGAAGATGATCAAGTTTTTATGTTTCCCCTTACATATGAAATGTGCGAAAATTTTTTATTACATTTAGACATTAATACCAATGAAATTATGGCAGAAATTGGAGATACAATTGCTTTTGATATCTCAATAAACAATAATTCAAACGGCTTATCTTTTGCTGAATATTTTGACAATATAGCCATTAATCTAAATACAACAAATCAAATTGATATAATAAATATAAGTTCAACTAATGGCATTTATACAGATTCATTAGCCGTTTGGCAAATAGATTCGTTAGCAAGCAACCAATTTGAAACGCTGACGATTGAAGCTGTAATCAATAGTAATTATAGCGGTACAGCCAATATTTCAGCACAACTAATTAGTGGAGGTGTTTGCGATATTTATACTTATCCAGAAAGCTATCTTAATAATACAATTAACCAACATTATTCTGAATTATTGATTCACGAAAATTATGAAAATAATCGTATTTATACTCGAGTATTTTTAGAAGGCTATCATAAAGGAATAACTGGAGCTCAAGAAATTTCATCAACGGGATTTAATTTAATACCATTAAACCAACCCTTCAATACTGCTCCCTGGAATTACAGTGGAACAGAAGCTGTAACTCAAGTGCCTGTTAATGCAGTTGATTGGATTTTACTCGCTTGTCGGGATGCCAATGGAAATGTATTAGAATACAAAGCAGGTTTTGTAGATGTAAATGGTTATCTGATAGATGAAAATGGTGAATATGGACTAGCGGTATCGAATCCTTACAACCATTTCTCATTACACCATAAAGGACATTTAGCAGTAATGTCCAATAAGGCCTATGAAAACAGCTTATTTGACTTTACTAGTTTTGTTTTTTCAGCTTATGGACTTGAACAATTAAAAAGTAATAATAATGCCTTTGTGATGTACGCAGGTGATTATGATAATAATGGCATTATCAATAACCTAGATTTCAATGCCTGGGAAAATAATTCAGCAGCCGTAAATCAATACCTGCATTTCGATGCCGATGGCAATGGTATTATCAATAACTTAGACTATAATTTCTGGGAACTGAATCGCTCTAAAGTCGGTGCCTTGGAAATTCAGTATTAAACGCTCAATTTCTAATTTTAATAAACCTCTTTACCCTTGAAAATGAAAAACCATATCAATTTATTAAGCTTGTGTTTATTTTGTTTACTGAATTTATTCAGTACAAATGCGCAAATAATAGACTTATCTCTTTCTTTAGATGCTTACAATAATAGTGATGCTGGTGGAGTTGCAACCTTTGAGATCAATGTAAATAATGAACTGGGTTTTGATGCCGCTAATGGTGTTCAAGCAGCTTTTGTAATTCCTTCTGAATTCACCTTTTATAGTTTTATTGCTTCTCAGGGTAGTTATGATGAAACTAATGGAATATGGACCATTGGTAACTTAGCTTCTGGTAATACTGCAAATCTGAAAATTTTTGTTGCTGCCAATCAAGTAAGTAGTTACAGTGGTGAATTAGTTGCTGAAATAGTTAATGCCGATGAAGTCGATATCGATTCATTTCCTGATAATGACGATGGGAATCAGAGTGAAGACGATGAAGATAATGTAGATTTTACTTTAGAATGTGGAGGACTAACTGGTATTAAGCTTCAAATGAATACGACAAATAAAAATTTAGTTTTAGGTGATACGGCTACTATTTCTATATTTATTTCTGCTTGGGGAGTTGTAAGCAATATGGCTATTGAGTGTTTGCTTCCTGGTGAGTTAACTTTTGTTAGTGCAAACGTTCCGGCTAATACTTCTAATTACGATCCTATCACTGGAATATGGTATGTTTATGGGCTGAATTCTTCCAATAGAAAACTGGAAATAAAGGCTGTTTTAAATTCTGATATTGAAGATTTTATTAAAGTTTCTGCACAGGTCAAAGAATCCTTAACTTGTTATCCTAACGCAAGCCCGGGGAATGATGATGGGGATCAGAGTGAGTTAGATGAAGTGCAGTTATTTTTCAATATTAATTGCACGAATAATGCCTCACTTAGACTTTGCCTTGAACAGCAACATTATTTTGATACTTTTTCACAAGGTGATACAATTAGTTTTGAGTTAACTGTAAAGAATTATCAAGGGATTACAGAGAATTTAATAGTAGAATGTCAATTGCCTAGTGAGTTAACTTTTGTTGATGTAAGTCCTGCTGCTTATAACTATGATGCACAATCCGGATTGTGGGATATTGGCACTATGAATATAAATGAAACAAATGTTATGATCATTAATACAATTGTTAATTCCAGTATAGAAAATACTTTTAAAGTTACTGCTCAGGTTAAATCAACATCAACCTGTATTACCGATTCTACTCCGGGAAATGATGATGGAGATCAGAGTGAATTAGATGAAGATTTTACTTACTTTTCTATTTACGATGAACCCATAGATTTAGAATTAAATATTTCTATTAATTCTCCTTATCCAAATTTGGGAGATACAGTACGGTGTTTTGTTTTTTTAAAGAATGAAAGTGATTATACTGCTACAGGAATAGAAGTAGGTTTACTGTTTTCTAACTTAAATTTACCTTTTAGTTTTACACCAGATGCAGGAATTTATGATACAAATTCGAATATTTGGAGTATTGATACGCTCGCAGCAAATAGTTATCTCTATTTAGAGTTTTTTATGGTATATGATTTTCCGGATGGAATTGGTTACTTTACAGAGATATTTGCTGAGGTAATTGCAGCCAATGAGATCGATAGAGATTCAACACCTAATAATCATAGTTGGGGAGAAGATGATTTTGATTCTGCTGAGATATTCGGACCACCTTACCAGAATGATTGTTTTTTTGCTCCAGTTACGGATCATTCACTAACAGCTGATAGTATTTATCGATTTGCTGAAGTTGGGGATACTGTATTGCTTACACTCAATTTGAACAACCTTTATTACAGGGCAGAGAATGTGTCTGTTGAATTAACTTATGAAGATGATCTTTCAATTATAAGTACATATACAACTTCAGGAAACTATATTGATTCTTTAAATATTTGGGTTGTAGATAGCATCGAAGCTGCTCAGGATGAGCAATTGTTCATTGAGGTGCTTGTTGAAAGTAATTTTAATTCAGCCACCTCAATAATAGCTGAGTTAAAAGCTAGCGATAGTTGCGATTTTGATTCTGAACCGGATAATTTTTATGAACTTAATAATGAAGACGATGAACTGGTTTTCTGGATTTATGAAGGTAATAGTGCTTCGACGAATAGAGTATATGCTAAAGTATTTTTAGAAGCTTATCATAATGGTGTTATTACTGAACCACATACATTGGCTTCAAACGGATTTAATTTAATTCCCCTTCAACAGCCTTTCAATATTGCTCCCTGGAATTATAACGGTGCTGAATCTGTGAGTCAAATTCCCGATGATGTAGTGGATTGGATACTATTAGCCTGCCGAGATATTAATGGAAATGTATTGGAGTATAAAGCAGGCTTCATTAATATTCATGGTTTATTAGTCGATGAAACAGGCGCCTTGGGTATTGAGCTTAATAATCCCAATAACTATTTTTCATTACATCAGAAAGGACATTTAGCGGTAATGTCAAATGAAGCTTATGGAAATGGTTTATTCGATTTTACATTGACAGATTCACTTGTTGTTGGATTGGAACAAGTGAAAAGCGAACTAAATACCTTTGTAATGTATGCAGGTGATTTCGATAATAATGGTATTATCAATAACCTTGATTTCAATGCCTGGATTACCAATAACGCTGCCATTAACCAGTATTTACATTACGATGTAGATGGTAACGGCATTGTCAACAACTTAGACTATAACTTCTGGGAATTAAATCGCTCTAAAGTTGGTGCTTTAGAAATTCAGTATTGATATAAAGCGGAAAAACTATCCTTCAAATTTCTTGAAAATAACAGAAGCATTGTGCCCGCCAAAACCGAAAGTATTACTCAGGGCATAATTAATGGTTCTTTTTTCAGCTTTATTTAAAGTTAAGTTCAAACGCTGATCTATATCTTCATCGAAGTTCTCATGATTGATCGTTGGAGGAACTGTTTGATGCTGTATTGCTAAAATACAAGCGATACTTTCAACTGCACCCGCAGCACCCAATAAGTGTCCGGTCATCGATTTGCTAGAACTAATGTTTAATTGATAAGCGTGATCTTTAAATACCTTTTCAATTGCTTTTATTTCTGCAATATCGCCGAGTGGGGTAGAAGTACCATGTACATTTACATAATCGATATCTTCGGCGCTGATCGAAGCATTTTTTAAGGCTCGATTCATTACTAATGTGGCACCTTCTCCTTCAGGGTGTGGTGCAGTTATATGGTGCGCATCGGCACTCATGCCTATACCAACAAGTTCGGCATATATTTTTGCTCCGCGGGCTTGAGCATGTTCAAGACTTTCAAGTACCAAAGCTCCGGCACCTTCACCCATAACAAAACCATCACGTTCTGCATCAAAAGGACGTGATGCCGTTTCAGGTGAGTCGTTTCTGGTAGATAAGGCTTTCAGCGCATTAAAGCCACCCATAGCACATTCGGTAATAGAGGCTTCACTACCACCGGATATCATTACGTCGGCATAGCCTAATTTAATACAATTAAAAGCATCAATAAGTCCGTTTGTACTTGAAGCACAAGCAGAAACAACTGCATAATTAGGACCTTTGAATCCATATTTAATAGAAATATGACCAGCAGCAATATCCAGGATCATTTTTGGAATGAACATAGGACTATAACGTGGGCTGGCTTCAGGGTTTTCATTTCTTGAAACAGCAAACTTACTTACTTCACTTTGAAAAGTGAGCTGCCCGCCAATACCTGAACTCCAGATCACACCTACCTCATTTCTATCCAAATCTTCAAATTCTAAAAGTTTTGAATCTGAAATGGCTTCCTGAGTAGCAACCAATGCATATTGTGAGAAAGGATCTAATCTTCTCACTTCTTTAGTATCTAAATATTCCTTAGGGTCAAAATCTTTGACTTCACAGGCAAATTGTGTTTTAAATAAACTTGCGTCAAATTTCGTTATGGCACCTGCGCCACTTTTTCCCGAACTTATACCATCCCAGAATTCTGAAATATTATTTCCAATCGGAGTTACTGCGCCAAGCCCGGTAATTACCACTCTCTTTGATGCCATTTCTTTCAATTTAGATGTTAGAACAAGCTAAAATAAAAACACAGAATACAAGAATTGTAGCACTTGTATTCTGCATTTAAGATTAAAATTGTAAATAGCTATTAAGCTAATTTTTCTTCTAAGTATTGTATTGCATCTCCAACAGTTGCAATTTTCTCTCCATCATCATCTGGAATTTCTATTCCGAATTTATCTTCAAATTCCATGATTAATTCAACCGTTTCAATTGAATCAGCTCCTAAATCGTTTATGATATGAGCCTCTGGAGTAACTTGTTCTTCATCAAGTCCTAATTTGTTTACGATAATTTCAACAACTTTTTCTCTGATATCAGACATTCGTAAAATATTTGGTTTTTAAAAAGTGATGCAAAAATATCAATTTCTGCATTTATAATCTTGTTTTTATGAAAAATTGACAAAAATCAATCTTAATTATGTTTTGAATCTTTTCAAAATCTTTAATATTCTTAATTCATAATAAAGGCTTAACCCACAATAGATATAGTATTTTGTGTAATGACCTTAGATTTGTATATAATAAGAAAGTAAGTTCTGAGAAGGTTTAATCAAATTTAAAATTTTGGGTTGATATTTGTTAAAATAGAATATTGATCTGTATTTCTACATACCCATAATTATCAATTTAACTTAATTACTTTAAAAATATTTCTTTTACCAAGAAAAACTTTATTCAAATGGCACATAAAAAATTTACCAAAACAAAAATTATTGCAACGGTTGGCCCTGCTGTTGAAAACAAAGAAATGCTTTCAGAATTAATCTATTCAGGTGTTGATGTATTTCGTTTGAATTTTTCTCATGGATCGCACGAGAGCAAAGCAAAGATCATACAAACCATTCATGAACTGAATAAAGAACTTGAAACCAATGTAGCCATATTAGCTGATTTACAAGGTCCTAAAATACGCGTTGGAAAAGTAGAATCAAAAGATGGTTCTGGTAAAGTTGAGTTAAAGAAAGGGGACAAGATCACTTTTACGACTAAAGTTGGAGTGAAAAGAGCGAATCATTATTATATTTCTTATCAAGATTTTGCCAAAGATATACAGACAAGCCATAGGGTTTTGGTTGATGATGGAAAGCTGGAATTGAAAGTACTTAAAACTAATGCTGTTGATTCAGTTCAGTTAGAAGTTTTAAATGATGCTTTCTTATCATCTAATAAAGGTGTTAATCTTCCAGATACAGATATTTCTATTCCTTCGATTACTGAAAAAGATACCAAAGACATAGAATTCATATTTACTCAGAATGTAAGTTGGATCGCCCTTTCATTTGTCAGAAGTGCTAAAGACCTTATAAAGCTTAAAGGCTTATCAGAATTTAAAAAACATCCGGCGAAAATTATTGCTAAAATTGAAAAACCGGAAGCTGTTGAAGTTATTGATGATATAATTGAGGAAGCTGATGCTATTATGGTTGCTCGTGGTGATCTGGGAGTTGAAGTACCAATTGAACAAACGCCGGTAATTCAGAAAAAAATTGTTGAAAAATGTATTAAGAGTTCTAAGCCAGTGATCATTGCTACACAAATGATGGAATCTATGATCGAAAATCCTGTACCTACAAGAGCAGAAGTATCAGATGTAGCCAATGCTATTTTTGATGGTGCCGATGCAGTTATGTTAAGCGGTGAAACAGCAGTTGGTAAACACCCTTTAAAGGTGGTTAAGGCGATGCGTAGAATTATTAAAAGGGTTGAAAAGGAGTCGATAATTTATCGTAAGAAAAGTAAGCTCGATAAACAGGCTAAAACCTTTTTGTCGGATGCAATTTGTAATACTGTTTGTGATCTTGCACACGAAGTTGGAGCAAAAGGTATTATAGGAATGACTAAGTCTGGTTATACCGCCTACACACTTTCAAGCCGAAGACCCAATGCAAATATTTATGTATTTACGGAAAACGAAGTATTACTGAATCAGGTAAGTTTGATATGGGGAGTAAGAGCATTTTTCTACAATAACTTTACAAGCACTGATCAAACCATAGCAGATGTTCAAAATATTCTGAAAGAAAAAGGTTTGGTCGAATCTGGTGATGTGGTTTTAAATACGGGAAGTATGCCTATTGAAGAACGAGGTTCAACCAATACCCTGAAGATCAGTATTATTAAATAATCAAAATTGCGATAATTCTCAATTTTATCAATTGTGTAATAGTTAGAAAGGTCCATGAAAAAATTGGAAGTGGTGTGAAATAAATGCTTTTTGAAAATGAAAATTGCTGGTCAGGAGACCAGCAAGGGTGTCTTGATTGGGTTTGGAATGCATAGTTTCCTGACCAAATCAACCATTTTAACCCACAACTTACAGTTTGACTGTTTCGGAATTTTTACTGTATATCTTAACTTGAATTAAATTAATTTTTAAACTATAACTGTAATGGGCAAGAAACTTGTGGATACTTTAAAGAAATTCAGTTGGTCAAGAGACCAACTTAGGTACAGACCTTTGTTGGTCTCTTGACCAACAATAAAATGTCCATAAATTGCTTACCCACTACATATAACTACTTCAATGAAGATAAGTATAATCAGCTTGTTGTTAGGAATACTTGCAATAAGTGTATCTGCTCAAAACACGAAGCCTGCCTATTTGATTTTTGATAGTGAGGGGAAAGAAGTGAACTACAATGAAATGTTGCAGGAGGCTTTGAAAGCCGATGTTGTTTTATTCGGGGAGTTACATAATAATCCTATTTGTCACTGGCTTCAATATGAGTTGGTAAAAGATATTCATTGGGAAGCAGGAGATAATTTAATTATTGGTTCTGAGGTTTTTGAGCGCGATGATCAAATTATTTTGAATGAATACCTGAATGGTGATATTCAGGAAAGAAACTTCAATAATGAAATTAAGTTATGGGATAATTATAATACAGACTATAAACCGCTCGTAGAATTTGCGAAAGGAAATGGTTTACCTTTTATTGCAACTAATATCCCACGACGATACGCAAGTATGGTACATCATAATGGACTTTCTGTTTTAGATGGTATTTCTGAATCAGCAAAAGACTTTATCATGCCTTTGCCATTGGAAGTAAATGCAGATACGCCTGGTTATGATTTTCTACTAGAAATGGGAGGAGGTGAAGATGGTGGAGAAAGTTTTATGCAAGCTCAGGCGGTTAAAGATGCTACTATGGCATATTCAATTCTTGAGCATTGGAAAAAGGGAAAGTTGTTCTTTCATTTTAATGGTGATTTTCATTCGGCAGAATATGGAGGTATTTATTGGTATCTGAAAAAAAGTAAAAAGAAATTAAAAGTGATGGTTATTTCTTCAGTTGAAAGTATGGAAATGGAAATTGATGATGAAATAAAGAAGAATGGCGATTATATTATAATGGTACCTCAAACAATGACAAAGACTTATTAAGTGGTAAACAGCAGTCTATAAAATGGAAATGCACCGACTAAGCCGATGCACTCCATAAATCTACTCCCATTATGCAATGCTAATTTAATAGCATTTCTATCAAATAGTCAAGTTTTTTTAGAAAAAAGTGAAAAAAATAATTTAATTAAAAGTGGAATGTGTAAAATGTTGGTAAACAAAGGTCTATAAAATGGAAATGCACCGACTAAGCCGATGCACTCCATAAATCTACTCCCATTATGCAATGCTAATATAAGGGTGTTTTAAAATGATATGCAACCTTTTCTTAAAAAAAATCATCTAATAGTTCAAAAATGTGAGAAAATTGACAAAAGTCAATTGTTAAATATCCTCTGTTAAGGTTTGAACAAGTTTGAATTCACTTAAGAATTCTTTAGCGACCACCCTTATGATTGTGTAGAAAGGAATGGCAATGATCATTCCGCCAACACCAGCTAAAGTTCCTGCAACAAGTATAATAATAAAAATTTCGAGTGGATGTGCCTTTACAGAATTGGAGAATATGATCGGTTGTAATAGAATATTATCTACAGTTTGCATAAGCGCAAAAACAGCTCCGATCTTTAGAACTAATGGTAACATTTGTGAAGTGAAATCCATACTCAAGTTCGTAGTAACTGCTACAAACAATGCAAAGGTTAGACCTATTAGTGGTCCTATATAGGGAATAATATTGGCTAAGCCAGCAAAGAATCCAATTAACAAGGCATACTTTACATCGAATACGAACATGCCCGAAGTAACGAATATGGTTACAAAGCACAATTGAACTAAAATTCCGAAAATGTAGCGAGTTAATAAGTTTCTGCTTGTGCTAATAACATTATCAAATCCTCTTTCATATTGGTCAGGAACAAACATAGATGAATACTTATACAATAATTCATTGTCTGTCAGGAAAAAGAACCAAATGAAAGTTACGGCGAATAAAGCGGTTATAATACTTACTATATTTCCCAAGAATCCAAATGCTGTTCCGAAGATATTGAAGATGTTTTCTGTATTAAAGAATTTCTGAAGAGCTGTTTTGATCTGGTCAACCGGATCAGCTTCACCACCTAATTGATATTTTTTCAGAAAATCATTGAACTGATAAATACTGCTTTCAACATTCTTCAAGCCTTTGTCTATATCTATATTCGATAAAAGATTGATCTGTTCTACAATAAGCGGTACAAATAAGGCTATAAAAGAAGTTAGTAAAGCATAAAAGCCAACAATAACAATTAAAGCACACGCCGCTTTGGGGATTTGGAATTTTCCAATTCTGAGTCCCCGAAGCATACCCATTAAAGGGGTACCCAACATGGTTAAGAATGCCGCAGATAAAATATAGGCTACTATTGAACCCAGATAATGCCATATTACCCATAAAATGAAAAATATAATTATGGCAATTATAACTTTCCAGAAATTATTTATCGTTGGGAACATGAATTGGGTTTGAAGTAAATATAAGACTTTTTTCTAACGTGTTGAAGATACAATAACGTTCAATTTTTTTTGAATTTCTGTTCTAATAATGGATAAATACCAACTGATAGTAGAATAATCACCGCACCAATGTAAAAGCCAATATCCATTTTTTCAGATTCTCCGAATATCATAAAGGCTAATATTATTCCATAAACTGGTTCTAAGTTGATTGCTAAAGAAACAGAATAAGCAGATAACCTTTTCAATAATTGAACGATTCCTAAAAAGGCATAAGCGGTACATATCCAGGCGAGTATTAATAACCATAGCCAATCGGAATTAGGTATATCGTTTATTGGTGTGAAGTTAATTCCTGCAATTAAAGCAAATAAGATTATGGCAATACTTCCGGTTAGCATTTCGGTAAAAGATATAACCAGAGGGTGGTGGTGTTTCACAAATTGTTTATTGATAACACCAAATAAAACTGCCATGAAGGCAGAGAAAAGCGCATAAGCAATTCCCAGATAGTAATTAAAGGCGAATTGAGTAATTATATATAAACCAGCAATTATCAGTAAGCCAATAACAACTTCTACCCACCAAATTTTCCTTCTTTCGATCAGGGGTTCTAAAATGCTCGTAAATAGTGTACCACTTGCCATGCATCCAAGTGTTACAGAAACATTGGATACCTTAACTGCCAGAAAAAAGAATATCCAGTGTATAGCGACGATAATTCCCGTAGCTATTATTTTTAATAAGGTGATTTTGGGAATATTGAATTTTGGTTTTATGAAGAAGAGCATAACTGCCATACCCAGTGCCGCTAATCCCATACGCCAGGCAACCAATTCCATTGCATCTATAGTAATTAGTTTACCCAGTATTGCTGTAAAACCAAACAGCAATACAATAAAATGGAGTTGTAGGAAGTCCTGAAATTTTTGTGATCTATTATTCATACTTCTTTGCTCAGATCGGGTACTTCAAAATAATTTTTTATAGCAGCTGTAAACACGGCACCAAGATAAAAAATAAAAGCGGTATAATATATCCAAACTAAAATTGCGACTAAGGAACCTGTAGCACTGAATACATTTATCATAGTGCTGTTGGCTATATACAAACTAATAACTCTTTTTCCTATGAAGAATAAAATGGTTGTAAATACGGCACCTGCACTTGCAATCTTCCAGTCGATGGTTATTTCCGGCAGTAATTTGAACAATACAAAGAACAAGGAAATGGGACCAATGATCGGCAACCACCAGTTCATTATTTCTAAAAACAAGAACCTCGTTTCGGGAAACAATTCACTCAATTCTGCTTCTAATCCGGTTAAGAAAGTATTGGTTAGTAAAGTAGCCAATAAAACAAATGCAAAACCAAGAATAAATGCTATTGCTATTGCCCGACTGAATAGCAACTGTACTATACCACTTCTACTTGAGTTTACATTAAAAATTTCATTCAAGCCATTGCGCATGGTAACAAAAATGGTCGAGGCTAGAAATAATAAAACCAATGCACCGATCAAACTAGGGCCAAACCCAATATTAACCAAACCAATACGGTTCATAACATCATATATTTCTTGTGCATTATTATAGCCTAACTGTCTTGTCAGTTCTTTAAAAACAGAACTCCTTACCGAGTTTTCATCTAAGAAACTACTAACTACAGAAACAATAATAACAAGTAAGGGTGGTAATGAAAAAAGGGTATAATATGCCAAGGCGGCTGCCTTCGTGAAAAGGTCGCTTTGTGTATATAGTAAGTATGCTTTTTTTATAATGTCTTTCAGCAATTTTAAAAGCTTGGACTTCACTGCAAAGTTAAGAAGTCATACTTAATTTGTTTTATTGTCCTTTTCATCATCGGGTCATGCCGAGCCCACTTCAACCTCACCTTCATTTTATTGGGTCATGCTGAACTTGTTTCAGGATCTCCTTCATTTTATCAGGTCATGCTGAATTTATTTCAGCATCTCCTTCATTTTATCGAGTCATGCTGAATTTATTTCAGCATCTCCTAGAAATGAAGGGGATTCCGGCCTACGCCGGAATGACCGCGTGGTCAAGAGGTTAGGAAAAGCCGGAATGACCGCATGAACCGAAGTTTTGGTAAGTCAGTGTAAGTAGCAATGACGTCTTTATAGATCATCATACCAATCAGCAGCAAGATCTTCCCAATCAGGATTAATTTCTGTTATTTTATTCTCTTTCCATGCCCTTTTCCAACTCTTCATTTGCTTTTCTCGTCTGATCGCTTCTCTTATAGAATTAAAATACTCATAATACACTAAACAGTGGAGGTTGTATTTCTTAGAAAATTTACCGCCTACTCCTGATTTGTGTTCGTGCGTTCTTCGTCTTATGTTATTGGTTACGCCAATATATATAGTGGTTTTGTGGGTGTTTGTTATCATGTAAACATACCCACCTCTAATGGTGTTCATACCGCAAAAGTAAGATATTCCTTTTATATATATCCGTCATACTGAACTCGTTTCTTCATCATCTCCATTTTATCGGGTCATGCTGAACTTGTTTCAGTATCTCCTTTGTTTTATCGAGTCATGCTGAATTTATTTCAGCATCTCCTACAAGTGAGGGGGATTCCGGCCTACGCCGGAATGACCGCGTGAACCGAAGTTTTGGTAAGTCGGCATGCACCGGAATGACCGCATGAGCCGAAGTTTTGGTAAATCGGCATGCGCCGGAATGACTGCGTGATCAGAAAGGATTTAACCCAAATACTTCGCAACGATCGGCATTCTTCTACCCATACCAAAGGCTTTGTTAGAAACACGGATCATAGGCGGAGTTTGGTAACGTTTGTATTCACTTCTATTGACCAATTTAAGAATACGGCTAACCAAAGCTTCATCATAACCCATGGCAACTAATTCATTAGGACCTTGTCGTTTTTCTATATATTGAAACAAAATTTCATCAAGAATATCGTAATCCGGTAAAGAATCGGAATCTTTTTGATTAGGACGTAATTCCGCACTTGGCGGCTTGGTAATTATATGCTGTGGAATAATCGCTTTATTTCTGTTACAATATTCAGCCAGACGATAAACATCGACTTTATATACATCACCAATTACCGAAAGTCCACCACACATATCGCCATACAGGGTTCCGTAACCAACAGCAGCTTCACTTTTGTTAGAAGTATTCAATAAAATATAACCATGTTTATTAGACAATGCCATTAAGATCAATCCTCTGGAACGCGCCTGAATGTTTTCTTCTGCTACATTAAATGGTTTGCCTTCAAAGTGAGGATTGAGCATCGATAAAAATGCTTCATAGGCAGGCTGAATCGCTATTTTCTTAACAGGAGAGCCTAAGTTTTCGCACATTTGTTCCGAATCATTGACAGAATGGTCAGACGAAAATTGCGAAGGCATCATTACCGATAAAACATTTTCAGCTCCTAAAGCTTCAGCCGCCAATGCTAAAGTTACAGCCGAATCAATTCCACCAGACAAGCCCAATATAGCTTTGGTGAAACCAAGTTTTCCGAAATAATCTTTTATACCCAATACAATTGCATCGTGTATTAAAGCTATTCTATCTTTTTCCTGAAGTTGATCTGTATCATTGTATTGTTCAACTTCATTCAGATCAAAATACCTGATTTCTTCTTTGAAGTAAGATAATTCCTGTACGATCTTACCTTTTGCATTTGCAACAACAGAACCACCATCGAACACAACTTCTGTATGAGCACCAACTTGATTACAATAGAACATCGGAAGTTGGTAACGATTCACATTTTCAAGCACTATATCCAAACGATCCTGTGCATGATCGGCACTGAAAGGTGAAGCAGAAATGTTTATCATCAGATCAGGTGATTGCTTAACGAGTTCATCCATTGGACAAGTCTCATACAATGGATTATCATTGCCAATATTCCAAATATCTTCACAAACAGTTAAAGCAATTTTTTTGCCTTTAAATTCAATAACCTTAAATGTTTCAACTGGTTCAAAATAGCGGTATTCATCGAAGATATCGTAAGTGGGTAATAATGCTTTATGAGCAGTTCCAATAATTTCACCATCGGCAATTAAATAGGCTGAATTGAATAAGTCTTTTCCTTCAGGAACTGGATTTACGGTTGGTGCGCCTACAATTACACCAATTCCCCCGCTTGCCTCTTTTATATTTTCTAAAACCTTATTACAGCGATTAATAAAATCGGGGAATTCAAGAAAATCACGTGGTGGATAACCACAAACAGCTAATTCACTGAATACAATTAAATCTGCATTATTTGTTTTGGCCTCTTCAATAGATGTCAAAATTTTCTTTTCATTTAATTCGAAATTACCAATATGGAAATTGAGTTGTGCTAAAGCTATTTTCACTGTTAAATAGGTTTGTGTTAAACTTAGAGTATATTCTGATAATATCCTGTCAGGGCTTAAAGCCTTGACAGGAGAATCAAAGGTAATTGTTAGCTATCTTTCATGTGATTTTATAAACTGTAAAAATTCATCTAATTTTGGTTATGGCGATTTCTGATCTTAAAATATGGCTTACTGGTGCTTCAAGTGGAATAGGGGAGGCTTTAGCTTATGAATTATCTGAATTGGGTGTTGAAATATTAATTTCAGCAAGAAGAGAAAATGAATTACAGCGCGTTAAGTCGAATTGTAAATTTCCTGAAAAAGTGCATATACTTAGGCTTGACCTCGCAGAAATGGAAAGTGATGCTTCTACTAAAATAGAAGACGCAGTTGCTTTATTAGGTAATATAGATGTTTTGGTTAATAATGCAGGGATAAGTCAACGTTCCTTAGTTAAAGATACTATTATAGATGTTGACAAAAGAATGATGGATGTTAACTATATAGGAACTGTTGCACTTAGTAAAGCTTTACTTCCTCATTTTATAGAAAAGAAAACAGGTAGATTTGTTGTTGTTACGAGCTTAACAGGCGTTTTTGCTTCTCCTTATCGTTCGAGTTATGCTGCTTCAAAACATGCCTTACATGGTTTTTTCGATGCTTTGCGTGCAGAACATCACGATGACAATATTAAAGTTACCTTAATCTGTCCGGGTTTTGTACAAACCCAAATTTCAATGAATGCTTTAACTGGTGATGGCTCCAAACAAGCAACAATGGATAAGGCTACAAGTAAGGGAATTACTGCGGAAAAGTGTGCTAAAGGTATAGTAAAAGCAATTCAGAAAAATAAAGCAGAAGCGTATATCGGAGGTTGGGAAACGATAGGTGTTTATGTGAAGCGTTTTTTCCCTGCTTTGTATCGCTCATTGATCAGGAAAGTAAAAGTAAAGTAAAGATGCTTAACGGATAAAGCATCTTTACTTTTATAATGTTTAATACATAAGTTGATTTTTTGAAATTTAACAAAGTTGCATATACTTAAACATTTTCAGGAAGTAATTCCAAAACACAAAGCATCGTACAATAGCCTTTGATCCAAAGAGCAGGTGATTTTGTACCGTCTTCATTTTTGATGTAAATATTTCTCGCCCACCAATTGAATTGATCTGGTGGAATTTCCAGTTTCTCAAGATCTTTCAAGATCTTTTCATTGGTTTTTACCCAGTTCAAACTTTCTTTCTGAGTTTTCAGTAAAGGAACATCTTCTTTGTTTTCGAACGGGATTACCCATTTTACCGGAACATCGAAAGTATAATGAAAAACATCGCCTTGCTTGTATGCCTGCTCATTTTGTAAGGCTTCTTGCCAGTTTACATCAGTATTCGGATATTTATTTTTCAGTTTTCTGCTTAACACATTATCATTTGGTTGATAACCCATTTTAAAACCGATCATCCAGTATTGAGCATCATATTTAGTTATTGATCGTTTAGTATCTTCTGAAGCTAAATAATACTCAAAATATTCATTGGCATTTAATTCAGGGCAATTTATTCCATCAGAAAAAGCTTGTACAAGTGCATATTTCAGCGATTTATTATTTCCTAATCCACAGCCGTGCAGTCGAATTTTTGTCTGTTCGTTAATTACTGAAGTTGGAATATTCCTTAATTCACCATTATTAAGTCCTTCTATTATTCGTTTGCTTGTAGCTCGTTTGCCATCAGGACTTACTTTGGCACTTAAACCAAGATATTCGTTTCCATGAGAAACAAGATTAACTAATTTCCAGGGATTACCATTTTCAGGAGCATGTTTACACAAATAACCCTGAACTTCTGATAAAGTGTGTAAATGGGTGATCACTTTTTCGGTTTTCACATCGTCATTATATCTGAAGTATAGTTCTGCTTTAGCATAATAAGGGTTTGTTGAAGCTTTGTCATCTCCTAAAATAAAAGTTATTTCTCCATCAGAAGCCAGGTTTCTGGCTGAACTTATCTCTTCTTTTGTGCAAGAAGTAAAGACTAACAGTAATAACAATGATAAACTTGTTATTTGCTTAAATTTAATATTATACATAAGCAAGATTAAAATTGAATATTAACAGTAAATGAATTGCTAACTGATATATTATCTATATTCCAAGATTGAATCAGGTTCTCTATACAGTTAACTATTTCTTTGTTCAGATCTTTATTTTTAAAGTTGATCGCTTCTACTTTACCTGTGCTACTGAAGTGGATTTCAATGTTTTCTAAATCTATTGGGTTGTCTAAGCAGTTATTTATTTCTGAATTGATCTTTTCATCGATATGATCAATTATGAGTGTTTTGCTTGAGATATTAGAAATGCCTGAACAGTTTATTTGATCATATTTAGAAAGTAACTCTATTTCTATTTCTTCATCAAGTTCCATATCAAAGCCAATAGCATAGTTGGAAACATTTTGCGGTAATGGAATTGCTTGTTTTACAGTTTTCAGATTATTGTTATTGTTTACCGGGGTTTCTTCAACGGCAATAAATGAAGTGTAGTTGGTTAGTAAATTGTATTTTAATCCGAGCTCTGTAACTTTTTCTTTATTAACCGTTTGATAATCCAAAGCTCCATAATCATCTAATTGTTGGATTTTCTTCCTTGCCCATAAGTATCTTAAAGCAGCGTTCTTTTCATCTGCTTTTGCTTTTGAAATATCGATCTGTTCTTTCCATTTTTTCCTTCCATTATATCCTTTGATCTGAACAGAACCATTCGGTTTGCCTTTATATTTTCCATAAACAATAATTGGTCTTTCAGCAAAGACATCTGGTACCGTTAATGGTTCTACATCATATACATCAAAGTTGGAAAAATTCAATTTTACCTGAGTTAATACAGGGCTTGAAATATATTCTCTGAAGCTTTCTGCCTTTTCGTTCGTTTCTTCATCATTCAAAACAATAAAAGGCTCACCCATACCCACACGTGCCATGCCTTCGATCAAATATCTATTAACAGAACTACCAATACCAAAAACGAAGGTATTTGCTTGGTCATTACTGTTTCTGATAAGATCAAATGTTTCTTTTTCAACCATTACATATCCATCTGTAACGATTACAAAAGAACGCGACATCGCTTCATCTTCTCTAGGAAAGTTCAGTGCCTTTTTTAAAGCATTGATTATTTCAGTTCCACCATTGCCATCGTGATTATCTATAAAATCGATTGCTTTATGAAGATTTTGATAATTGGCTTCTCTCGATTTATCCCATAGCCAACCAGAAGTTCCTGCAAATACTAAAACATTGAAACGATCTTCGGGTCTTAAATTACTCAAAAGGTTACGCATTATTTTTTTTGAAACATCCATAGGATAACCACTCATTGAACCCGAAACATCATTAATGAAGATGTATTCTCTTGGAGGAATATCTGAATTTTCTATTCTTTTTGGGGGCTGTACCATCATTAAAAAGAAATTTTCATCTTCATGTTCATACAGTGTGATACCTGAATTTATTTGTTCTCCTGCCAATTGATATTGTAGTACATAATCTCTGTTACCTGCATTGGTTTCATCGGCATGTAAATAAACATTGGCTTCATTCGCAGCAGGGTATTGTAATCTTAAATGGTGGCTTTCAGAACTAATATCCTGAACCGGAACACCAGTTCGTAAGCGGGTATTTATATCGAAATCATAACAAGCTAATTCACCTTCTTTCTGATAAGGTGTATTAGAAAAAGTATTTTTATCTTCCTCGGTCATCCGATCATTCGAGTAGCGTGGACCTACAACCGTTGGATAAACAAACTCATAAATACCTTTAGTCGGAACTAAATATTCTGTGTATTTCAAAGTAACCATAACTTCATCATTGGGCATAATGTTTGAAATATTCATCTGAAACACATTAGGTCGTTGTTGCTCAAGTAGCGAAGCTCTTTTACCTTCCTTTTTAGCTTGTTCATAGTCTTTTCTGGCAGCTTCTTTTTCTTTGATCTTTGCTTTAATAACCCTTTCGCCTATTTGCATTTCCATAGCATAAACTGCTGCATTTGTAGATGCAGGGAAAGTGTATATTGCTTCTAAAGGTACTTTACCTTCATTTGCATACACCTGCCTGACTGTTACATCGGCGATCATGCCGGTTATATTTACATCAACATCGGTGTTTTTTAAGGGTAGAGCATCTACATTGGAGTTGGTACTTTTTACTTGAAAATAAGGTGATAAAGTTTTTAAATTTTCGTCCTTTTGGGCTTGTAGATGGTTGGTGAAAATTAAAATGGTAAGTAGAAAAAAGATGCTCTGAATTTTTGTCATTGTAAATTGATCATTTAAAATTTTAGTGAATAAATATTGGAAGTTTAAGGAGCTTTGTTGAACGAAGAAATAGTTTTCAGATAAATTAAATCAGAAAACCATTTGATAAAATGCTCTTAAAAAACGCTACATGAAATTTACGATTTATTCATGTTAAATATTTTTAATTATGTTTTTTTAGTATTTAGTTAACCATAAATAACAATTGAAGTTTGCACACGTAACATCAATTATTTTAAACCGTATAAATTGAGTATAACGCTGAACTATGAAAAATTACACCTTCACATTTATTATTAGCTTCCTCTTTCTTTTTTTGCTTAACGACTTAAGTGCACAATCTTATAGCTTAAGATTCGATTCTGAAGTGGACTGTAATGAAAGCACATATTGCACAGTATTACAGATTTCTGCAGACAGTGATATTCGTTTAGGTACATCTTCTATATTCTTTACTTATAATAGTAATGCACTCGAATTCAATAGCTATAATTCATTAAACTTTGATGGTTCGGACTTATGTATTGTTGGTGTAACTAATGCCTGGGATGGGCATGCTTATGATGCGGCAACTGCAGGTTCATTTAATATTACTTTGAACTTACTTACTGCTCCAAACTCTCCTGGAGCGACTAGTTTTAGTTGTCCGGTTGTTTCCACAGATTGGGTTGATATTGCAGAAATATGTTTTGATATTATTGACGATACACAATCAAGTAATCTACAATTAAGTCCTTTATATACTAGCTTTAATGCTGATTATCCAAATAATGGGACTGGAGCATACAGTCAGAGTACTTTAACTGATTCAAATGATGGTTTTGTTTTTACACCTCCGAATTGTGACGATGGTTGTGCTCTAACAACTGATTCTTATGATGCAGTCAACTGTGAATGTATAAATACACCACCAAGCGTTGATGATGGTTGTGCTTTAACAACAGATTCCTTCGATTCGCTGAATTGCCAGATCGTTAACATGCCACCGAATGTTGATGATGGTTGTGCTTTAACGACAGATTCCTTTGATGCGCTGAATTGCCAGATCGTGAACATGCCACCGAATGTTGATGATGGTTGTTCTTTGACGACAGATTCCTTTGATGCGATGAATTGCCAGATCGTAAATATGCCACCAAACGTTGATGATGGCTGTGCTTTAACAACAGATTCCTTCGATGCAATGAATTGCCAGATCGTGAACATGGCACCGAATGTCGATGATGGTTGTGCTTTAACAACAGATTCCTTCGACGCGATGAATTGCCAAATTGTGAACATGGCACCGAATGTCGATGATGGTTGTGCTTTAACAACAGATTCTTTCGATGCACTGAATTGCCAGATCGTGAATATGCCACCAAACGTCGATGATGGTTGTGCTTTAACAACAGATTCTTTCGATACGCTGAATTGCCAGATCGTAAATATTCCGCCAAACGTAGATGATGGTTGTGCTTTAACAATGGATTCTTTCGATGCACTGAATTGCCAGATCGTGAACATGCCACCGAATGTCGATGATGATTGTTCTTTAACAACAGATTCGTTTGACGCAATGAATTGTCAAATCGTAAATATGCCACCGAACGTCGATGATGGTTGCACTTTAACGACAGATTCTTTCGATGCACTGAATTGCCAGATCGTAAATATTCCGCCAAACGTAGATGATGGTTGTGCTTTAACAATGGATTCTTTCGATGCACTGAATTGCCAGATCGTGAACATGCCACCGAATGTTGATGATGGTTGTTCTTTAACAACGGATTCATTCGATGCGATGAATTGCCAGATCGTGAATATGCCACCAAACGTCGATGATGGTTGTGCTTTAACAACAGATTCCTTCGATGTGATGAATTGCCAAATTGTAAATATGCCACCGAATGTCGATGATGGTTGCACTTTAACGACAGATTCTTTCGATACGCTGAATTGCCAGATCGTGAATATGCCACCGAATGTTGATGATGGTTGCACTTTAACGACAGATTCTTTCGATTCGATGAATTGTGTTATTGTCAATATGGAGCCTAGTTGTGATGATGGTAATATGAATACTATTGATAGTTATGACTCTAATTTGTGTGTTTGTGTAAATTCTAATGTAAACGCGGGCTTAGATCAAGAATTAGATTGCATAACTAATCAGGCTACATTAAGCGGAAGTGGTGATACAGGTTCGGGTATGAATTACACTTACTCTTGGACGACTTTAGATGGTAATATTCTTTCAGGTAGTAATATGATGGTGGCTATTGTTGATGCTCCCGGAACATACACATACACTGTTAGTGACGAGAATGGTATTTCAGATTCAGATATTGTAGTAGTTACTAGCCCAACAGGAGGAATATGCAGCTCTGTGAATATTCAGTTATTACTTGAAGGATTTACAGATGAAAATACTGGTGAGATGCATACAGATCTGGCAAATTTAGGTATCATTCCAAATGTACACCCATTCAACACAAGTCCCTGGGATTATTCAGGAGGTGAAATGATGATGTCTATTCCGGCGGATATGACAGATTGGTTGCTGATTGTTTTAAGAGATATAGATGGAAATATATTAGACCAGCAAGCTGCTTATGTAAATCGATTGGGACAGGTATTCGATGTAAATGGAAATCCTGATATTCAATTTCCAAATTTGGATGGAAACTATATTTCCATTCATTCGAGAAACCATTTAGCCGTTTTAATCGATGCGCCGATTTTTGGAGCAATGATTGTGGATTTGAGAACGGATATGAGCTTAATTGCAGGCTTTAACCAATTGAAGCAATTAGGAAGTTATTATGTTATGCATTCAGGAGAGTATGAAGTAAATGGGATCATTAATAATCTTGATAATAATATATGGGAGCAGAATAATTCAGCAGTTAATCAGTATTTAAGCCACGATGGTGATGGCAATGGAATTGTTAATAATCTTGATTATAATTTATGGACGATCAATCGTTCAAAAGTTGGGGAGCCAAAAATTCAGTATTAGTCAGTTATGGTTGATGGTTGATGGTTGATGGTTGATGGTTGATTGGTGATTGGTGATTGGTGATTGGTGATTGGTGATTGGTGATTGGTGATTGGTGATTGGTGATTGGTGATTGGTGATTGGTGATTGGTGATTGGTGATTGGTGATTGGTGATTGGTGATTGGTGATTGGTGATTGGTGATTGGTGAT